>CAJXMP010000007.1 GCA_913056515.1 uncultured Lewinella sp.
ATTCAGAGAAGAGGCGGATTTTTTAACTGCTTTTTCTTACTATCAGATGTCTCCTTCTTTTAGATTGGAGCAAACGAATACCTTGAAGGCCATTGAGTCTTTTCAGACTTTCGTCAATAGGTATCCGGATTCAGACAAGGTTGATCAGTGTAATACTTTAATCGACTTGTGTCGTAGGAAATTGGAGGATAAGGCATATTATTCAGCTATGCTTTATTTTGATTTGGGACAATACCAATCCGCGCTAAGGAGTTTGGAAAATATGTTGATTGAATTTCCAGATACCAGGAACCTGGAGGAAATTCGATTTAAGATGGTAGAGGCCAATTTTCTTTTAGCGGAGAATAGTATATATGACAAGAAGCAGGAGCGATATGATGAAACCATCAGATATGCTTTGATGTTCTTGGATAAATATGAGGAAGGTGCGTATTACAATACGGTACAATCCTACAAAACAACATCAGAAAAGGAATTAAAATTATTGTCGAATGACTGATATTAAATCAAAATCTCAGGGTATAGACCCGAATGTTTCAGCAAGAGATGTAAAAGAATTATCTGCTACAACTGGTAACATTTATGAGGTGCTTTCAATCATTAGCAAGCGCGCTAAGCAATTGTCTTTTGATCTTAAGCGTGAGCTTAATCAGAAGCTAGAGGAATTTGCTGTAAGTACAGATTCTATTGAGGAAATCAATGAGAACAAAGAGCAGATAGAAATCTCTAAGTTTTATGAGAAGTTGCCTAATCCTGTAGTCATTGCTACCACTGAGTACTTGGAGGATGAGTTACATTATCACTACAACGATAAGAGACGTCGGGATTAATCTTGATTGTCCTTTACTATACTGAAGAAAGCAGTAAGATTCGTTTCTTACTGCTATCTTTGTTTGTATAACACAGGTAATATGAAGGAGCTAGCTTCCCAAAACAAGAACATACTTTTAGCGGTAACTGGAAGTATTGCTGCGTATAAGACTGCGCATTTAGTTCGCTTGTTAGTCAAGTCGGGTTATGCTGTTCGAGTACTTATGACTCCTTCTGCTACATCTTTTATTTCTCCTGTAACCCTATCTACCCTTTCTAAGAACGAGGTGTATACAGATGTTCACAACGAAGAAGCCTGGAATAATCATGTTGAATTAGGTTTGTGGGCCGATTATATGATTATTGCACCTGCCACAGCCAATACTATGGCTAAAATGGTTACCGGCATTACAGACAATATGGTTTTGGCTTGTTTTCTATCGGCTAGGTGTCCTGTTGCTTATGCTCCTGCAATGGATTTGGATATGTACAAACACCCTAGTACGCAATCTAATATGAACATATTAGAGGAACGAGGTGTGGCATTAATTCCTGCGGAATATGGCGAATTAGCTTCTGGTTTAGTAGGTGAGGGGAGAATGGCTGAACCTGAAACTATTCACGCATTTGTTGAGGAGCGATTGAATCAGGCAAAGGATTTTGATGGTTCGAGGATTTTGATTACTGCGGGTCCTACCTACGAGCATATTGATCCCGTTCGCTTTATAGGTAATCATTCATCTGGTAAGATGGGCGTGGCTATTGCTAGGGAGTTAGCGGATAGAGGAGCAACTGTGGAACTTGTACTTGGTCCAACTAGCTTGGAGATTGCCGATAGCAATATTAATATACATAGGGTAGTTTCTGCAGCTGAAATGTATGAAAAAGCGAAAAGCTTGCATGCTAGTGTTGATATAGCCATATTTAGTGCTGCTGTTGCTGATTATAAGCCAAAGACAGTCGAATCGGAAAAGATTAAGAAGGGGGAAGATGATATGGATATTCAATTGGAAAAAACAGTCGATATCGCTGCACAATTGGGCGCCTTGAAAGGTAATCATCAACTACATGTAGGATTTGCATTAGAGACTAGTAAAGGATACGATCAGGCAACAGATAAATTGAAACGAAAGCATTTTGATATGGTGGTTTTAAATTCCTTACAGGACAAAGGAGCTGGATTCAACCACGATACCAATAAGGTTTCCTTTATTTTTAAAGACAATAAGAAACAAGATTTTAAGTTAAAAAATAAGGTAGAGGTCGCAAGCGATTTGGCCGATGCCATTTTTAGCATTAAAACGCGCAAATAAAATAAAATATGGTTCGCTTTGGGTACATGCTCTTATTCTTGTTGACATCCAATTTTGTATTTGGACAAGAATTCATTGCAACGGTCAATATTAATACGCCTAGACTACAAAAGGCAGATCCTTCTTTGTTTGTGGATTTGGAGCGAAGTGTCGAAGCTTTTTTCAATGATATGGTTTGGACGGAGTATACCTATGCTCCAGAAGAGCGTATCAATTTGACCATTAATCTGAATATTAATGAGGAGGTGACGAATACTTCTTTTAAAGGTGAAATGCAGATTCAGGCGACTCGACCGACCTATAATAGTAACTATGAGACGGTATTGTTATCGCATAATGATAGAGACGTTGTCTTCAATTATGATTTAAATCAACCGCTTCAATTTACTGAATTTGGTTTCGGAGATAACCTTTCTCAGATATTGGGTTTCTATGTCTATTATATTCTAGGGCTTGATGGGGATAGTTTTTCTCTGAATGGAGGGGACTTGTATTATCAGAAAGCTCAGGATGTAATTAACTCCATTGGTCCAGATATTAGTGCAGCTTTCCCAGGGTGGGCACCAACAGGTTCGGCTCAACGGAACAGAAGTCGCTATTGGATGGCAGAGAATATTTTGTCTCCACGGATTAAGAATTACAGACAGGCTTATTATGATTATCATAGGCAAGCCCTGGATATCATGTATAACAATCCTGACGCTGCTAAATCTATTTTGATTAATGCGTTAACTGAGATCAGGATAGTGGCACAATCCTATCCTAACTGTATGTTGCTCCAAATGTTTTCCTCGGCCAAATCAAATGAATTGATTGAAATTTTTAGTCTGGCGGAATTGGAGCAAAAGCGAGAATTTATTCGTCTGATGTCTAAAATTGATCCGGTTAATTCATCAAAATATCGCTCTATCAATAGTATCAAATAGAGTTCAATTATGATTAGATCCAAATCTCTTTTTCTCATTGCCCTGTTTTTTCCAATAGTGCTTGGTGCCCAAGCATTCGATTTTGATGTGGTGCACAGTAGTCAGAAGAAACTGAAAATGGGACAGCAGTTTGGAGATGTCATTCATGAGCATCCGCAGTATATATACACCATTACTAGGCGATCAATCAATGGAATTTTAGAAGAGAAAGAGCTTGAGCTTGAGGTGTTTGACAAAGAACTCAAGCGGGTTCGATCCAAGAGTTTAAGTTTAGAGTATAAGGGTAATATCGTTCAATATGAACGATTAATCCTGATGGGGGATAAGCTTTATTTGTTTACTTCCTATTTCAATACGTCCAAGAAGGTTAATTTTTTGTTTGCTGAGGTTTATGACGCTAATTCTTTAAAGCGACTTAAGCGTATGGAAATTGTTGGTCAATTTGAAAGTGTAAATCGCTTTGAAAGTGGGCTGATTGGTTTCAAGAAATCCTTCGACAAATCCAAGTTATTGGTCTACTGCCAGTTGGCTTCTAAGAAAGAAGACCCAGAGCGAGTTTATGCCTTAGTGTTTGGGGAGGGCATGGAAGTAGAATGGGAACGGGTTTTGGAATTAGGTATTGAGGATAGAGATATCAATATTTTTGATTACGAGGTTTCTATAAACGGAGATGTATTCTTGTTGGGTTTGACAAAGGATATCAATGGGAAGGATACGGGTAAGTTTATGTTATCCAGCTTTACGAATTTGGGTACAGAGAAACATGAATATAAGTTGTCCTTTCAGGATAAAATCATTTCTGATGTTCGCTTCAAAGTAAATAGTACGGGTGAGCTGTTGATTGCAGGGTTATATGGACTGTCTAGTAGGAAGAAAGCCAAGGGAACAGTGTTTTTTAGGATTGATCCTAAGTCCAAGAAAATTTTGGCCTCAAAGACGGCTGAATTTAGTGACGATGTTTTGTTGGAGGCTAGTAATATTAGAAGTCAAAAGCGAAAAGAGAAATACTTAAGTGATGACAGTCGCTTAGATCGATTAGAACTAGATAATTTTGTGGTTCGGGAATTGATTCCTAGATCTGACGGTGGTCTTTTAATGATGGTGGAGCGATTCTATGTTAGAGAATATCGAAGTATGAATACGGGCTTTTATAATGGAGTTCGCAATAATGGTACGGTAAGCTATACCTATCACTATGAAGAAATCATTGTATTTAATATTCGTCCAGATGGCTCTTTGGATTGGTCGACCATGATTCCAAAGTATCAGTCTAGTATAAATGATGGCGGATTTTATTTAGGTTATACTTATTTAGTTGGTCCAAAAGGAATCTTCTTTGTATTCAATGATATGGGTAATACTCGACGTAGCTTTGAAGATGGATTTTCATTTAGGAATGATTTTAGTACGCCTGTTATTTGGCGATTGGGTCAAGATGGTTCCATAGATAAACGGGAATTAAGCGTATTGAATAATGGGATAAAGATTGTTCCGCGATTTACCAAGCAGGTAGGTAGTAGTAAGTGGTTTGTATATCAAGGTAGAAAAGGAAATCAACAAATTTCTTTATTGAAGTTATAGTTGAGGCAAAATTATTCATAAGTTTGAGCTATCGTTGAAGCTGACAAACAAAGGACTTCATGAAATCGAATATATTCTACAGTTTTGGTAAGTATTTAGGGATGCTGGGTCAAGCATTTTCTAGACCTGAAAAAATTTCTATGTACTGGAAGGAGACCCTTCGTCAGATGGATAGCATAGGAGTTGGGTCAATAGTGATCGTTGCCTTGATTGCCATTTTCATGGGTGCTGTTGCTGCTTTACAATTTGCTTATCAATTGGATGGTCAGTTGATACCTATGTACTACATTGGATATATCGTTCGTGATTTAGCAATTATTGAATCTGCACCCACGATTACTTGTTTAGTATTAGCAGGAAAAGTGGGGTCTAATATAGCTGCGGAAATTGGTGGAATGCGTCAAAAGGAGCATATTGATGCTATGGAGATCATGGGCATTAATACGGCCTCTTATTTGATCTTGCCTAAAGTAATCGCAGGTTTATTTGTTATTCCTTTTTTAGTAACTCTTGCCGCTGCTATTGCCATTCTTGGAGGGTATTTGGCTACTGTGCCAACTGGAACCTTGTCAGATGTGGATTACATTCGTGGACTTCGAGCATACTTTGTTGAATACAATGTATTGATGATGTACGTAAAGGCATATACTTTTGCCTTTATCCTAGTCACTATTTCTTGTTTTCAAGGCTACTACGTGAAAGGAGGGTCAATTGAATTGGGTAAAGCGAGTACGAATGCAGTTGTATTTAGTAATATTCTAATTCTATTGTCTGATTATTTGATCGCTGTAATCTTAACGGTTTAATACCTTGTCATGATTCGAATTGAAAACATAAAAAAGTCATTTGGTGATGTTGAGGTCTTGAAAGGAATTTCACACACCTTTGAAGCCGGTAAGACGAACTTGATCATAGGTAAGAGTGGTGCTGGTAAAACAGTTATGCTAAAGATCTTAGTGGGCTTATTTGCACCTACATCAGGACAAATTATGTATGACGAAACTGATTTTTTGTCCCTAGATAAGAAGCAAATTCGAGACCTTCGAATGCGTGTTGGAATGTTGTTTCAGGGATCAGCTTTGTTTGATTCTATGACAGTAGAGGAGAATGTACGTTTCCCTTTAGATATGTTCACGAACAAGACAAAGAAGGAAAAGGATATGAGGGTGGATTATTGTTTGGATCGAGTGGGCTTGGAGAATGCCAATAAGAAGTATCCATCTGAAATCAGTGGAGGTATGCAAAAACGAGTTGGTATTGCCCGTTCTATAGTATTGAATCCAACCTATTTATTTTGTGATGAACCTAATTCGGGACTCGATCCTAAAACAGCCTTAGTTATTGACGAATTGATTCAAGATATTACGGTGGAGAACAATATTACCACAGTAATTAATACCCATGATATGAACTCTGTTATGGAGATTGGTGAGAATATTGCCTTACTACATTTGGGTGAATTGGCTTGGTCAGGAACCAAGGAAGAGGTCTTGGATAGTGATAATGATATACTACAAGACTTTATTTTTGCTTCGCCTTTCTTGAAGCGTCTTAGAGATAAGGCCATGCAAACTGGAGCAAAATAAAAAAGACCGCCAACATTGGACGGTCGAAACCCAGAACATACACAAGAGAATTCATAATGCATTCCCTTATTTTGTTTGTAGTAGCTTATGCCTTAATGAGTATGGGGCACAGCTACACAAAATGAATACTTTAAATATCTAGGGAATAGAGATTATAGTCTTCAATGATTTTAATCAACTTGTTTGGATAGTTTTTGTCTGTTGCATACCCTGCTTCTTTGAGACCAAAAGCCCATTTCTTATAATCGTTTTTATGCTTTTTGAGGTGGTTGTAGCGATCCGATGATAAAAATCTGCTGTGTGCTCTCCAGCTATCCCAAGAGGTATTGTAGATCCTGAAGAAGTCTTTGTGGTGATCATCATGGAAATTACTGCAATGTCCTTTGGTACATTTGTTGGAGAAACACTTGATCCCAAAGTGATTATTATTCTGTGCGGCAAGCTTAGATCCACCTGCTCCACTTTCCAATAATGCCTGTGCCATTTTTACACTAGCAGGGATTCCAAACTTTTTCATCTCTTGTCTCGCAACTTTATGGAACCTTTTGATGTATTTTTTCTTAGCTATTGTATTTTCATCGTCAGTAGGTAGAATATTAAAGATATAGTCAAAGTTCTGAGCCGGACCAGGTACTAAATCTGTGCGATTACCTTCAAATGTTGGACTGTGCAGTGCTGCGGATGATATTTTTACCATTTCGTTTCCTTTTAGTTGTTTGTCTTCACCAATGTTAAGCGTAACTTTATTTGAAATCGCTAAATAGGCAAGGGTGAGGAATAATATTTGTTTAAAGGTGCTTAGGGCTTGAAATTTTTGCCAAAGTTCCTTTGTTTTGAACTCGAGATAAGCTGAAAGTTTTTTATTCCAGGTCTTGAGACGCTGATTGTTGGAGATCTTTTTTATGAACCTCCTTAGAATAACAGCCCCTTGGTTGTTGGCGAATGCCGCTATGGGTTTTAAAGAAAAATCGTTCATCAATCATTTGTTTTAAGTTCAATTCAAATTTAAAACAAAAAGTTTTATGAAGCAATAGTCTTCTAAAATTATTTGTGTTTTTTTTAAAATTAATTCAACAAATCGTTTTAAGTTAAGGTATGCAGGTTACAGAGGTATTAGCAAAAAATAGTGGGAAAACACTTGTTTCTTTTGAGGTTTTGCCTCCTTTGAAGGGTGGAAGTATGCAGGCTATATTTGATATGTTAGATCCATTAATGGAGTTTAATCCTCCCTTTATTGATGTGACTTATCATCGGGAGGAGTTCATTTATAAGAAACAAAATTCAGGTTATTACGAGAAGATTGCTATCAGAAAACGTCCTGGTACGGTAGGGATTTGTGCTGCTATCATGCACCGATATAAGGTGGATGCTGTTCCACACTTGCTTTGTGGAGGATTCAGTATTGATGAGACCGAGAATGCCTTGATTGATTTGAATTTTCTGAATATCAATAATGTATTGGCCTTGCGTGGCGATGCAAGACCTTTCGAGAAGAAGTTTGTTCCAGATCCTAATGGAAATGCTTATGCCATTGATTTGGTGAAACAAATTAACAGGATGAACCAAGGGATTTATCTAGATACAAATATTGCAAATGGAGCTTCGACCAATTTCTGTATTGGAGTAGCCGGATATCCCGAGAAACATTTTGAGTCACCTAATGGTGATATGGATCTCTTGTACCTCAAACAGAAAGTTGACGCCGGTGCGGATTACATTGTAACTCAAATGTTTTTTGACAACAAACACTATTTCGATTTTGTAGATAAGTGTAGAGCTATTGGGATTCAAGTTCCTATCATACCAGGCTTAAAGCCACTTACCAAACGTTATCAATTGCAATCTATTCCACGGAATTTTTATGTAGATATCCCAAAAGAATTAGCAGATGAGGTACATGCTGCAAAAACCGCTGAAGCAGTTAGATCAATAGGAATTGAGTGGTGCACAGCCCAATCTAAAGAACTCAAGGAAAAAGGAGCACCTTGTTTACATTATTATACTATGGGAGATTCTAAAACGATCAAGCAGATTGTTGAAGCTATTTATTAAATTGCAAAAGATTAATAACTAGTTAACCATTATACATGCTACATAGAACCAGTTTATTAGCAATGCTATTATTGCTTGCTTCTCAAAGTATTGGCCAAGTCCAATCTCCACAGACCTTTCACAGAGAAATGTATGGGATACAGTTCACACCCAATCATAGGGTAGTGGATTATTTTGATCATCTAGTGGATGAATCAGATCGAATTATTAAGCAGCCTTATGGTTATACCAATGAGGGTAGGCCTTTGAATATATTTATCATTTCTACTCCAGAGAATTTAGCGCGCCTAGAAGAGATTAGAACGCAGCATTTGGCAAAAATTGGTTTTTCGGATGCGGAGTCATCGGAAGAGGATATCGCTATTGTTTGGTTGAGTTACTCCGTACATGGAAATGAGGCTGGAGGTACAGAAGCTTCCATGCAAGTTGCCTATGAGTTAGTTACAGGAGACCAATCAGATGCGAATGAGTGGTTGAAAAATACTGTGGTTATTATAGATCCAAGTGTTAATCCGGATGGAAATTCCAGGTATTCTCACTGGCATATTGGTGTGTCGAATGCTTCGGCGAATCCTAATTTACAAGCTAGAGAACACTATGAACCTTGGCCAGGAGGACGTTTGAATCATTATTATTTTGATTTGAATAGGGACTGGGCTTGGACTTCTCAGGTTGAATCCCAGCAGCGTATAGCTTTATATAAAAAATGGATGCCTCAAGTACATGCTGATGTACATGAGCAGTTCAAAGACAATCCATATTACTTTGCTCCTGCTGCCGTTCCATTACACATGCATATATCAGATTGGCAATATGAATTCCAAACGCGTATTGGTAAAAATAGTGCTTCAGAATTTGACGCGAATGAGTGGTTATATTTTACCAAGGAGGTATTTGATTTATTTTATCCAAGTTACGGGGATACTTATCCGACTTTCAACGGTTCGATTGGGATGACCTATGAGCAAGCTGGACACGCTTTTACTGGACGTGCAGTAAAGATGGATAATGGAGATACGCTTACTCTGCAAGATCGTATTGATCATCACTATACGACTTCATTGTCTACAGTTAAAGTCAGCTCAGAAGATGCAGATGAGTTGAATGATAATTTTAAAAAGTACTTCAGTGTATCCTCTTCTAATCCTCCAGGCGAGTTAAAATCTTATGTAATTTCTGCTAATAACCCAGCGTCAGAATTGGCTGAGCTTGCTGCATATTTTGATCTACACGGGATAGAATATTGGGCATTACCTAAGGATATGAAGGCTAAGATGTATAGCTATCAATCCAATCAAGAGGAAGAGGTTGAGTTACAGGCAGGAGACATGCTTGTTTCAGCTTATCAACCTTTGGCTATACTTACGCAAGTATTATTTGAGCCAGATCCCGTTTTGGAGGATTCCTTAACCTATGATATTACAGCTTGGTCTATTCCTCACGCTCGAGGCTTGGAAGTATATGCAAGTGATTCAAAGATCACTTCAGATGTAGCATACACCATACCAAAAAACAATTCCAAATTGCCTTCAGCGCGTCCTTATGCAGTAGCTATCAAATACGATTGTCTAAATGATGCTAGTTTGATCGGTGAATTATTGAGAGCCGGCGTTGTGGTTCGATATACAGAAAAGGAGGTGCGATTTGAAGGTAATACTTTTGCGCCGGGTACCTGCTTTGTGATGGCAGCAGATAATAGAAAAAACATTGCCTGGTATCCTACAGTTAAGCAGGCTATTCAAGATCGAGATGCTAAAGCATGGCCTATTGAAACTGGTTGGGCACAATCTGGTGCAGATATGGGATCTACTAATTTTGTATTGATTGAAAAACCTGAAGTTATCCTATTGGCTACAGATGAATTGAGTCCGAATTCATTTGGTTTTGCGTGGTACTATTTTGAGCAAGTGTTGGATTATCCTATGACAGTGGTGAATAAATCTAATTTGGTTGCTGCTTTGAATAGCGGACAGTACAATACATTGGTTGTTCAAGACGGTCGAGTTCGAATGGATGAATCCACTTCTGAAGTATTAGCAGATTGGATTCGAAAAGGTGGAAAACTGATTTGTTCTGCTAATAGTGTTCGTAGTGTAGCTGATCTACCTGGTGTGCAATTGGGCGACGCTAAAAAGGTAGCCTTTAACGCTAAACGAGGAGAGATGAACTACAGTGATAGGGAGCGAGCTTATATTCCAACTATGGTTCCCGGAGCGATATACAGAACAGAGTTAGATGAGAGTCATCCTTTGGCATTTGGATTGGGAGACCACTATTTTTCATTGAAGACCAATTCAGTTCAGTTCGATAAAATGGAGAATGGTTGGAATGTAGGTGTGATTAATGACGACCTAGTAAAAATGGGTTTTGCGGGATACTTGGTCCATGAAGCTCAGAAACAATCTATGGTGATCGGTGAACAATCTATGGGTAGAGGGAATATAGTCTTCTTTACGGATGACATTTTGTATAGAGGATTTTGGAGACGTGGACAGCAGTTGTTTGCTAATGCTTTGTTTATGAGCGGCAACTAAAATTTAAAGAAAAATGAATGCGTTAAAGTGCCCGGAGTAATCAATCACTCCGGGCACTTTGCGTATATTTGGGAAAAAACACCACCTATGTATATTGTACCAAATCACTTAGAGTCGTGGGTAGAAGTCGCGGAAGGTTCGGATTTTCCTATTCAAAATATTCCATTTGGGGTATTTCAAACGAAGAGTAATCCCAAACCTAGAATTTGTACTGCAATAGGAGAATACGTTGTAGACCTAGCAGTATTGGCGGATATGAGTCTATTTGATGATCTAGATATGCCCATTGAAGTTTTTCGATCAGCCACTCTGAATCCCCTTATGGCACTTGGTAAAACAAAGACTAGTGCATTCAGGAAACGCATTGTAGAATTATTATCAAAAGGTAATGAGGCTCTTGAAGAGCAGTCCTGGCATTTTTTACATCCTATTGAAAAGGTAGACATGCTATTACCGGTTCAAGTGGGGGACTATACTGATTTTTACTCTAGTATGGAGCATGCTCGAAATGTGGGTACTATGTTTAGAGATCCAAATAATGCCTTATTACCCAACTGGAAACACATTCCCGTTGGATACCATGGTCGTGCATCTTCAATAATTGTTTCAGGCCAGGATATTCATCGACCTAAGGGACAAACCATGCCTTTGGATGCTGATGCACCTGTATACGGACCATCTGCTCGATTAGATTTTGAGTTAGAAATGGCCTTCATAGTGGGTACACCATCCGAACTTGGTGATACGGTTAGTACCGGAGCAGCAGAAGATCATATTTTTGGTTTGAGTTTGTTTAATGATTGGTCTGCTCGGGATATTCAAAAGTGGGAGTATGTTCCACTTGGACCATTTTTGGGGAAAAACTTTGCCTCAACCATGGCACCTTGGATTATTACTTTGGATGCTCTAGAACCTTTCAGAGTGCAAGGACCTGTTCAAGATCCTCCTGTGCTGCCTTACTTAGAATATACAGGACAGAAGAATTATGATATTCATTTATCTGTTGAAATAGAAACGGAAAGTGGAGTAAGCAAAGAAGTTTGCCAATCCAACTTTAAATACATGTATTGGAATATGGCCCAACAATTGGCGCACCACACTGTCAATGGTTGTAATATCAATACTGGAGATGTTTGTGCTTCAGGAACGATTAGTGGCCCAGAACCAGGTTCTTTCGGTTCTATGTTAGAAATAGCATGGAAAGGCACAAAGCCTGTGGAGATGCCAGATGGAAGCAGTCGGAAGTTCATTCATGATGGCGATACTGTTCGCATGAAGGGTTACTGTGAAAAAGATGGTGTTCGTATTGGTTTTGGAGAAGCGACAGCAAAGGTTCTTCCAGTAAAATAACACGGTAGATGATAAAAGGTAAACTGACTATGTTTTTATGGTTTTGGCTACTTGTTCCTAGTGTATTTGGTCAAGACCTTGATCGGGCCAGTCTTCAACGTTTTTTAGAAGATCCTGCTATTCGATCTGCATCGGTCAGTTTGATTTTTTATGAGGAAGAAACAGGGAAAGTGCTATTGGATCATAATGCTGATGTCAACTTAATTCCTGCTTCTTCACATAAGTTGCTAGTTACTTCCACCATACTCGCAACATTAGGGGCGGACTACCGCTATCAGACTTATTTAGAATATACTGGCTCCATTAATGCTGATGGAGTTTTAGACGGAAATTTAATCATAAGGGGTGGAGGAGATCCCAGTTTAGGTTCTGATGTAGCTGGTGCTTTATCTCTGCAAGCATTGGATCATTTACTCGTTGGAGTTATTGAACGTGCGGGAATAAAAAAGATCAGCGGTTCTGTTCTTGTAGATCCTCAATATTTTTCTGGCTCAGTTATTCCATCTAGTTGGAGTAAATCCGATGTTGGAAATTATTATGGTGCAGGAACATGGGGTTTTAATATTCATCAAAATCTATATTACCTAGATTTTTTGCAAAAGGCAAAGGGTCAACGTCCAAGTATCCAAGGTACAAGGCCTGTTATTGATGGCTTGACTTTCACCAATCAGTTGAGTTGTGCAGGAGCTAATTCTGGTGACAACGCCTATATCTATGGAGGTCCTGGCGAATGGGATAAATTGATTAAGGGTACGATACCCTCAGGTTCTGGGATTTTTACGATCAAAGGTTCTATACCTGATCCAGCTTCTTTTTATGCTAAACACTTCTGTGGACAGCTGAACCAGGCTGGAATTGCAGTGGATGTAGGCGAAGGTGTATTGAATTATGATATACCATCTTCTGATAAAACACTTTTATATGTGCATCAGTCTCCAACATTGGCACATTTAGTAGAGTACGCTAATCTGGAGTCTGACAATATGTTTTGCGAAACCTTCTTGATGACATTAGGAAAACTGGAGGCTGGTTCTGGTAGTAGGGCTGAGGGTGTTCAATATTTGCGGACCTATTTTTCGGAACATGGTTATCAGACTTCATTCAATATGGAAGATGGATCAGGTTTATCTAGAGCTAATCGAATAAGTGCTGGCTTGTTAGCTGATGTATTGTATGCAGCACTGACAAATGAATCCACTGGAGCTTGGTTTTATCAAACTTTGCCACAGACAGGTGTTAGAGGAACCTTGAGCAAGGTGTTTAAAGATACACCTGATGCCATGCGTTTAACAGCAAAAACGGGAAGTATGCGCGGTATTCGATCTTTAACTGGTCATTTCTACACCAAAAATGAAAAACCTATTGTATTTTCAATTATCATAAACGATTATAAAGGCAGCGGATACGCTGTATGGAAGAAGATGGAATCGTTTTTAACCAATCTATACATTAAAAGTTAACGAATAACTATGCTAAAAAAAGTGCTTAAGATTGTAATACCTGTTCTTTTGATAGGCTTAGTGATTAGTCAGTTTTTTTCTCCAGCTATTAATGATGGAGATATAGTCGAGGCAAATGATTTATTACATATTGAGGTAGCTTCTCCAGCTGTATCTAGTATAATTGAATCAGCTTGCTATGATTGTCATTCTAACAAAACGACTTATCCAACTTATGCTAAGATATCTCCAGTAAACTTCTGGATTCAAGGGCATATTGACCATGGGAAGGAACATTTGAATTTTTCCGAGTGGGCATCATACTCACCCGGTAAAAGAAAGCATAAACTAGAAGAGTGTATAGAGGAATTAGAAGAAGGAGAAATGCCTTTGAAGTCTTACACTTGGTTGCATAGTGAGGCTAAACTTACGGATGACCAAAAGAATTTGGTTATGGAGTGGTGTAAGTCAGTAATGGCTAAATATTAAACACTATTATGAAGAACTTTTGGATTTTTTGGATGACTTGTTGGGTGATTGTACTAGGTACATCATGTACAGAGGAAGTTAGTGAAACTCAAGAACCTGAAACAAGTTCAGAGATTACTTACGAAGGCTCTGCGGCAAATGGCGTTCAGAGTCGTCAAGTTTGGCAAAAGCCTAATCTAGTGATAGAATTATTAGGTGATTTACAAGATAAAACTATCGCAGATATTGGTGCTGGAGTAGGATATTTCTCCTTCAGATTAGCAGAAAAGGCCAAGCGAGTAATTGCTATTGAAATTGATGAATCCTTATTGCAAACTATAGACGAGCTCAAAGCATCAAAGGTGCCAGAGAAATTTCAGGATCGATTGGAAACACGCTTAACGACGCCTGAATCTCCTGGATTAAAAACAGGTGAAGCGGATGTTGTCTTGTTGGTGAATACCTACATTTACATTGAAAATAGGGTGGCCTACCTGAAACAATTGCTGGATGTTTTAGAACCTAATGATCGGCTTGTTATAGTTGATTTTAAGAAAAAGCGAATTGGTTTAGACAAACCGCTTGCTAGTGAACGCTTGCCGCTTTATCAAGTCGAGAATGAGTTAATTGAAGCTGGATTCACCATACAACGCTCGGATGATTGCTCCTTGGATTATCAGTATATTATCCTAGCTATGAAATAGAAAAAAAGAGGAAGCTTAAATGCTTCCTCTTTTTTATTTTACTGTTTTATCTAATAGATCTTCATCGGTTAGATTCGGTATAGTTACTTTTAAATTCGGATTTTGGTCCATAGCACGTTTGATAGCGAAAATGGCCTCTTCATTTCTAGCCCAACTTCTTCTAGCAATACCGTTATTGACATCCCAATATAACATGGACTTTAATCGACGTTCACTATCTGAGCTACCATCTATAAGCATACCAAAACCACCATTGATGACCTCACCCCAACCTACGCCTCCACCATTGTGGATGGAAACCCAAGTCGCTCCTCTAAAGCTATCTCCAATGACATTATGAATAGCCATATCTGCAGTAAACCTAGAGCCATCATAGATATTGGAAGTCTCTCTGAATGGGGAGTCTGTACCAGATACATCGTGGTGGTCCCTACCTAATACTACTGGTCCTTTAAGCCTACCGTCTGCAATAGCATCGTTGAAAGCTTTTGCAATTTTAATTCGGCCTTCTGCATCTGCATATAAGATTCTTGATTTGGACCCTACTACAGGAATATTTTGGTCAGCTGCCTCTATCCAGGTGATGTTGTCCTGCATTTGCCCTTGAATTTCTGATGGTGCATGCTTTAGCATGTCCTTTAATACTGCCGCAGCTATTTTGTCTGTAGTATCTAAATCCTCTTTTAGTCCAGAAGTACATACCCAACGGAAAGGACCGAAGCCATAATCAAAGCACATCGGCCCCATGATATCTTCAACATAGGAAGGGTATTTGAAGATACCTTCTTCTTTGTTTTTCCATATATCTGCCCCTGCTTCGCCCGCTTCTTTAAGAAAGGCATTTCCATAATCCCAAAAGTACATGCCTTTTTCGACTAGTGCATTTACGGCATTTACATGTCGCTTAAGCGTATCTCTAACCTCTGACATGAATCGAATAGGATTCTCATTCATCAATGCTTCCGCTTCTTCAAAGGTAAATCCGATAGGAGTATAACCTAAGTCGTTAATATTATGCAGGGAAGTTTGATCCGATCCCAACTCAATTTTGACTCCTCTTTCGACGAATTTTTCCCAAAGCTCCACAATATTACCGTGGTAAATTAGTGCAATAGCTTCTTTATTGACTTTACATTCTAGAATTCTGTCGGTGATGGCATCAGCATCTTGATAGACATTTTCTTTTTGGATGTATCCGTCTGTAATTCTCTGTTGTACCGCATCGCCGTCCGTCTCTGCAATTACTCCTACAGCTCCAGTAATAACTGCTGCCAGTGCTTGAGCGCCAGACATACCACCTAATCCAGAGGTAACAAAAGCTACTCCAGCTAGATTATCTTGCCCAAGCCCCATTTTTCTACCTGCATTCAGCAAGGTGATGGTGGTGCCATGCACGATACCCTGAGGACCAATATACATAAATGAACCTGCTGTCATCTGCCCATAGGAAGTTACACCAAGTGCATTGTATTTATTCCAATCTTCTTTTTTAGAATAGTTAGGAATCATCATGCCGTTTGTAACCACTACTCTAGGCGCATCTTTATGCGAAGGGAATAGTCCCATGGGGTGGCCAGAGTATAGTACAAGGGTTTGTTCGTCTGTCATTTCAGCCAGGTATTTCATGCATAGGCGATATTGGGCCCAATTTTGAAAGACAGCTCCGTTACCCCCGTAGGTAATCAGTTCATGTGGGTGTTTTGCAACGGTATAATCCAGATTGTTTTGGATCATAAGCATGATAGACGCCGCTTGCTTACTTTTAGCTGGATAGTCTTCAATGGGACGAGCAGCCATAAGATAATCAGGTCTCAATCGGTACATATAGATTCTACCGTATCGATCCAGCTCATCCATAAATTCTGGAGCCAATTCCTCGTGTTGCTCTTGGGGGAAATATCGTAAGGCATTAGCGAGTGCTAATTTTCTTTCTTTTAGACTAAGTACGTCTTTAATTACCCTCCTAGGTGCATGACTAACGCTAGGGTCAAGAGGTTTTGCTGCAGGTAAAACTGCTGGAATTCCTTCTAAAATGGCTTCTTTGAATTGGCTAACGGACTGCATGAATCAAATTTTATTCTGCCCCAAAAATAATCAAATCTTTGGAGTGCAAAACCATTTCAGTGGATATTGACCAAATCCTTGCTAACTTATTTTATCCTAAACTTAAGTCCCAATGCATAGTTGGAGTGGTACTTAAAGGTTGGAGCTATTGAATTCAGCATGGCTTTTTGTTCTGTTTCCAGCGTGATAGTCCATTTTGGACTAAGTGCATAATTAAGACCCATTTGAAGTCCTGCTTGGTGGAATTTATGAAGCTTGTATACATCGATGTTTTCATAAAGGAGACCTGCAGATAAATTCCATTTTGGGTGATACTTGTACATGGCGTTAAGCCCAATTCGATGACTAAATATATTATCACGCACATCAACATTAGAATCAAACCAGGCAGTAGAACTAAAGCTTCCACCATATCTAGAGTAAATCCAATCACCTAGATTGTATTGTTCAGAATAATTTGCTGTTACATTTATTTCTTGAGCATCTGCTAATGCAAAATCATTAAATAAGGAGTTGTTACTGTACCAAGAAAACTTGTAGTTGATTCCTAAAGACCATTTGTCCGATTTATTCTTATTGAAATCTAAAGTCAAGTTTCTGAATAATAGACTTTGGTTGAACAGTTGTTCATTCAAGTTCAAGGCTAGTCCTCCTCCTATCTGAACTTCCCATGGATACTTAACTGATGCCTGTATAGGGTTTTGGATAGGAAAAACCTGTGTGGTCTCAAGCATTTCTATGGGCCTATCTATAGTAGCTATTATTCTATGTTGATTAAACAGTATGTTGGGTTCCGGTATTGTTAGCTTTGGCGATATAGGTGGAATACTGGTATATACTTTTGCTGATTTACTTTTTTCGAATCCAGTTAAAAGTGGTTGGTTTGATTGATTAAGTTCGATTGATGTATGGTCATTAGCTCCAAGTGTTGACTTCGGTTCGGTTGGAGGTTTTATTGAAACCTCACTTGTATGTTCTGTAGTGGTTGTGGGAGCTTCTTGCTCAAGTGGCAGGTAGCCCATTTGCT
This sequence comes from uncultured Lewinella sp., assembly GCA_913056515.1. Lineage (GTDB taxonomy): Bacteria > Bacteroidota > Bacteroidia > Chitinophagales > Saprospiraceae > AM-2324. Next base: position 17,855 of record CAJXMP010000007.1, read on the forward strand.
CGTTTTGACTAACAGACCCTAATGTGGCTACTAATAAAACTGTAATTATTCCTAAGGATTTAAATATACCATTAGGAATGCTCTCTTTACCTGACGGAGATAGACCACCAGTACCTTTATTATCCTCCTGATCCAATAGGGCTTCCATAGCATCCCAGTTGGTTTCAGAGAAGGGAAAATCCAGCTCTGAAAGTTTACGCTCGATATGTGTATTTTTTCCTTGCTTCATCACCTTTGTGTTTCTTTCAGATAATGGGCTAATTTTTCTTTTAATAACTTTCTTCCAGTCGAGACATGCCATTTGGACGTGCCTACGGGAATAGATAATTTTTCCGCTATTTCTTGGTGTTTATATCCTTCGACGGCATACATGTTAAACACGATACGTGTCATTTCGGGGAGTTGTTGGATTGTTTTTAGGAGGTCCTCGGCTTTAAGTTGATCTATGATTGAATCTGTTAAAGCGGGTTCTTGGACTTCTTCAATTTGTAGATTGTTTTTGTGTTTATTGTTTCGTCTGATTTCATCTAAGGCGGTATTGACAATGATCCTTTTTACCCAAGCTGGAAAACTTCCAGATTGACTATAGCTATCTATTTTGGTAAAAACTTTTAGAAAGCCTGCATTTAAGATGTGCGCTGCTTGATCTTCGTCTGTAGAATAGCGTATAGCTATCGCGAACATTGGACTATAGAGTTTTTGGTACAGGTATTTCTGCGCCAAACGCTCTTGGCGCACGCAACCTACAATAAGGTCCTCTAAAGTACTTTGTTCATTAAATATCATACCGCAATATTCAAACTATAGACGATGGTCTTTGACAAAGGGTTGGAAATAAAATAAAAAAAGTTGGCCACAAAGGGCCAACTTTTAATTTTTAACCCGATTGAATGAAAGCATTTTGAGCATCCAATCTGGTAGAGCTTTTGATGGTAATCTTTTTCTTAGATCAATATACCATCCTATTTTTTTGACTACAGGAATCTTGTGTGTCTCCACAAATTCGATGAGTGCTCCATCAGGATCTTCGATATAGGCAAAATTACCTGCAGCTTCACCCATGTCAAAAGAGTCCATAGCTGCCGAACTATCCACAGTGAATGGGTGTCCAAGTTTTGCACATTTATCTCGAAGTTCTGGCATACCCTTTATATCAAAGCAAAGATGAATATAGCCGAGATCACCCCAAAGTCTGTCCTTGAAAATAAAGTTTGGTTTTCTGTCCAATGCTTGGACTAATTCTATTTGAGACTGACCAAGCATTCTAGAGAAAGGACCTTGTCTATTCTGACTGTGGGCAAGAATTACTCTGCGGTATTTTTGCTCCCCTGCAGGTAGTGCTTCAAAATCTTGGAACTGCTCGGTGTCATCACTGAGTATTTGGTCGTAGCCTAAAATTTCTTTGTAGAAGGTTAGTGATTTTTCCATATCACTAACTCCAATAATACAGCCATACACCCCACCGAAATGATCTCCAATTTTTCTAAACCAATTGGTCGATTCTACCGCTTCAAAAATATTACCATATGGATCTTTAGCGAAGAAATGTTTTGCGCCAGCAGGATTCGTATGTACTTGTCCTAATAGCTCTACACCTTGTTGTTTTAGATCTTCATAGGCAGCATCTGCATTATGACACTTGAACTTATTGATGTTTAATCCTAAATCACCTAGTTGAATATCGAAGGCCGCAGGCTGAGGCGTTCTGCCTACATACTGCCATATTTCAAGTCCTCCACCACCTTGACCACTTAGGGCTAGAATGGCATGTCTAGACTGAGGCTTATTAGCAGTGTAAGGAAGCATGAGTTTTGCTTCGGCTGCCTCTTCAAACATCTTGATGTCTATTTTGAGGGTCTTTCTGTACCAATCAAAGGCTTCTTGAACATTTGGGATCCCAATTCCCATTTGTTGGATTCCGGAGATTAATGGTAAACTCATAAGGTATAAAATTGAAAAAGCGATACGCAAGGTATCGCTTTAGTTATCTATATAATCAAAAAGGCTTATCCTCTGTGCAAAACGTGATCGTATGCTCCAGACTCAAGCTTTTGCTTAATATCTTTAAATGCGACAATCGTTCTATCGATATCCTCTTGGTTGTGTACCGCTGTAGGAATCAAACGAAGTAGAATCATTCCCTTAGGAATAACTGGATATGTTACGATGGAACAGAATATGCCGTGGTTTTCACGAAGATCTTTAACCAATGCCATTGCATAGATTTCATCTCCTTCTAAGTATACTGGTGTTACACAAGAATTGGTTACACCAATGTCGAAGCCTTCTGCCTTCAAAGAAGATTGTAAAGCATTTACATTTCTCCAAAGGTTGTTTTTGAATTCAGGTTGCGTTCTAAGCATTTCTAAACGCTTGATGTTTCCTTTAACCACTGGCATAGCTAGTGATTTGGCAAACATTTGTGAACGCATGTTGTATTTCAAGAATTCAATTACATTTTTATCACCAGCAAGGAATGCTCCGAAGCTAGCCATTGATTTTGCAAAAGTAGAGAAGTAGATGTCAATTTCATCTTGAACACCTTGCTCTTCACCTGCTCCAGCACCTGTCTCACCAAGTGTACCGAATCCGTGTGCATCATCAACTAATAATCTGAATTCGAACTTATCTTTTAAGGCAACGATTTCTTTCAATTTCCCTTGGTCTCCACGCATACCGAATACACCTTCTGAAATCACTAGAATAGAACCGCCAGTTTTCTCAATCATAGCAGTAGCACGCTCTAGGTTTTTCTCTAGGCTTTCCATATTGTTGTGGTCAAAAGCGAAACGCTTTCCGTGGTGCATACGTACACCGTCAACAATACATGCATGACTTTCTGCATCATAAACTACTACATCTTGACGATCAAGAAGCGCGTCAATAGCAGACATGATACCTTGGTATCCAAAGTTGACTAATACAGCTGTTTCTTTCTTTACGAATTCAGCTAATTGCTTTTCTAACTCTCCATGTAGATCAGTATTACCGGACATCATTCGCGCACCCATTGGGTAAGCAATTCCGTAATCTGCAGCGGCTTCAGCATCTACTTTTCTTACTTCTGGGTGGTTCCCTAAACCTAGGTAGTTGTTGATACTCCAACAAACTACTTCTTTCCCATTGAAGTACATGCGGTTAGATAACTCTCCCTCTAGTTTAGGGAAAATGTAATATCCTTCTGCGATTTCTGCAAATCTGCCTAATGGCCCTCTATTTTTCCTAATCTTTTCAAACAAATCCATAGCAAATAAATTAGTGACCTGGCACGTTTTTTCAATTGATTATAAGTGCGCAGGATGTTTTATTTTGGTAATTATCAATGTAGTAGATCCTTCTACCTCACAAATTTAAGCGTAAAAATAATTAATTATTCAAGAAACTAAACTTGCAAGAAGTTTAATTTACTCGAAACATACATTCCTGTGACAGGAACCGTAATTTTATTTGGAAAGCTAAAAGCAATATAATAAAAAAGCACCTGCTGTGAGGTGCTTTTTATTTTTTTAGATAAATCCTTGTTCTTTCATCCAATCATCGTTGAAAATCTTGCCGAAGTATTTACTTCCATGATCAGAAAATAGGACTACTACAACGTCGTCTTCTTGGTATTGATCGGCACATTGCATTAGGCCTTGTAGGGCGGCACCAGCAGAATAACCAACCAGAATACCTTCTTCTGCCGCTAGTCTTCTTGCCATATGGGCAGCCTCTGCATCAGTTACTTTTACGAATTCGTCTACTCGGTCGAATAATACATTGTCTGGAATAATATTTTTTCCAACCGCTTCTAATTTATAAGAATAGATTTCATTCGGATCGAATTCACCTGTTTCGTGGTATTTCTTTAACACCGAACCGTACGCATCAACGCCAATAACTTGGATGGTCGGATTTTGATCTTTAAGGTATGAACCGGTACCAGTTAGTGTACCACCAGTTCCACAAGCAGCAATGTAATGCGTTACTTGACCTTGTGTTTGATTCCAAATCTCAGGACCAGTACTTGCGTAATGTGCCTTGTAATTATCTGTATTATAGTATTGATTGATGTAGTATGAATTTTCAATCTCTTTCTCCAATCTTTTAGCAACAGAATAGTATGAATTAGGATCTTCAGCCTTTAAATGTGTTGGAGAGATCAACAATTCTGCACCAATTGCTTTTAGTGCCTGTCTTTTTTCCATGGAAATTTTCTCAGGAGCTGTAAGAATACATTTGTACCCTTTTACAGCACATACCATGGCAACACTAAAACCAGTATTTCCAGAAGTGGACTCTATCACTGTGCCTCCAGGTTTAAGTAAACCTTTGCGTTCTGCCTCTTCTATACAGTGGATAGCAATACGATCCTTTGCACTAAGACCAGGATTGAAAGACTCAATCTTTGCATAAACCGTACAAGGAAGATCCTTGCAAATCCTGTTCAAGCGAACAAGCGGGGTGTTACCTACAGTCTCTAAAATGGATGTATGTCTGCCCTTTACAACGACAGGTTTTTTACTAACTAGCATATCGTGATTATTTACATTCACTCTACAAATTTAATAATAATGGCAAAAACTTGAAAAATATTTAAAGTAATACTTCTTTTCTTTAGTTTTTATATAGTGAAAAGCCATTTACTTTAAATATTGTCTAATTAATATATAGTCTATTCAAGAATAATTAGTCTATTATTAACAGAATGTGCACCCATAAACGCGATTTTAACCTGCTTTGCTCATGAAGTTATTTTGGATTGTCTATTTTTAGAATATTAATACAAACCTACATGTCAAAACATTATCTGACTTTATTGGCGCCCTTGCTTTTTGTGATTTTTGCCTTTCAAATGGTGAAAAATCAGCAGGCTGTTGACCGCAGGGTACATTATTTTCAGTACGACCAGGCAGGGTATTATTCTTATCTGCCCGCCATGTTTTTGTATGAGCAAGATTGGACTTTCCAGTTTTTCGATGAGCATGGTATGCAATCTGGACAATTTGTCAAAGAAATAAATGGGCAAGCCTTTAATAAATATCCGGTTGGAGTGGCTATACTTCAGGCGCCTTTTTTTGCTGTTGGTCACGTTATAGCGGCTTGGAACGGTGACGCGCAAAATGGGTTTACCAAACCATATCGGCGGGCGGTGTTTATTTCCGTATTGTTTTACATTACCGTTGGATTATTATTGTTGCGGCGGGTGTTAAGCCGATACTTCTCATCATGGGTGGTGTTCTGGAGCCTTGCCATAGTTGGTCTAGGGACGAATTTGATTTTTTATAGTACGCATGAACCCTTGATGTCCCATGGTTATTCCTTTTTTATTTTTTCCTTGATAGTGTTTATATCTGATGCCTTTCAAAGGACGAAACAATCCAAGTATATTCTGTGGATGGGTGTTTGTGCTGGATTAGTGCTTTTAACTCGAATACCGAATGCTTTGGTTTTTATTATTCCAATTTTATGGGGTGTTTTTGATAGAGCATCTTGGCAAAATAGATTGTCTGAACTGTGGGAAAAGAAAATATTTGTACTTGGGGCCTTGGGATTAGCTTTTGTAGTTTTTGTGCCTCAACTACTATACTATAAAGCATCGGTGGGTAGTTATTGGATAGACTCTTATGGAGATGAGCGTTTCTTTTTCTCTGATCCCTTATTTGCAAAAGTACTATTCTCCTTTAGAAAAGGCTGGCTCATATATACACCCCTTTGTGGCTTTGCATTACTTGGATTTTTTTGGCTTAAAAGGTATTTCAAATTTGGCTTTTGGGGTATACTGATCTATACGGTATTGCAATTTATCGTAGTAAGTTCTTGGGGTTGTTGGTGGTATGGAGGAGGATTCAGTATGCGGCCATTTACGGAGAGTTTGGCTCTATTAATTTTCCCCTTAGCTGCATGGATCCAATGGACAACGACTAAACAGTGGAGTCAATATGCTTTTGTGCTAATATTGGTACCTTTCTTTTGGCTTCAAGAATTACATTTACATCAGTATTGTAAGTCTGTTATTCATAATGACTCCATGTCATTAGAGGCCTATAAAGTTATTTTTGGTAAAAGATACCCCATTGGTCAAGAAGCGATGGATAGGAGAGAAGAAGTATTGCTTAGACCAGATCCAGGACGAGTAAATAAAGACGCCGAGTTTAGGCGTAATATGAAATAGATAACCATTACAAAATTGAACTATGTATAATACATCTAAATCCATTTTGCTAGGATTGTTATTAGGTTGTACACTTCCTGCCTTTGGTCAAAAGGTTTGGGTTCGGACTCCTGATATAGCTCCTGACGCATCTATGATTACATTTTCCTATCAAGGAGATATTTGGACAGCTAACATTGATGGCAGTAATGCTAAGCGTTTGACCGTTCATGAGGCTTATGAATCGCAACCATGTTTTAGTCCAGATGGGGAGAAGGTATTGTTCACTGGAGCTCGTTTTGGTAATAATGACTTATTTGAGATTCAAGCTAATGGGTCTGTGCAAAGATTAACTTTCCATAGTACTTACGATGTAGCAGGTGAATATGACCGGAAAGGGAATATCTTCTTTAATACGAGGCGTTTAGGTGTGCATGTGGAACGTGAAGCTGAGATTCAAAAGTTGGCAAAGGGCCAAGCTAGTCCAGAGGTTTTTATGAGTGGTCTAGGGTTTAATCCATCTATTTCAAAAGATGGAACCTATATAGCATTCGAACGCGGAACCTGTAGAATCGAGCGAGAAGCTTACAGAGGTCCTGCCAATAGAGATATTTGGGTTTATAACACCAAAGATCAAACCTACACTCAAATCACTACCGATGAAGGGCAGGATATTTTCCCTGAAATCGCGAATGATGGAACCTTATACTTTGTATCAGCAAGAGGAGGTAGATATAATATCTATAAAACCAGCTTAACTGCAGGGGCAAAGCCAGAACAAGTGAGTTCCTTCAAAGCAGACGGTATCCGCCACTTCAATATTACGCCGGATGGTAAACAAGCCATAGTAGAAATTGCAGATGAAATTCGTTTGATTGATTTGTCCAAAGGGGGAACAGGTAAAGCGATTGCATTAAACTTACCTGTTGATAGTCGTTATGATAGTTATGAGCATAAGACGTTTAGAAATGGACTTGGAGCTTACGCTATTTCTCCAGATGGAAAACAGATGTCTGCTACGACTCGAGGAGAGGTTTTTGTTTTTGAAAATGATAAAGAAAATAAGAGAACAAAGAATGTTTCACAAAGTGCATATCGAGAGAAGAATGCGCAATGGTTGAATGATTCAACCATGCTATTCTTATCAGATAGAGGAGGAGACTATGATTTATACATGGCTCATTCAGTAGATACCAGTAGGCCAAGTTTATTGAAGTCATATATGTTAGCGGTAGAAAAATGGAGAGATACAGATAACGACATGGCTTATTTTGATTTATCTCCGGATAAAAGCCAAGTCGTTATGCTTGATGGTAGAGGAAAACTAAGTGTGGCTGATATTTCGGACTCGACAGGTATTACAAATGAAAAAGTTCTTTTAGACTCTTGGGCTACTCCAGGTGGGATGTCTTGGAGCCCAGATGGGCAATGGTTGGCTTTCTCCATGGATGACTTAGATTTTAATGAGGAGATCTTCATTATGAAAGCAGATGGATCAGGTGAACCTATCAATGTCTCGATGCACCCACGTTCTGATTCTAACCCGGTTTGGAGTCCAGATGGGAGTAAGTTAGGATTTGAATCTATTCGTAATAATGGCGATTCAGATATTTGGTTTGTTTGGTTGAAACAGAACGATTGGGAAAGGTCTAGAACGGATTGGGATTTACAAGAAGCCCCTAAGAAGGGTAAAAAAGATTCAGTTATTGTAGATATAGACACGGATAATATTTACAGAAGACTGGTTCAGGTTACTCGTTTAGCAGGTAATGAGCGTAATCTGACTATTGCAGCAGATGGAGAAACATTCTTATTTACCACTAATGGCGGTGGACGTACAGGTGCCGGTGGTGATCAGAACTTGATGTCGGTAAAATGGGATGGTTCTGAACTCAAAACGCTAAAAAGTAAAGTCAATCTATATGCTCTAAGTTATGATCCAGCATCTAAGAAATATTATTACATCAGTAGAGGAAATATCTATAAAGCTGATGTAAAAGGTAAAGGCGATAAGATCAGTTTTACTGCTAAAATGGAAGTTTTAAGGGAAGTAGAACGCGCTCAAATTTTCGATGAAGGTTGGAGAGCATTAAATGCAGGATTTTATGATCCAAAATTCCATGGTCAAGACTTCGAGGCCTTAAGAGCAAAATATCGTCCAAGAGCTTTGGCCGCTTCTACTGCGCAAGAATTTAGACTACAATTCAATGAGATGATAGGCCAATTAGATGCGTCACATATGGGTATGTATGGATCTAATCCAGAAGAAACGCAACGCGAACGAACCGGTTTAATAGGAGCTCAACTCAAAGGAACGGACAATGGATATCTGGTTCAAGCAATCGTGCCAGGTAGTCCGGCAGATAAAGTAGAGAGCAAATTGAATGTGGGCGATCAGATATTAGCTATTAATGGAGAGGCAGTCAACCAAGGTCGAAATGTATACAAAGCATTAGAAGGTACAGCCAATACCCAAGTTTTGTTGGATGTATTGTCCAGCGACGGTAATAGTAGAGAGGTGATTATAACCCCGCAAAGTACATTATCCACTGTATTGTATGATGCTTGGGTAGCGGAGCGTAGAGCGCTTACTGATAAATATTCGGATGGGAAATTGGGATACATCCACATCCGAGGAATGAATTGGCCAAGTTTTGAAAATTTTGAAAGAGAACTGATGGCTTCTGGATATGGTAAAGAAGGAGTGGTGATTGATGTAAGATATAATGGAGGTGGTTGGACCACGGATATGATGATGGCTGTATTAAATGTTAGACAACACTCTTACACGGTGCCAAGAGGTGCTGCAGCTGATCTGGATAAGGAGAATAAAAAATTCCGAGAGCATTATCCATATGGAGAACGTTTACCGCTATCTAGTTGGACCAAGCCATCGATAGCGCTTTGTAATCAAAACTCCTATTCGAATGCAGAGATTTTCTCTCATGCCTTTAAGACTTTGGGGCACGGTAAGTTGGTAGGTGTTCCAACTTTTGGAGCTGTAATCTCAACAGGTGGCCAAGGCTTAATTGATGGCTCCTATGTACGTATGCCATTTAGAGCATGGTATGTAAAAGCAACAGGGGAGAACATGGAACACGGACCTGCTGTTCCAGATGTGATTATTTATAATCAGCCTGATTCTAAAGTTAAAGGGAATGATGAGCAATTAGCCAAGGCAGTAGACTTATTACTGCAAGAAGTGAAGTAAAATATAAAAGGCTTTCCAATGTTGGAAAGCCTTTTTTTTGGCGCCTCAGGTAGGGCTCGAACCTACGACCTACGGATTAACAGTCCGCCGCTCTAACCAGCTGAGCTACTGAGGCAAAACCATTGCCTTAAAAAAAGTGCGCCTCAGGTAGGGCTCGAACCTACGACCTACGGATTAACAGTCCGCCGCTCTAACCAGCTGAGCTACTGAGGCGTTTACTTTGTTTGTAAAGCGATGCAAATTTATACTAATCGAGCAATAATTGCAAAAAAAAATTTATTTAAAAATTAAAAAAGATAAAAGAGTCAAATTGTTATTTTTGCAAATCTTTGTAAATCAACTTTGTTGATCAAATTAACGATATAAAATTGATATGAGCTTATTAACTGTTGGTACTGTGGCCTTTGATTCTATTGAAACTCCATTCGGGAAGGCTGATAAAATTGTAGGTGGTGCAGCTACCTTTATTGGCTTATCTGCTTCTTATTTTGTAGACCGAGTGAATGTAGTTTCTGTAATTGGAGATGATTTTCCAACTACGGTATTAGATGATATGAAAACGAGAGGGATTGATTTGGAAGGTCTTCAAGTAAAGTCTGGAGAAAAATCATTCTTCTGGGCTGGTAAGTACCACAATAATATGAATTCAAGAGATACTTTAGATACCCAGTTGAATGTATTGGCTGAATTCGATCCAGTTTTACCAGCATCTTACAAGAATCCATCTCATTTAATGTTGGGTAATTTGACTCCAGCTGTTCAAATGCGTGTATTGGAGCAATTAGAATCTAAGCCTGCCCTGACTATCATGGATACGATGAACTTTTGGATGGATGTGGCTTGGGATGAATTACTAGAAGTCATCAAAAAGGTGGATGTATTGATGATCAATGATGAGGAAGCTCGTCAATTATCTAAAGAATATTCCTTAGTTACTGCAGCAAGAAAGATTCTTACCATGGGGCCAGAGTATTTAGTGATTAAGAAAGGAGAGCATGGTGCCCTATTATTCCACGGAGATCGTATATTTTCAGCTCCGGCACTTCCTTTAGAAATGGTTTATGATCCAACTGGTGCAGGGGATACATTTGCAGGTGGTTTCACAGGCTATCTGGCACAGGGTGGAGATATCGACTTTGAAAAAATGAAGTCGGCTATTATTTATGGTTCTGCAATGGCGTCATTTACCGTTGAAAAATTCGGTATTGAACGACTAGCTGAATTAGGTCAGGATGAGGTACAGCGACGTGTTAAGCGCTTCCAAGATTTGGCACAGTTTAGCATTTAATAAAAAAGTCCCGAGTATTTCACTCGGGACTTTTTTATTCCTTATTGGCCAATTGTCCACAAGCAGCATCAATGTCTCTGCCTCGGGATTTTCTAACCGTTACCATGATGCCTTTCCTTCTCAAATAAGCTGCAAATGCATCTACTTTTTTGGCATCGGATCTAGAGAATTCAGATCCATCTATTGGATTGTATTCGATGATATTGATTTTAACGGGGAAGTTGGAACAAAGCTTGGCTAGGTTTTTTGCATCCTCTATACTGTCGTTGTAATTCTGAAAGGAGATGTACTCGTAGCTAATTTTATTACCTGTATTGGTATGAAAATATTGTAGGCTATCCATTAGGATGTCTAGGTTATTTTGCTCATTAATAGGCATGATTTCGTCTCGCTTAGCATCATCTGCAGCATGTAAGGACAGCGCCAAGTTGAATTTCACTTGATCATCGGCTAGTTTTTTGATCATCTTAGCAATACCTGCTGTACTTACCGTGATTCGTTTAGGAGACATACCTAAACCTTCTGGCGAGGAGATTTTTTCCACAGATTCCAACACATTTTTATATGCTAAGAGTGGTTCGCCCATACCCATGTATACAATATTGGTCAGTGGATGCCCAAAGTGTTCCTCCGCTTGTTTATTGACCAATAAAACTTGGTCATATATCTCTGCCGCATCAAGATTGCGAAGCCGTTTCATTCTACCTGTAGCACAAAACTTACAAGTCAGGGAACAACCTACCTGAGAAGATACACAAACGGTATATCGATTATCATTAGGTACTGGAATAAGAACGGATTCGATTAGATGGCCATCGTGTAGTTTGAATCTGGATTTGATCGTACCGTCTGTACTTTTTTGCATTTTATCCAGTTCGATAGGAAGAATGGTGAAGTGTGTATTGAGCTTATTCCTTAAGTCTTTGGAGAGGTTGGTCATTTCTTCAAATTGGTGTGCCCCTTTTTCCCACAGCCATTGATAGATTTGTTTGGCGCGAAATTTCTTTTCGCCCATTTCCTCCAATGCCAGGATTAAGTCTGCTTTACTCAATTTCCTGATGTCCGTCTTCACGATGTCTGTTACCATGCGGCAAAGATACTGCCTTAAGGCTTAATTTGTAAGTGATTGTAAAATAAAAAAGGATACCCTTGGGCATCCTTTTTTAGTATTAGTCCAATAATTGAACTTACAGGATCTTCACACGAGGCGCAGCTTCCATAATTTCAGCATTTGCTTTAGCAGCAAATTGCTCGAAATTATCTACAAAAGCAGCAGCTAACTCATTTGCTTTATTATCGTAAGCATCCTTGTCAGTCCAAGTATTTCTTGGATTTAATAATTCATCCGGAACATTTGGACAGGTAGTAGGAATCTGTAAGCCAAAAATATCTTGTGTTTCGTACGATTGATTCGCCAATACTCCTTCAAGAGCTGCAGTGATCATCGCTCGGGTGTATTTTAATTTCATTCTATTACCCACTCCGTATGATCCACCAGTCCAACCTGTGTTGACTAACCAAATATTCACCTGATGCTCATTCATTTTTTCACCGAGCATTTCAGCATATTTCGTTGGGTGAAGTGGTAAGAATGGCGCACCAAAGCAAGCAGAGAAGGTTGTTTGTGGCTCCGTTACACCCTCTTCTGTACCAGCTACTTTTGCTGTGTATCCGGAAATAAAGTGATACATAGCTTGACCTTTAGTCAATTTTGAGATTGGAGGTAATACTCCAAAAGCATCACAAGTCAAGAAAAATATATTCTTAGGATGACCTCCCTTGGACGGATTTAGTGCATTTGAAATATGATCGATAGGGTAGGATACACGTGTGTTTTGAGTGATGGTATCATCTTCAAAATTAGGTGTTTTTCCATCTGCTTCAAATCCTATGTTTTCCAAAATAGCACCAGGCTTGATAGCAGCATAAATATCTGGCTCTTTTTCTGGTGTTAGATCAATAGTCTTTGCATAACATCCACCCTCAAAGTTGAAAACCCCATTCTCAGACCAACCGTGTTCATCATCTCCAATTAAGCCTCTATTTGGATCAGCTGAAAGGGTTGTTTTTCCTGTTCCAGAAAGTCCAAAGAAAATAGCGGTATCTCCATCTTTCCCTTCATTCGCAGAACAGTGCATAGAAAGTACGCCGTGTTCGTGCGGAAGTACACAATTCAATACAGAGAAAATACCTTTTTTGATTTCTCCGGTATATCCAGTTCCACCGATAATAATCGTTTTTTCTGAAAAGTTGACAATTGCAAAATTCGATTGTCGCGTTCCATCAATTTCAGGATCGGCATGGAATCCAGGCGCATTCAAAATAGTCCAGTCAGGACTGAATTGCTGGAGTTGCTCTTCCGTTGGGCGAAGGAACATATTGCTAGCGAACTGATTCGACCAAGGATATTCATTGATCACTCGAATGTTGAGTTGATAATGTTCGTCAGCACAAGCATAAGCATCTCGAACATAGATATCCTTATCTTCTAAGTAAGCAATTAATTTGTTTTTAAGATTCTGATAGTTATTCGTATCGAATGGGAAGTTGATATAATTCCAATCTACTACATCTGTTGTGTAGGCATCCTTTACGATAAATCTATCTTTAGGGGAACGTCCTGTGAATTTTCCTGTATTGATGACTAAAGCTCCTTTGTTAGAAAGCTTTCCCATTCCTTTGTCCAAAGCATGTTGAACTAAATCTTCAGGACTTAAATTCCAATAAGCTGTTTTGCAGGCCTCTATTCCTGCGTCAGAAAGATTTGCATCGGGTGTTTTGTTACCGAGTTCTTTCATAAATTTGGTATTTTATTTGGTAGAACTAAAAAATAAAAACGTCGAGTAAGTTTTAGAAACCTCTGTGATTCAGGTGTTTTATTAAGCTAACTCGACGTTTTTTAGTTTACATCGTAAAATTAGAAGTTTATAAGCTAAATCCCATAAGATTTAGGATATAATAACATATCAAAGTTATTAATAGTTGATGATTATACCCAGATTGAAGTTTCGACCTGGAGCACTAATCCCAGAGGAAAAGGTGCGATAGTGTTGGTCTAAGAGATTTTCAATAGATAAAAAGAAGGTTCTATTTTCTTGTTTATACAGCCAGTGTAAATCAAATACTTGCCAGGCTGGAAGGTCCTGAAATACAAGTCCAGAAGCAGATTCGAATGCATTGCCGAATTCTAAATTATCTGATGAACCTGCTCTTATGATAACTTGCTCTCCATTCCCTTCAGTAATAATGTCCACCACCTCATAATCTCTTAGTGCTTTCCGACCATTGAATCGCCAACTTAGTTTCATTTCAAGTGCCTGATTAGCCCATGTTAGGGCAGCTGAACCGAAGAATGGGGGTATATGTCCCATGGCTACCACGGTATCTATCTCAGGATTCGATTGTTGGAAAAAAGTACGGCCTAGGGTATAGGAATAATTGACATCTAGACTAAACTGTTTACCTAAATCTTGGTGTAGATAAGCCGATGAGCCAGCAATAAATCCTTGTGTAGTATTCTCATTAATGAGACTGGTAAATCCATCTACTACAATTTGGTCACTGATTCTCCTCACGAGTAAATCATTGACAATATTGTAAAAGACTTGATGCTTTATTTCGGTGTTAGTCCCTGTATAATTTACCCCCCATTCTATAGCTGTAGTGCGTTCAGGTTTGATGTTCGGATTGGGGATATTTACAAAATCACCTTTCACTCTAATTTTGGCGAGATCATCAATATTAGGCGCTCGGTAAGCATTACTTACAGATAGGGTAGTTTGAAACGATTTTGATAATTGCTTCTGGTAGCCAATGGAACCAACCAAAGATTGATTTTTTGTTTGCAAGGATCCATCCGTGTAGGAGCTTGGCCAAGTTAGACCGGCATTATTTTCAAAGGATAAATTGCTTTGATGTAGATTACCTCTTATACCTAAATGAAGGCTGGAAGTTTCTGTTAAATTACTGATCTGAAAGGTGGTGAATAGGCCAGCCTGCATATTTTGGGCAGTACCTGATGGATATCTAGAGAGGAATGGTGCAGGTGTCTGACCAAAAATATTTTGAATGCTACCACCAGAGTCTAAATCGTTGAATTGACCATCGACTCCATAAAATAATTGCTTCCTAGTCTTTTGTTTCCAATTTTTTTGAAAGACAGCATTTAGACTGTATACAAGCAGATTTTCTGTATTAGTTGTTTCATCTCCTGCATTAAATCTTCTAACGATTCTACTTTCTTCAATTTGTTGAACGGCCAGATTGATCCTACTCTGATCGAAAAGCTTATGGGCTGTTTTGTATTGCATCTTCAAGGATGCAAGACCTCTTACTTGCGGCCCATAGTCCCATCTAGCAAAATTGGGAGAACCCTGATTGAATTCGTTTAACTGGTCGTATCTAGGGATATTGGAGGAAGTAGAGTACTGCATGTTCAGCCAGATATCCATTTGGTTATTGGGCTTGAAATAGAATTTTTGAAGGATATCAAATTGATTGTAAGCAGAGCCTAGTTGAATATGATGCTCATCAGCTGACCGATTGATTAAGGTATCTGTTCCATTGACGAAGTCCTGATAGCTGCTTCTTTTCCAGTTGGATGGAGCATCTGCTATACCCTTTCTGCCTGCGCGTAAATCTCCAAATTGGTTAGCAGAAAGGATACTTATACTTGCCCAGCGTTTTCCGGCAATAGTTGTGCTACTCGATAAACTAATACCTTGGTTTACTGAATTTAGTGCTGATGAAATGGCTCCATTTATGGTTATTCGCTCTTCTTTGGAAGCCAGTTTGGGTGACTTGGTATGGAAGTGAATTGCCCCTCCTAAGGCATCGGATCCATATAGTAAAGAAGCTGGACCATGGATTACTTCTACTCGATCTATGGCTGCTCTATTAAGTGTAATTGAATTTTGAAGATGACCTGATCGATATATGGCATTATTCATTTTTACACCATCTACCAAAAGCATAATTCTGCTAGCCTCAAAACCTCTTAAGATAGGACTTCCTCCCCCTAGCTGAGATCGTTGTACAAATACCTGACCACTTTTTTCTAGCAAATCAGCAGATGATTGGCTTTGTATTTGTCCTAAACTGTTGGATTCAATACGGACGACATCACAGATAGTAGGGTATGCATTGGGTTTGGATCCTATGATTTCAAATTCATCATAAAAGAAGGTAATTTCTTTAAGGAACAGCGTGTCAAAATCTATACTTGCTCGACTACCTTGGAAGGATTCATAGCCTAAAAAAGAGATGGTAATAAGGTCGCTGTCTGGAAAGGCTGATAAGGCAATAAATCCCGTAGAATCTGCAATGGCTGATTTGGAAAGATTAGCATCATAGGCACTGGCACCTGGAAGGGGAGTGCCATCTTCTGCACATACGATTAGACCTTCACTAACTTGAGCGTTAAG
The DNA here is from genome assembly GCA_913056515.1 of uncultured Lewinella sp. Taxonomy (GTDB): domain Bacteria; phylum Bacteroidota; class Bacteroidia; order Chitinophagales; family Saprospiraceae; genus AM-2324. The sequence continues at coordinate 33,910 of CAJXMP010000007.1, forward strand.
TGTACCAAAACAATTACAGACTAGAATAATTGCAGTAAAAGCAAGCAAATTGAATTGCCTAAGGACCATCTTAGTTTTTTGCTAAAGGTATACTTATTCTGAAAGTTGTTTTCACATTTTCAGTAGATTCTTTGACAAAAATTTTCCCTTTATGATAGTTTTCAACTATCCTTTTAGCTAGAGATAATCCAAGTCCCCAACCGCGCTTCTTGGTTGAATATCCTGGTTTAAAAATGGTTTTGAATTTATTGGCAGGTATGCCTGGTCCTGAATCTGAAATATCTATGTGAACCCAATTTTCATCCGATTCAATCACACCACTTATAGTGCCTTCTTTTCCAATAGAATCTAAAGCGTTTCGCAGGAGGTTTTCAAATACCCATTCCAAAAGTTGTCCATTTACAATTCCTGTACTTACCCCTTTGGTGGGCTCTACTTCGAAAGTAACGTTTCTTGGTGCACGCTTTGAAATGTAGTCGAAGTTCTTTTGCAGCATGGGCTCAATGTCCTTGATCGTCAATTCTGGTTCGGAGCCAATTTTTGAGAATCGTTCTGCGATTAAGTCTAGCTTGGCTAGGTCATTATTAATTTCTGAGGCAACATCTTTGATTTCTTCATCTTCAGGTCTAATAAACTTTAGATGCTCAATCCAACCTAATATACCAGAAATTGGCGTTCCTAATTGGTGGGCAGTTTCTTTGGCCATCCCTACCCAAACTCGATTTTGTTCGGCTTTTCTTATCGATGATACGGCAACATAACCAATGACAATGAAAGTAAAAATAAGTAAGAGCTGAATAAGTGGGAAGTAGCTTAAGTAGTCTATGAATACAGAGGATTGGTAATATAAAGATTGTCCGCCTGCATCTTTAAGGGGCTCCACTCCATCTGCTATCATCAGGTTCAATTGATTACGCAAAAAGGTTGTATCTAAATCCTGTGTATCTCCAAAGTTTTTTCCAGCTGTAATTTGCCCTGTATTGGATACTAGAATAACAGGGATGGATTCATTTTTTTGAAGTACTTGAAGGGCAAGTGAAAAATCAAAATCTGCCGCGTTTTCATCTATATTGTTTAGGGAGTTCATAGCCACCCGAATAATATCCGCTCGGTTTCGCTCGTCTGAACTTAACATGTCCACGATGGTCTTGGTGTACATAACCGAGAGTACGATTATGGATGCTCCAAACACAATCAAAAAGATCTTCCACCAAGATTTATTCACAAAAAGTTTCATCAGCGAATTGGAATGTTTCTTAAATAAACGAATATTTTTTCATTTGTTATGTCTGACCCCTGCTTTATTGATATCTGACTTTATTCAAGGGATATCGTGCGGTAACAGTTAATAAAATTAAGTCATAAGCAGAAAAAATGTACAGGCTTCATTAACTTTGCATCAAATTTTGGAGACTAGGTACTTTAAAGCAGGTCTTTGCGTTTAAGCCTTGTTCTTCCATCTATCATAAAAAAAATTAAAATGAAAATTGCAGTTGTAGGAACTGGTTATGTTGGACTTGTGTCTGGAACATGTTTTGCGGAAACGGGAAACCATGTAACCTGTGTAGATATTGATGAGAAAAAAGTGGACAGTTTGCGCAATGGACAGGTGCCTATCTATGAACCAGGATTAGATGTACTTTTTGAGCGCAATACGAATCAAGGTAGATTGAATTTTACAACAGACCTTGCTGCTGCAATTGAAGATGCAGAGATTATTTTTCTAGCATTACCAACGCCTCCTGGAGAAGACGGATCAGCCGACCTGTCGTATATTTTAGGTGTTGCTGGAGATCTTTCAGGTATGATTACCTCTTATAAGGTAATCGTAGATAAGTCTACCGTTCCTGTTGGAACTGCAGAAAAAGTACATGCTATTCTTGCTGATAAATTGGATGAAGCTTTATTTGATGTCGTTTCCAACCCTGAATTCCTTAGAGAAGGTGTTGCGGTGGATGACTTTTTGAAACCAGATCGAGTAGTTATAGGTACTTCTTCTGATCGTGCAGCAGAAGTAATGCGCAGATTGTATGCACCATTTGTACGTCAAGGAAATCCAGTATACATCATGGATGAGCGTTCTGCTGAGATGACTAAGTATGCTGCTAATTCTTATTTAGCGACTCGTATTACGTTCATGAATGAAATTGCGAACCTTTGTGAAAAGACAGGTGCTAATGTAGATGATGTGCGTTTAGGCATGGGATCTGATAGTCGTATTGGAAAACGCTTTTTGTTTCCAGGAGTTGGATTTGGGGGTTCTTGCTTCCCTAAAGATGTTCAAGCACTTGGCAGAACTGCAAAAGCGCACGAATATGACTTCAAGTTATTGAATGCAGTTCTAGACGTGAATAGCAACCAAAGATTGAAGATTTATGAAAAGATTCAAGCCTTCTTTGGAGACTTGAAAGGTAAGAAAATTGGACTGTGGGGACTTGCTTTTAAGCCAGAGACGGATGATATCCGTGAGGCACCAGCGATATATACCATTGAAAAATTATTAGCTGCAGGTGCTCAGGTTAAGGTATTTGATCCAGAAGCCATGGATAATGTAAAAGCTATTTTTGGCGATAAAATTGAATATGCTACAGATCAATATGATGCCATTGTGGAAGCGGATGCTTTAGGAATCATGACTGAATGGGCATTATTTAGAACACCAAGCTTTGATGCTATGGCTAAGTTGATGAATGGGAAAAACATTTTTGATGGGCGTAACTTATATGACCTAAAAAATGTAGTAAATGCAGGATTCTATTATGAATCCATCGGTCGAGAAAAAATGAAACCAGAAGTTAAAGTGTAACTTTTTATCATAAAAAGCATTTGGGCAGTAGGTCGTTATCCTACTGCCCATTTTTTGTTAATATTGTATTTATTGAATAATAACCCAAGCCTTTCCGTTATGAAAAAGTTAGTTTTTGTTTCCCTTGTACTTGCTATGCTATTTACTTCCTGTGCCAAAGAGCAGTTATCTGAAATTGAAGTAACCAATGAATCTGGTGTAGTTATTGAGCGGTACTCGATGAATTTAGAGACCAAGCAAAAACAGGGTTTGCATCAAGCTTTTTACAGCTCCAGCAAATTGTCCTGTGAATCGAATTATGTCAATGACACACTGGACGGTAAGCGAATTTGGTATTATGAAGATGGAGCTATAGAAATTGAAGAACACTTCAAAATGGGTGCCTATGACGGTATCATTAAAACCTACTTTGAAGATGGTCAACTGAAACAAGAAGGTATCTACAACAATGATCAGGCCACAGGTGTTTGGAAAACCTATTATGCTTCTGGTCAACTAAAGGAAGAAGTGGCTTTTGAAAATAGCCTAGAAAATGGTCCATTTGTGGAATATCATGAGTCAGGTGCAATTAAGTCCAAAGGTCAATATAAGGATGGGCCTAAAGAAGAAGGTACCTTAGAATTATATGATGAGTCAGGTGTTTTAGTTAAAAAAATGGAATGTAGATCAGGAGTTTGTCTGACGAGTTGGACGAAAGATGGAGGAACACAAATAATTGACGAAACACTATTTGAAATTTCAAAATAATTACCTTTTGGGTATGATTAGATTTATACTACTCACGGGAATATGGATTAGCTTAGCTAGTATGGCTCATGCTCAAATTGGAGGGACAACTGTTTTCTCGTTTTTAGAGCTGCCTGCCAATAGTCGCTTGTCAGCATTAGGTGGTATGAACAATGGAGTACAGGATAATGATCCAA
>CAJXMP010000008.1 GCA_913056515.1 uncultured Lewinella sp.
CTCAAGTTGACCAAGTTGAGTTTTCGTTGTAGATAATTTGAAGACCACCTGAGCATTTGTATTTTACTCAGGCTGATACTAGTCTGTTTTTGGTTTAATAGACCTTTTACTAATCTGTACCCTTTCCCTGAACTAGTAAGTTTGAGATCATAGTTTTGAAGGAAGAATACTATAACAGAACCGACTATGGAAGCTAGGAGCAACAGCATGAGCAAGGTAAGCGTTAGATATATCCCACCACGTTCAATAACACCGAACGACTCTTCTACAAAACGATCTGTGGCTTTTGCAAATATTTCACTCAGTTCACCATATAGTGTAAACCCAAAAGCAACAATAATACCTGCAGTACGCAGGTGATTTTGAACCAGACCGATTTTGATCAAGTCTCCAACACCTAAACGGTGCAGAATTTGCTCTTCTTCCGTATGCTCTACAGCATTTAATGCTTCCTCTGGTAAAAGTTCTTCCTTCTTAGAATAGAGATAATTCCTCAGCAGATTTGCATCATTTTTCTTTAGTGCATGAATATGGATCTCTTTAGAGGCACTACCTGCAGTATCTACATCTAGTTGAACTACATTAAAGATTTTGTGAATAGGGTTTTGATAAAAATCTATGGTTTGAATACGCTCTATGGGAATGGAGATATTACTCTTCACTAACCAACCCTTTCGAATGTGAAAGTGGGTGTCATCCACATAATAAAAGAATTTAAAATAAGACATGACAGAACTAATAGCGGAAATAATCCCGATAGCCATTATCCCAATTCCTATAAAGTCAATTTTGCTTGCCTTTGGATTTAAAATAAGTACAACCAATATCGGTAATGTCTGTCTAAGGATCATCTGCATCACCCGATACAAAATCAAAAGTATAGCGACAGGTGACTGCCTTTTGGCTTCTTTAAAGTTCACCATCTTGCCCAGCTTTTGATTGAGCAGTTTGCTCACTTATAAAGGCTTTAATTTGCAGCGCTTCTTCATTTTGCAATCCTGGAATAGTAAGATCGCTCGATTGACCTCCAGCAGTAAAGATTCGAAGTTTGGACAACTTAAAAGAACGCTCTAAAGGGCCTTGGTGTACGCTGGCATGTTGAATTCTATTAAAAGGGATGACCATACGTTTTGTCCAAAAAAATCCTTGCTGGAAGTAAATATCTTTCTCCCGAATAATGTAACCTTCTACTTGATATTGTTTATGGATCAACCAAATATTGATTAAGCAAAGGGTCACGGGGAATAGTAATAAGAACAAGAAAAGTTCAAGCTGTGTTGGAAGTGCTAATAGGCCAAATCCAAAAATACAAGTCGCCATTAGGAAATAGAACCCCACGGAATGAATACCCCTGATAGTTTTCCAACTTTTATCCAAGATGGTGATTTGTTCCAAGTTGTAACTTGGGAGTTGATCGACCTGGACTACCTCATTTTTTTCTGCTTCTTCCATAGTGGATATTTCATGTACTTTGTCTTATAATGAATCTCTACCCTGTTTAAGTTCATCTAAAAACTCTTTGGCTTCTTTTAAATTAGGAATTCCCTCTTTAATTACAATCAAATTCTTAGGAGTTTGCTTGAATTTCAAGCCTAGTTTGTAACCCGATTTCACGATAAAATCAAATAACTTTTGGAATCCCTCCGTTTCATAGTACATGGATTGTGGGTTTTCTACAAAGAAGCATCTCATTTTCTCATTCTTTATTATTAATCGTTCGAAGCCGAGGTCTTTACAAATCCATCTGAGTTTTAAACCATCAAACAATTCATAAACTTGTGGTGGGATTTTACCAAAGCGATCTGTTAATGATTGAGCGAATTGATCCAAATCTTCTGCCGATTTGAGGTTATCTAGTTTGGTGTATAAATTCAGCCTTTCTTGAATGTTGGAAACATATTCATCGGGTATGAGCATTTCCACATCTGTTTCCATATGAACTTCCTTGACAAAGGATTTTTTGGACTCCATTTCTTCTTTGAACAACTCCTTAAAGGCGTTTTCTTTAAGTTCCTGAATGGCTTCCTCTAAGATTTTTTGATAAGTTTCATATCCAATTTCATTTAAGAAACCACTTTGTTCACCACCTAAAAGATTTCCTGCCCCTCTGATATCCAAATCTCTCATGGCAATATTAAATCCAGAGCCCAAATCACTATATTCTTCCAATGTTTTCAGTCGTTTTCTAGCCTCCTGGGTCAGGGTAGACATTGGTGGACAGAATAGATAACAGAATGCCTTTTTGTTTGATCGGCCCACTCTTCCCCTTAATTGATGGAGGTCACTCATTCCAAATTGATGCGCATTATTAATAATTATGGTATTCGCATTTGGAATGTCTAAGCCAGTTTCAATAATGTTAGTAGAAATTAATACATCATATTTCCGATCGATAAAGTCTAAGAGGACACGCTCCAAATCTTTACTTTCCATCTGGCCATGTGCTACAGCTATGTCAATATCTGGGCATAACCTTTTCACCATCGTGGCAATATCTTGTAGGGATTTCACTCTATTGTGTACAAAAAATACTTGTCCACCTCGGTTGACTTCATAGTAAATAGATTCTTTAATGATACGATCACTAAAGACCCTTACTTCTGTATGTATGGGTTGTCTATTGGGTGGTGCTGTTCGAATAACGGATAAGTCTCTTGCAGCCATTAAGGAAAATTGTAAGGTTCGTGGGATTGGAGTTGCAGTTAGGGTTAAGGTATCCACATTTACTTTAATATTCCTCAATTTTTCCTTTGCGGAAACGCCAAATTTTTGCTCTTCATCAATCACAAGCAAGCCTAGGTCTTTAAATTCTACCTGTTTGTTCAGGATGGAATGCGTACCAATTAATATGTCTAATTTTCCAGACTTTAGTCTTTCGTAAATTTCTTTCTTTTGTTTGTTGGTTTTGAATCTGTTGACATAATCTACTGTGACACCAAAGGATTCCAATCTACCATTAAAGGTTTTGAAGTGCTGTAATGCTAGTATGGTCGTAGGAACTAAAATGGCTGCCTGTTTTCCAGAAACCACGGCTTTAAATGCTGCCCGTACGGCTATTTCAGTTTTCCCAAAGCCTACATCTCCGCAGACCAATCGGTCCATGGGGTGCGGTTTGACCATATCCGCTTTAACATCATTAGTTGCCGTAAGTTGATCCGGAGTATCTTCATATAAAAAGGATGCCTCTAGCTCATTTTGAAGGTATCCATCTGCTTCAAATGCAAAACCTGGACTGGCCTTTCTTTTGGCATATAACTTGATCAGTTCGGCAGCAATATCTTTTACGCGTTTCTTGGCTTTTGATTTAGTGTTTTTCCAGGCTTCTGAACCTAGTTTATTGAGTGAAGGCACTGTCCCTTCCTTAGACGAGTATTTTGAAATTTTATGTAACGAGTTGATACTCACATAGAGTACATCTCTGTTTTTATAAAAAAGTCTAACGGACTCCTGGGTGTGCCCATTTATATTCAATTTTTCTAATCCAGAGAATTGACCAACTCCATGGTCAATATGGGTGACAAAATCACCAGGTTTAAGCTCCCTCAACATTTTTATGTTTAAAGCTTTATCCTTGGAAAAGCCTTTCCTAAGCTTGAATCTGTGGAATCTCTGGAAAATTTGATGGTCTGTATAACAAGCAATGCCCAAGTTTTTAGATAGGAATCCTGCACTTAAACTTTTGAGTATAGGTATGAACGTTATACTTGCTTCCAAGTCAGCAAAAATGGCATAAAAACGTTCAACTTGCTTGGGGTTATCTGTGAAGATATAATTCTTGATCCCATTGGATGTATTGTTCTGAAGATCTTGAATTAATAGTTTAAAGTTTTTATTAAAATTTGGTTGAGGTTGAATATCAAATGCTAGTGTTTGTTGGGCGATAACTCCATGGTGATTGGTACCATAGCTAATCAATTTGAAGTTTTGAATTTGATCACTGATATCAGCAGGTTGAATGAAGGCTCTATCTTTAAAAATTTCTTCACTTTCTCCACGGTCTAGCAGCGAGACTTCCTCTTCAAAGAGTTCTGCCTTTTCCAAGCAATTCTTCAACCGCTCACCACAGTTATGGATGTCATTAATCCATATGATATCATCTTGCCCTAAGACCTCCAAGATGGATACCTTTTCCTCTTGTTTGAATTGCGTATTGATATTCGGTACTAAAGTTATCCGGTGGATATTTTTAACTGATAATTGATTGGATGGATCAAAGAATCGAATACTTTCCACTTCATCATCAAATAACTCTAATCGATAGGGGTATTCATTTCCGTACGAAAATAAATCAATAATTCCCCCTCTGATAGCATATTGTCCAGGTTCATAAACGAAGTCTTCTTGGGTAAAACCAAACTCATTCAAGGTGTAGATCATGGCCTCTACATCTAGTGACTCTCCCTTGCTGATGATTAATTGGCTTTCTTTTAGCACAGTTGGTGATACAACCTGTTCAAAGATGGCTTCTGGATAGGTTACGATGACTTTGGAACGTCCTCCTTGCGTGAATTTATTGATCGTCTCTGTTCGTTGAAGAACATTTGTTTTGTTGATTTCCTCAAAGTAGGCAGGTCGTTTAAAGCTATCTGGAAAGAATAAGGGGGCATGTTCACTAAGTTGCTCTATGTTGTTCAGGAGATATGCTGCGGATTCCTTGTCCTCCTCAATGATTAAGAAGTTCTTTTGAACTTGCTCTTGCGTAATGCTGAGCAAAAAACTGTCAATAGCCCCTTTTAGCCCCTCTAACTTTATGTGGTCTTTATTGTCGTTACTGACAATAGATATTAGCTGCTTAACAGCATCTGTAGTTCCTATTATCTCTTTTAAATCATTCAGGTCTTTCACGGAGCAATATTACTAAGATTGTATGAAATAATCGGCTGTAATCGAATAAAAAAGGTGCAGACTTTGCTGCACCTTTTTGCTTTATTTTTCTTCTCGAAGCGCTCTTCTTAGAATCTTACCTACATTTGTTTTAGGTAGCTCATCTCTAAACTCAATTTCTTTAGGCACTTTATAACCTGTAAGCCCTTCTCGACAATATTCTAATAGTTCTTTTTCTTTTAATGACTTATCCTTTTTAACGACAAAGATCTTAACGACTTCTCCAGACTTCTCATGAGGTATACCTATTGCTGCTACCTCAAGTACTTTTTCGTTAGAAGCTACAAAGTCTTCAATTTCATTGGGATAAACATTGAATCCAGATACTAATATCATATCCTTTTTACGGTCTACAATTTTGAAGAATCCATCTGCTTGCATGACACCAATATCTCCGGTGCAAAGCCATCCATCCTTGATTGTATCAGCGGTAGCATCAGGACGATTATAATATCCCTTCATTACCTGAGGTCCTTTGGTTTGGATTTCGCCGACTTCTCCTTGAGGAAGTGGTTTTCCAGCATCATCTACTATTCGTACATCTGTAGATGGAACAGGCATACCAATCGTACCAATCTGTCCGGTCTCATCTAATGGATTACATGAGATAACTGGAGATGCTTCGGTCATTCCGTAGCCTTCAGATAATGGGACTCCAGTAATTTGCTGCCATTTTTCTGCAACAGGTCGTTGTACTGCCATACCACCACCTACAGTGACTTTTAAATTGGAAAAATCCAGTTCAGTAAAGGCTTTATTATTGAGTAGGGCGTTGAATAAGGTGTTGACACCTGTTATTAATGTTGGAGGATCTGCCTTCATAGCAGAAACGACAGATTTCAAATCTCTAGGATTAGTAATCAGAATCGTTTTTGTTCCAATAGACATTAATGCTAAACCATTTACTACAAAAGCAAAGATGTGGTACATAGGTAGCGGTGACAAAGCGACTTCTTCCTTTTCTTTCAAGAAAGGCATCATGATACTTCTAATTTGAAGCATATTGGCTACCAAGTTTTTATTCGTGAGCATGGCTCCTTTGGATACACCTGTGGTTCCACCTGTATACTGAAGTAAGATTACATCTTCAGGATCTCCTGTTACAGTGTTGAGTTTGTATTTCTTTCCTTGTGCTAATGCCTCTTTGAAAGAGTCAGTATTGTTTAAGGTAAAGGCTGGCACCATTTTTTTAACCTTGCGAACCACAAAGTTGGTTAGTACACCTTTAACCCCTCCTAATAACTCTCCAATACTAGTAACTACAATATTTTTGATGCCTGTATCATTGATGATTTTTTCCAAATTATGGGCAAAGTTTTCACAAATGACAATGGCTTTTGCTTCCGAGTCTTTGAATTGATGATGCATTTCACGTGCTGTATACAAAGGGTTGGTGTTGACCACCACTAGTCCCGCCCTTAATGCACCAAACAAGGCAATAGGGTACTGCAATAAGTTGGGCATCATCAAGGCAATTTTATCTCCTTTTTCTAAGCCTTTTTGTTGAAGATATGCTCCAAAAGCGTATGACTTAGCGTCTAATTCTTTAAAGGTAATCTGTGCCCCCATACATTTAAAGGCGACCTGATCGGGATACTTTTTGAATGTTTCTTCTACCATAGACACTAATGTTGGGTAAGTGTCTGGATTTATTTTCACTGGAACTCCAGATGGATAGTTCTCTAACCAAATTTTATTTTCGCTCATACTATGATTTATTTATTATTGCAGCCCTGATTATATCTTAGGCTAAAGGCGATTTTTTGCTAGATTACAAAATAGTAAATATAAAGCTAGGTACAAAAACAGGTATTTAAAAAGACTTTTTTGTTCGAGTATTTTGAAAAAATGATGACTTCTATTTGTAGGTTAAGAAACTTTACTTTATTTTTGCCCCACTTTTAGAGTAATTAAGTAGAAAATCGTTTAAAGCGAAATAAAATGAAAAGAACGTACCAACCATCACGAAGAAAGAGAACGAATAAGCATGGATTCAGATCCAGAATGAGTAGCAAGAATGGTAGAAAGGTGCTTGCTCGTCGCAGAGCTAAAGGACGTGCTAAACTTACGGTTTCAGACGAAAGACGTTTGAAGTAACCAATAGGTAGCTATTGTTCTTTGGAATGGGGTATAATTGATATTATACCCCTTTCCTGTTTCTAGATTAAAAAAGGAGGACTAAAAAGCCCTCCTTTTTTAATTATTGAAGTTGATCGCCACGCATAGCTCGGTATTTTTCTCTAGCTTCCACAGCATACACAGAACCGGTAAATTCAAGGAATAAGCGCTCGTAAAGGTTTTTAGCTTTTTCCGGTTCATTGAGTTTTGTTTCATACAATTGGGCTAGTTTAAACATGGCATTATCTGCTCGGATTTCTTCTACATGCTCCGTAATAATTCGCTCATAAAGTTCAGCAGCTTGTTTATAATCTTGTTGTTCTTCAAACATATTCGCCTGGAAATAGTACACATCATCTTGTAGGCTATGGTCAGGGAATTGGACTAATAGTTGATTAAATACTTCGTTGGCTGCTTCAAATTTATTTTGGAAGATTAATAGTTCAGCATCAGCAAATAGCTGCAGGCTTTGTTCAGTGGTATCTAGGCCTAAATTGTCCATTATAAATACGGATATATCTAAGGCATCATTTGAGATCAATTTAGACGTTGAATTTTTAAGTACATCGAACTGTGCTTGTGCCCAAGTAAAATCCCCATTGAAGTAGGAAAGTCTTGCATTTCTTAATCTTGCTTCATGGCCTAATATTCCTTGACCAAAATCCTTGTCCACTTGTGAATAAAGTAAAGTCGATTCCCAAATTTCTCCAGTCATTAGATAATAATCGGCCAAGCTCAACTTAGCTTCAGCTTCAGCAGAGGGATCTAGGCCTTGAAGTTTAAGTAACTGTGTAAGTGTCTCAATAGCTTTTGGTAAGTCATTCAAGTATAATGCCTCCAATTCTGCTAACTCAATAATAATGTATACCGTTCTTGGATTGAAACCTAGTTTGTTGAGGAACTCATAATATTGGTCCACTAGGGATTGAATGTCTTCTGCTGCATAGTTGGGATCTGCTTCAATCTTCTTTCTTTTAGCATATAGATTCCATTTTTGAGCATCAAAGAAATAAGGAGAGTACTGACTTTTCTCGGTCACTATATATTCAAATGCTCTAGATGCTACCTCCCAATCTTCGTCTTCAGCGGCTATTTGTCCAATATTATATACTCGACCTCCTTCTTCCTCATTTCTTTTATCCAAGGCGATCATTTGTCTTAAGGCGTTTTTATAATCTTTACGTTGTATAAAAACCCAAGCTAGCATTTCATTGAATGCATAGACTGATGTATTAGATTGTACTCTCTGATAGAGTTGATTTTGAAGTTCTAGGTAATCCTGTTCAGAGAAAAAGCGTTGGAATATGGTTTGTATAGAGGTCATCCGCGATTCCTGATAAGCAATGGCATCTAGATAAGCAGTGATCATCTCTTGTGTATTACCCATTCTTCTGTGCAGGTCTGCTTGGTAATAGGCAAAGATGTTTTTGTCTTTTAATAATTCTGCTCCTTGCTCATAGGTTTTAACAGCCCAGTCATATTTAGTGATTTTGTTGAATGCTTGCGCTAAACGAATGATTTGGTGCCGTTCCTTAGGCAGATTGGCTAAAGCATTGTTGTATTGTTTTTCTGCTTTTTCAGGCTTGAATTGTAGTTCATAAATATTCCCAAGTATGACACTCCAACTAACGGACTTAGGACGCTCCTTTATGATACGCTTTAAGTCTTTTTCTGCTTGATCAAATTCTTCTAGATATACAAGGCAATCGATGTACCTTCCAAAATAGTATTCATTATTTTTTTGTGCATTATACAGTTTCAGGTATAGTGTTCCAGCTTTCTCAAACTCTCCATCATTGTAGTATTGCTGCGCTAGTTTAGACTCTTGGGCAGAAAGACTAGTGATGGCAAAAAAAGATAAGAATATTAAACCTATATAATACTTCATTTTGAACATACTATTGTATATCGATTGGATTGAATAACCAAGATAGGTTAAAACATAACAACTGAAAGGTCAAATTTATTAATTGTAAGGAAGATTTTAATTTTTATAGATGTAGTTCCACAAAAAAAGAGGTCTTCATGACCTCTTTTTTTAAATTTAAATACTGAATATAATGGGTAAGGTATATTGAACCCTTACTGCCTTTCCTCTTTGGGTGCCGGGTGTCCATTTGGGCATTTCGTTAACTACTCTCATAGCTTCATTATCTAATGATTTATGTACACCTCGAAGGACTTTCGTGGTTGAAACTGAACCATCTTTTTCAATTACAAAGCTGACGATTACTTTTCCTTGTATTCCTTTGTTTTTTGCCTTTTTGGGATACACTACTTTTTCTGAAAGGAAGGTTATCAGGTTTTTATTAGAACATGCATTCGCATCAGCTTCCGCTTCTTCTGCACAACCTTCAAATCTAGGGGCTGTTTCAACCACTTGATATAATGGTTCTTGATCCGTTGATGTTGGATTTTGTGCATTTGCTTGAATACATCCGAATAATAGTAAGGATGCAAAAAATAGTCGTTTCATAATCTTGAATTTATTTAAGTTATGTGTTGAATTTATTCGTTTACCTAATATAGCTAATTGTATGATGATCAATAGACTAAAACTTGCTAAGAGATAACTTACAATACCTATATAGATGATTATCGATGGCATATGGTCTTTCATTGGCTTATAGATTAATGAAGTGTAAAACTCACTGGTAGCGTGAATTGGACTCTAACAGCCCTACCTCTTTGTTTACCTGGGGTCCACTTAGGCATATCATTTACCACTCTTAATGCTTCCTCATCACAGCCCCCTCCAATACCTCTTAGAATTTTGGCAGAACTGATACTTCCATCTTTTTCTACTACAAAAGAGATAATAACTCTTCCTGAAATACCATTTTCTAAAGCAATTCGAGGGTAGTTTAAATGTTCTCCTAAGTAGGCAAAAAGTGCTTCATTTGCGCATTGTTTTTGTTTTGTTTTATCATTCAACTCACATACACCGAAGTAAGGCTCTTCCTCTACAATTTTGAAAATCTTTTCCACATCTCTTTTGGGTGGCTCGAACTTTGGAACTGCTTTTTGTGCAGCAGGTTCATTTATTACGCGGCCCATAGTGACTCCAACTGGTACGGGAGGAGTGATCAAAGCAACAATAGTATCTGGTTTGATTGGATCCCCTTCTATTACGTTAAATCTTATAGGGTCTGGCTTAGGTATTTCTTTTTTTACACTTGGGGTCCGAGGTGGATCTTCCATTGCTATAATATCACCATAGTATATATCTACAAGTTCAACCTGCTGAATAGGTTTTGCTAATAGCGTCCAATTCAAACTAAGGTAAACAAACAGGCAGGACAGAAATAAACCTAGACCAAAGGATCTTCCTCTTGATTTAAGTACTTGATACTGTCTATATTTTCTGATGCTTTGTTGTCTGTTGCGCTTAGCTAAAACCTGTGGTCTTTGTAAGTATAAGCGACTTATAACAATTGCACCAAATACAATCAAAAGTATAATTACTAGGGATAGTATGGGACTAATTGGATTTTGGAATGACCAACTCATAAGCATTATTTTTACGATGAAAAAATGGTTTCTGATCCTATTAATGGAGTCAGAAATTTAAGTTGGATCCAATGATCAATGCATTATTGATCAATAAGGTAACTCAGTAATTAGCTACCTGAACGTTCAATATATAGATGTGGAAAGGAGGGTTTGTGGTGTGTTAGAAGGGAAATAAAAAAAGCTCCGATGTGTATCGAAGCTTTTTTGTTTTTTATTGAAGTGTAAAGGCAACTGGAAGCGTAAATTGAACACGAACAGGTCGTCCTCTTTGTTTACCAGGATTCCATTTAGGCATGTTTTCGACAACTTCTTTAGCTGCTTCATCACATCCCCCTCCGATTCCACGGAGTACTTTTACATCGGTGATACCACCATCTTTTTCTACCACGAAAGATAAAATAACACGGCCTGTAATACCGTTCTCTCTCGCGATCACTGGGTATTCCAAGTTTTCACTTAGATACTTGAAAAGTTTTGAGTCTGCACAGGTCTTTCGATCTGCTTTTTTCTCTTTTTCACACCCAGGGAAAAGTGGCGCATCTTCCACTACTTGGAAGATCTTGTCCACCTTCGGTTTCGGAGGTGGCGGTGGAGGTGGTGGAGGAGCAGTCTCCTTCGGTGCCTCTACTATAGTTTCTTCCGTAATAGTATTATCGACAAATTCTATTTCTTCTTCAATTTCTACCTCATCTGGTACCTCTTCAATCACCGGAGGTGGTGGAGGAGGAGGTGGTGGAGGTGGTTCCGCAGTTCTTGGTGTCTCCATTTCGATGATTTCATCCACTTCGAACATATCACCTACATCAGTGTACGCTTGAGCCTTCTCTGTCCAATTAAAGGCAAAGACTATAAATGAAATGGCAAGCAATAGTGAGAAACTAAGTACAGGGCCTCTTAAAGAAAATACGTCTACTGAAGCATATTTCTTTCTGCCTGTAGTAAAGCTATTAGGATCATCCTGTGGCTTTGACTTCAGTGCTTTTTTAGACTCTGAGCTTAAGTAACTACGGAGTGCGAAAATTACAATCAGGACAAGTGCCGCTACTCCTAAGAATATGACAAACGGACTTGTATTAATCTGCAGATTCCAATCCATAATTTAATGTTTAAAAAAAAGTTTCTTAATCAGTATCATTCCTACCAAAGCTCCAAGAGCATTGGCTATAATATCTGACCATTCAAAATATCTTCCAGGAAAAAAAGCAAATTGCAGGATTTCCATGAGGATTCCAAAGGCCAAGCAAAATAGAAATATTTTAGCATTTGCCCAATTTTTAAAGGCCATTAAGCAAAGTCCGCTTAATATTGCGTACATGCCAAAGTGACCTATTTTATCTATTGGGAGGTCTTCTAGAAATCCTTTGGGTACCTGAAGGCTTGGATTCCAAGACAAGTAAAGGATTAATAAACACCAAAGTGCAACTAAAATGCGATACTTGTCAAACATTTTCAATGATCATTATTGGGTAGATGCACGGCATTTTAAAAATGGTGTGTGCACGCAAAAAAAAATTATCCAATTAGTGCTTCGTAGTCAGCTTTGCTCATCAAGGCATCTACATCTGCAGGATCATTTACTTTTATTTTTACTATCCAGCCAGCACCTTCTGCATCTTCATTAATGATGGCAGGATTATCTCCGTCGTCTTCACTTATTTCGGCATTAAACTCTAAAACCTCTCCTGCAACGGGTATAAAAAGATCTGAAGTAGTTTTCACAGCCTCAACTGTTCCAAATACATCACCTGCTTCCAAGCTTTCACCTACTGTATCTACTTCTACGTAAACGATCTCTCCTAATTCGCCTTGTGCGAAATCTGTAATACCTACAGTGGCTACATCACCATCTAGAGTAATCCACTCGTGATCTTTAGTATATTTCATGTCAAATAAATATGGTTTAAAAACTCGGATAAATATATAACTAAATATGTACTTATTCGCAGTTTAAACCTGATTATTTGGGCATAAAAAAAGCCGCCCGAAGGCAGCTTATTTTTATGCATTTTCTTTTACATAATTTTTTATCCATTCGGTGGTCAAAGATTTCGGTCTTTCTAGTGGTAGACCAAGTGCTCTGGACCAACATTGAGCGGCTAAAACACCCAAGGCTCTTGATACGCCGAATAATACCGTATAGAAACTATATTCTGTCATACCGTAATGAACTAGAAGTGCACCTGAGTGTGCATCAACGTTTGGCCATGGATTTTTAACCTTACCCAAACCTTTTAGAATTTCTGGCACTACATCAAATATATTCCAAACTACATTCACAATATCATCATCATGAATATATTCTTCTGCATATACTTTTTGAGCAACAAAACGTGGATCAGGTCTTCTTAATACCGCATGGCCATATCCAGGAACAACCTTTCCAGCATTTAGTGTTTCATTCACATAGTCAGCAATCTGCTCTTTGGAAGGTGTTTTTGTTCCAAGCTTCTCTAACATTTCAAAGATCCACTTAATAACTTCTTGGTTTGCTAGACCATGAAGGGGGCCAGCTAATGAACCCATACCTGCTGCAAATGACAAATAAGGATCACTTAGAGTAGAACCTACTAAATGTACCGTATGTGCCGATGCGTTTCCACCTTCATGATCTGCATGAATAGTAAGATATAGTCGCATCAAATGTTTGAAGTCAGGGTGATTCATACCTAGCATATGAGCGAAGTTTGCTGCCCAATCCAGATTATTATCAGCTTCGATGTGTTCATCGTTGTGATACGTTTTTCTATAAATATGAGCGGCAATACCAGGAAGCTTAGCAATCAGATTCATGGTATCTTCATAAGTAGACTCCCAATATTCTTTCTTGTTCATCCCTTCATTATAGCGCTTAGCAAAAATACTATCGTTTTGAAGTGATGTGATTCCCAAAATAAATTGGGTCATCGGGTGTGTAGTCTTAGGTAGGTTGTTCAACAACTCCTTAGTGTGGGCAGGAATGGTAGATCTGGAAGCCCATTCTTTAGCTAACCATTCTACTTCCGCTTCAGTTGGTACCTCACCAACTAGCATCAACCAAAATAGTCCTTCTGGTAAGGGTTCCTTACCATCTGGTCCTTTAGGTAAAACTTCTTTGAGTTCGGGGATAGAGTAGCCTCTAAATCGTATGCCTTCAATTGGATCTAATTGGGAAGTCTCCCAAACCATCATTTTTACGCCTCTTGCACCTCCATACACCTGACTCAAAACAACTTCATCAACTTTCATTGATCCATGCTCTTTGAGCATAGATTTGATTTCAGTGGCAAGTGCGGATGCTTTTTCTTTAAACTTCTGCTTTAATGGATCCATTTATGTGTAATAATATTTTTGTGTATTAAGTAATGTAAATAGTCTTTTAATTTTCAGCTAATGCCAATGCTATGTCTTGTTCAGATTTACCGGCTTGCTCGTATTCTGATCGGATTAAATAATCAGAGGTACGCACTCTACCCATCAATGATCTGAATTCCTTCTCTTGTTCTTCTCTTAGAATTAAAGATATACCGCCAAAGAAACCATTTCTAATAGCTTTCCTTTTTTGGATGTATAAATTTAGATCTGTTGTTTTCAGCTGACTCACTTCAGCAATTTGGTTCGCTCTTCGTTCAATGATTCGCTGTAGTTCTACATTTTGTTTTTGATCTAAGCTTAAGTAAGCTGAAATTTCTTCCTGGTTATTCGGATATTCAACACCTTTGAATGTTCCCTGAGCATGCAAATTGAGTGTAAAAAGAATGGCTAAAAGTGAAGCGTAAAATTTCATATGAACTGCATTTATTTATGACACGCTAAATTACGATTTTATGTGAAAATAAGAAGTTTATGATTTGCCTATTTCTTTGATGCCAATCAACTTTGCCAAAAATTTTACTGAAATAAGTTAGATTTACCCCAAAAGTGTAAATTCTTATGATGGTAATGGTTCAAGACAAGATTGTTTCGTCTGCCTTATTTGATGAAAAGTTTGCGTGTAATCTGAATGCTTGCAAAGGTGCTTGTTGTTGGGAAGGGGATTATGGTGCACCTTTAGAGCAAGAGGAATTGGAAGTTTTAGAGTCATTATACCCTTTGTACAAGCCTTTTTTGTCTCCCGAAGGAATAGAACGAATAGAGCAGGAAGGGTTTTATGAAATAGTAGCTGAAAATGGACTTCCGGCCACTACTTTAATGCAGAATGGGGCCTGTGCCTATTTGACCTATAATGCAGATGGCTCAGGCTACT
Source organism: uncultured Lewinella sp. (assembly GCA_913056515.1). GTDB lineage: Bacteria > Bacteroidota > Bacteroidia > Chitinophagales > Saprospiraceae > AM-2324. Next base: position 14,738 of record CAJXMP010000008.1, read on the forward strand.
GTGGAATAGAAAAAGCCTTTCACGCTGGAACTATAGATTATCAAAAGCCCATTTCTTGCCATTTATATCCTGTACGTATAAATAAGAACGAATCTCTTGCATTCGAAGCCTTAAATTATGATGTATGGGATATCTGCAGTGCAGCTTGTACCAAAGGCGCTCAAGAGTCCATTAGAGTTTATGAATTTGCTAAAGATGCGCTTATTCGAAAATATGGTCCTGCATTCTATGATGAATTGGATGCAGTTGCTCAAGATTTAAAAAGCGAAAATTAGTTTTCATACCTATATTTGGCATATTTAAATTCTCCTTTTGAAAAAAGGTGCAAACACATTACATTTGCAAGGCTTTTTAGGCTAAAAAGTCTAATATAAGCTAATATTATACTCGATTTAGATATAACTTATTGATTTTCAGTTTTGTGGGTTGTCCCACAGCTAACTATTACAGTTTAAATTATGATACAGAAGATTAGAAATAACATGTCTTGGCTCCTAATTCCACTTGTGGGGCTTGCTTTGTTATCTTTTATACTAATGGACGCTCAGTTTTCATTAGGTGGGGGAGCGAATGAAGTTGGAGCAATTAATGGTGAGTCCATTAGCTATGAAACATTTAATGATAAACTTAGGTCGGCATATCGTGGCCAATCTACTGGACATGATCAAGTGAACCAAGTATGGTCTTACTTCTTAGACACAGAGGTTGTTTGTAAAGAAGCAAGAGCAATGGGACTTGGAGTGAGTGACGCTGAGATGGAAGAATTGTTATATGGCGTAAACAAAAGCCCTATTATTATTCAAGCATTTTCAAACCCACAAACAGGTCAACTAGACCAACAAGCATTAGAAGCTTACCGCACTGGTACTAATCTTGACGGAACAGAGATGGCAACAGATCAGTTGAAGTGGTGGTCATATGTGCAAGAACTTGTAGCTAATGAAAAGCTAAAAGAGAAATATGTAAACATAGCAACCAAAGGTATGTATGTACCCACTTGGGAGGCTGAATTACTTGCTCAAAGAAATGCTGAGTCAGTGGATTTCGCTTACGTTAAAATTCCTTACTTGAATATTGATGATAGTAAAGTGAATGTAACGGATGCAGATTACAAAAGATATATCAAAGAGAATCAAACTAAACTGGAAGCTCCAGAAGAGCAACGTCGTGTAGCTTTCGTTACTGTTGATATAGCTCCTACAGCTCAGGATAGTTTAGATATTAAAAATGAGGTTGCAGAGATTGGTACTCGTATGGCTGCTGCAGAAGATGATGCACAATTTGCTCAATCATATGCAGGAGAATACACAGATGCTTATGTAGAATATAGCACGCTTAATTCAGCTATACAAGAAGATGTAGAAAATGCAGCTCTAGGTACTGTTGTAGGACCTTACTTTGATGGGACTCAATACAGAGTAGCTAAAGTTTTAGATAAGAAAGTCATTGCGGATTCTGTTCGTGCTCGCCACATTTTGTTGAGAGCTAATACACAGGAAGAGGCACTAGCTGCAACTCAAACACTAGAGACGTATAAGAGCCAAGTAGAGAATAATGAAATGTCTTTTGATTCATTAGCTATTCAATATAGTGCAGACGGTTCTGCTTCAAGTGGTGGTGACTTAGGAATGGTTGGTAGAAGAACAGGGTTTGTTGCTCCTTTTGAAAACGCGATCCTATACAACTTAGAGGAAGGTGAAATGGAGATTGTCTACACACAATTTGGTGTGCACTTAATCCAAGTAACGGATAAGAAATATATCTCTAATGATGAGATGGTGAAAGTATCTTATGTTGGAAGAAATATTATTCCTTCAAGTGAAACCTTGGATAATGCAGAAGCAATTGCTATCAACTTTACTGATGCCGCTGATATTGATGAAATGAGAACAATGGCAAGTGAACAAAATTTAGTGGTTCGTACTTCAAATGCATTCAAGTCTTTTGATAATTTCCTTTCCAATTTAGGAACTGGTGGAGATGCTAGAAATATTATTCGTTGGGCATTTGGAAATGACAGAACGGTTGGTACTGATGTTCAACCAGGTGATGTAGCTTCTAGATTGTATACCTTCAATAATCCAGTAACTAATGCTACAGATAAATTTGTTGTGGTAGCCTTAGAGTCTGTTGTTGGAAAAGGTGTCCCTTCAGTTGCTGAAGCAAAAGTTTCTAGTGAGTTGAATGTTATCAATATGCTTAAAGGTGAATTGATGCAATCAGAAATAACTGGAACAAATCTTGCAGATATTGCACGAGAGTATGGTGTAGCTGTTGATACAGCTTCCAATGTTTCATTCTCAGCTGGATTAATCAATGGCTTGGGATCTGAACCAAAAGTTATTGCAAAAGCATTTAATGCTACTCCTGGTCAAGTATCAGATGTGATTGTTGGAAAGTCAGGTGTATTTGTAATACAGCCAATTACTGCACCAAGAACTGGTCAGGCGGATGCTAGTAGTGTAAAGCGTTCAAGTGTTACACAATTAGCTGGTCAAGTTAGCACAAGATTAGTAAATGATGCTAAAGCAAGTGCAAAAGTAGAATCCAAACTATCCAAGGTATATTAATCTTTTAGGATAGACAGTAATATAAAAAAGGTGAGTAGTTTTACTGCTCACCTTTTGTATTTTGTAGAGACAGACTATAAATCTATGCAGCAAGATCGTTTTTTTCTACCCAAAACCAGGTTGGATGCCATGCAGCAAAAAGGGTATTTTTTGTGGCCAATGGAAGTCCTAAAACAAGTCTTTCAAACCTTGACGGAGGATAAGGGTCGACTAGTATTTCCATTCTTATTTTTATTGGGTTTAGCGGAGGTGGTGAGTATGTTTGGGTACTGGGCGGTATGGCTACTCAATGTTTTCCTTGATCCTTTTGTGGTTGCTTTCGTTTTGTTCCAATTGATGAACAAGCGCGTTCAACTTCAAACTGATTTCGCTGGATTAATCAAAGCTAGGTGGCAGGCACTACTTGGGATGAATGTATTGTATTATCTCATTCTTCTTGTAATAGCTTCTCCAATAATCTTTACATTATGGAATTATAATATTCTGGATCAATTCGATCAAGAGGGTTTTGATATTAATGCAGCATTGGAGGCTTTGCCAGAGCATATTTCTATGATATTCTCCATTGTACTTTTTGCGATTTTATACTTGTTGATTAGTTTTTGGTGGAGCACCATTTTAGTGCTCTTCTTTGACTTAAGCCCAATGGAGGCCATACGAAAGAGTTTCTTATTGGTCAATAAGCGGTTGGGTCGTCAGATAAACATAGCCTTGTTTATTGGTCTAATTTTTCTACTGATACAAACCTTTATAGCGTCATTTATTGGATTGCCTTCATGGGCTCAAAAAGCTATTGGTTTGGTTAGTATGGGCTTTTTGAATGTGTATATATACATCATGATATTTGAGACCTTTGCTCAAGCTTATTTTTATCTGCCAGTTGTGATTAAGCAAAAAGAGAAAGAAGAGCTTGGGAATCAAGATTAAGCCTCAGGTGTATCTTCTTTACTATCTATTTGATCTTGCTCCTCCTTATTCAAGACTACTAAAAGGATGGTTTCAATCTTGGTATTGGTTACAGCTTCGATAATGAATTTGTAATTTTCCAAGTAGATTTCACCGGCAGCTTCAGGAATATTCTCCGTGGTCATAACTAAATACCCAGATAAGGTGTGGTAGTCTCCAGATGGGAAACTTAGTTCAGGGTATTTTTCTGTTATTTGATCTAATTCTAATCTTCCAGAGAATCGATATGTAAATTCATCTAATTGCTCATTGATGTAATCTGGAGCATCGTGTTCATCTGCTATCTCTCCAAAGATTTCTTCTAAGATATCCTCTAAGGTGATAATTCCGGCTGTTCCTCCAAATTCGTCCACTACACAAGCTATGGAGATATTATTCTTGATGAATTGATTCATCAGTTGTCTAACGTGCATGGATTCAGGCACATAGGGCAGCTTGTTACAAACTTTCCTAACGGTTTTGGGGCCAGTCATCATTTGTTGGTGATGGGTGTACCCTAAAATATTATCAATGTCGTCTTCATAAATCAACACCCTAGAGTGTTTAGAGCTTTTGAATGCTTCAATGAGTTCAGGAATACTAGAGGAAATATCTAATCCTACTATTTCATTTCTAGGCACCATACATTCACGAACTCTAACTTCTCGAAGATGTAATGCCTTTTCAAATAGTTCAGTGTCAATTTCCTCTTCTGCCTTTGTATTAGAGGATTTGATGAAGTTTTCAAGATCTAATCGAGTAAATACTTCTTGGTCATTCTCTAATTCTGCACCAAAGAATCGGGTTAGAATAATATTGGAGAAGCTGGTAATAATTCTTGCTGGAAGCACTAAAATGAACTCAATAAATTTGAGCGGAAAGGCTAAGGCCAGTAGGATTTTGTCCGAGTACAGTCTGAAAATACTCTTTGGTAGGAACTCCCCAAATATGAGCACGACTATAGTAATCACCAAGGTTGAACTTAATAATAGACCTAGATTTGAAAAGGGTATAAATTGTTGAAAGAAGGGTTCTAATTTTTCAGAAAGTAATTCAGAAAAAATAACCAAGGCTATGTTGTTTCCAACCAATAAGATTCCTAGAAATTGAGAGGGCTTAGAGAAAAAGCCATATACAATCCTTCCTTGACGAGTACCGTTATTCCCGAGTAATTCTACCCTTAGCTTGTTCGCAGATAAGAATGCTATTTCTGAACCAGAAAAAAGACCTGAAAGAAGTAAGAAAATGGCGATGACTACGTAATCCATATCAAGTTATTGGGTTCTGCTATTATCAGAAGGTTCATCTTCCATTTTGATGAAAGCTTCTGGCGCATTCACCTTTAAATATGTGAAATTTTGATCAGATTCAAAACCATGGGCATAGATAGTTTCATTTGCTCGGGTAATTGTTACAAATCTATTGGTGTATAATTTTTCTGAGCTTTCGTCCCAAGTGAGTTCTTCTGTTTCGAATTGTTCTCTGTCCATGATATTCCAAACTACCGAATCACTCACTATTACTTTTTTCTCCTTGTCGTTTCTAATGGCATATTTTGATGTTAATACGCCTGTGATGTTTTGGTTTTGATCAAAAAACTCTACATAAATCCCTTCTGGGAAAATTTGATCACTGCTATTTTTCGCACCTTCTTTTCTCCACATTACAGGACCGGAGAACCTTACCTTCACTACTGCGGAATCACTGTAAATGGTTGTAAAAGATTCAACCACTTCCATCTGAGCTTCTTCTTCAGAGAGGTATTCTTCTACTTCTTGCTTGGAGCAAGAATAGGTTATGAGTAGAAATGTAACTATATATAGAAAGCTAAACTGCTTCAAGGTTTTTAGTTTTTTTACGTGTCAAAAATACACCGAAAAGTATTAAAGTCATACCCGCTGCGTGGATTAGAGATATTTTTTCACCATCTAAAAAGCCCCACATTAAGGCTACAATTGGAATGAGGTAACTGACCATGGATGCAAAAACAGCATCTCTAATTTGTACTAAATGAAAGAATAAAACTGAAGCCGCTACCGTACCTCCAAGCGATAACACACCAACATAAGCTAGGCCTTCAAGTCCATTACTTTGTTTTAACGGAATCCATACTTGTTCATTGCATAGGATAGCAATTCCTAGTGGTAATAAAAAAGTGAATGCTGATGTACTGATGTCAAAACTAGATTTATTGGGTAGTTTACTGCCAACAGTATTGGAGCTTAAAGCGTAAAACAAACAAGCTAATACGACCAAAGCAGTAAAGCCGAGTGTTTGCAAATCAAATTGAGCTTGTTCATTACCTAAAGCCATCAATAATAAGGCTCCTGATAAACCAACGATGACACCAATTACTTGATTTCTATTAATAGATTTACTAAAGAATAGAATACCTGTAATAAGCGTGAATAGTGGCGTTAAAGAACTTAGTATGCCAGTTAGAGAGCTATTGAGCTTGGTTTGTGCGAAAGCAAAAAGAAGTGCAGGAAATCCTGAGCCAAGTAGGCCTACTATCAAGTAATATTTCCAGTTTTGCCAGACTATTTTTTTGAAATTCTTAATGAAGAAGGGTAAAAAGAATAAGCTAGAAATCAATATTCTCAGACCTGCAAGTTCCATCGGCTCAAACACTACAAGCGCCTTTTTCATTAAGATATAAGAGCTTCCCCACACTAAGGCTAACACTATTAATATTGACCAACTTTTCATCTACGCTAATTTGGCTACAAATATAGCTTCTTGTTTGGATAATAGCTGTTGCTAAAGAACTTGGTATAAATATTTATTTTTGGCTTATGGATAGAAGTTTGTTAAAAGAAAAGGCCAAACAGGCAAAAAAGTCTAATAAGAAATTGATTCAACGTTTGTCCAAAATGAATGGCAGGGCGGTGGATCAAGAGGTGCATGTGCTCCATGAAGAAGTATTTGAGGAATTGGATTGCTTGACTTGTGCCAATTGTTGTAAAACTACCTCTCCTTTATTCCGGACAAAAGATATCGAAAGATTATCCGCTCATTTGAATATGAAGCCAGGAGATTTTGTACAGCAATACCTCAAACTGGATGAGGAAGAAGATTATGTATTTCAATCGGCCCCTTGTCCTTTTTTAGGAGCGGATAATTATTGTTCAGTGTATGAGGCTAGACCCAGAGCGTGCAGAGAATACCCACATACTGACCGTAAACAATTTCAATCTATCCTGAATCTAAGTCTCTCAAATACTGCTATTTGTCCTGCTGTGTTTGAAATCTTTGAGCGACTCAAACAAAAGATTTAATTTTTGTGACCAAATCGATATTATTTCATTAATTGCCATTCATAATTATTAACTTTGTTAGCAATTCATCACTAAAAATCTGTTATCGTGTTGCCACTACTTAAAGAAGTCAAATTGTTCTCTGGAACTTCATCCAAGTATTTATCTGAAAAAATTGCTGATTTTTATGGTGCCCCTTTGGGTAATTTAGAGATTAAGCGATTCAGTGACGGTGAAATGCAGCCGGTTATTCAAGAGTCTGTTCGAGGCGCTTATGTCTTTTTTATTCAGTCTACTATACCGCCTTCTGAAAATATAATGGAGTTGCTATTGTCTATTGACGCAGCTAAGCGTGCTTCTGCAGGTCATATCACTGCTGTTATACCTTACTTTGGTTATGCAAGACAGGATAGAAAGGATAAACCTAGAGTGCCTATTTCTGCTAAATTATTAGCCAACGTTATTCAGGCTTCTGGTGCCAATCGTATTATGACTATGGATTTGCATGCAGATCAGATTCAAGGATTCTTTGACATGCCTGTAGATCACTTGAAAAGTGAAGCTATTTATATCCCTTTCTTAGAAGGGAAAGATTTAAGCAACGTGACATTTGCCTCTCCGGACGTTGGTGGCGTGAAGCGTGCTAGAACCTACAGTAAACATTTTGATCGCCCATTAGTAATCTGTGATAAATACAGAGAGAAAGCAAATGAGGTTGCAGGTATGACGGTAATTGGTGATGTGAAAGGTGCGCATGTGATATTAGTAGATGATATGGTAGACACTGCAGGTACTTTATGTAGAGCGGCTAAAGCACTTATTGATGCTGGCGCAGAGAAGGTTAGTGCTATGTGTACTCATCCTGTACTTTCTGGTAAAGCATATGATAATCTCAATGCATCTGTACTAGAGGAGCTGGTTGTTTGTGATACTATTCCATTAAAACAAGAGTCTGATAAGATCAAGGTGCTATCTACTGCGAAACTATTTGCAAGAGCTATTCGAAATATGCATGAACACCGATCTATTTCTGCCCTTTTCGTTGAAGGTTGATAAATAAATATTTAGCAAAGTGATTTTTTTGCGTAGTGGTGTTTTTTTTATTGAAAAATAATTATCTTTGCGTGCCTAATTAAGGAAAGAATAGAATAAAAAGTATAAATCATGAATACGGTAGCTATATCAGGAGAATTAAGATCTGAGTTAGGAAAGAAGCACTCAAAAGCTGCAAGAAATGAGGGAAAAATCCCTTGTGTGATGTATGGTGGTGAGCAAAATATCCATTTCACAGTAACACCAAACGATATTAAGAGTATGGTATATACTGCTGATTTTAAATTGGCAGATGTTACAGTTGATGGTAATACTTACAAAGCTATCTTGAAGTCATATACAATGCACCCTGTTACAGATGAATTGACGCATATCGACTTTCTTCAGTTGGTTGATGGACAGCCAGTTAAGGTTGATATTCCTGTGCGTTTCAAAGGAGAATCTCCAGGGGTAAAACTAGGTGGTAAGTTGATGCAATCTCTAAGAAGAGTAACAGTAAAAACATTACCAGAGCACCTAGTAGACGAGTTATTCCTTGATGTTTCAGAATTGGAATTAGGAAATGCTGTGCGTGTAAGAGAAATTGAAGCACCTGACACCATTCAAATCATGAATGATGGAGCAATTCCAGTTGCGATTGTAGAAGTACCACGTTCTCTTCGTTCAGCTGCTTCAGCTGCTGCGAAAGAAGAAGTAGGAGAAGCAGCAGCAGAATAATTTACTTTTACGTAACTTGTCAACAAGGCATAGGGTTCGCCCTATGCCTTGTTTTGTTTTAAGCCATTATCATTTATGAAAATTGCATTAGTACAAATTCCACTCGTTTGGGAATCTCCAGCGGACAACCGCCAGGCTATTGAGCAATACTTGGATAATCATGATTTAACTCAAATTGATTTAGTATTACTTCCCGAAACATTCACAACAGGATTTTCTATGTTGGCTACTCATCTAGCTGAGTCCATGGAAGGGGAAACAGTTGCCTGGATGAAAAGACAAGCTCAGAAGTATCAGGTTCTTTTGGCAGGAAGTATAATGGTCCAAGAAAATGGACATACCTACAATAGATTTATAGTAGTCCATGCAGACCGTCTGCTATGCACTTACGATAAACGTCATTTATTTGGATTAGGGGCGGAACAAGAATTGATTACAGCAGGAGCAGAAAGGAAAAGTTTTACCTACAACGATTGGACAATCAATCTTCAAATTTGTTATGATTTACGTTTTCCAGTTTGGCTGAGAAACACCGATGAAACGGACTTGATTTTGTTGGTTGCTAATTGGCCTGCTCCACGGATTCAAGCCTGGCGATCCTTGTTAGTTGCCAGAGCAATAGAAAATCAATGCTATGTGGTAGGTTTGAATCGAACTGGGGAGGATGGAAATAAACTTCAATATACCGGTGACTCCTTAGTAGTTGACCCTACAGGAAAGATACTTTTAGATGCAGGTCAATCAGAGGGTGTAGTTGATGTAGAACTAGACTTAGACTTTTTGAAAGCTTTTAGGCATAAATTCCCTTTTTTGAATGATAGAGATGCTTTCATAATAAAATAAAAAAAGAGGCGACCAAAGTGGCCTCCTCCTTTTATCCTTTAACTAATCTATAATTACTTACGATTTATTGAATCAAAAAGTTGCCCTAAGGCTCCACATTTTAAAACAAATGACATTTTTTTTAACTTTTGTCAAATAGCTTTCAATGTTAATACGTTTGAATGATTAATATATGAAAAACCATTAACCAAAGTTATGCGAAACCACTTATCTATAGCCATCCTTTCTTGTTTGTTATGCTCTTCCTGTATTCTATTTAAGCCAGCGTCCAGTGTGACTACTACAGAGACTCGTCCTTCTAAATCCAAATCTAAATCTAGTTCTTCAGGTAGTTATAGTGAAGTTCTGCAGATAGCAGAAAGTTTAAAAGGAGTACCCTATAAATATGGTGGAACCACCAAGCGCGGATTCGATTGTTCAGGATTCACCTCCTATGTATACAAGCGCAATGCTATCGAAATACCGCGAACAAGTCGTGCTCAAGAGGATTATATGGATCGAGTGTCCATTAAGCAACTTCAAGCAGGTGACTTTGTTTTCTTTAGGCCTAATAAAGTTGGAAAGGTGTTTCATGTGGCCTTGGTGGTGAATAATGATCGAACAGGGCTGACTGTAATCCATGCCACCTCTTCAAGAGGCGTTGTAAAAGAAAATATTAGTCAATCTTCTTACTGGACCAAAAAATACTGGACAGGTGGACGACTTCCTAAGAGTGCATTTTAAGATTTGCTAGACAGATAATTTTTATAGAAGCTTGATTTATGTATTTTTGTTGTCTCAAATCAGCGCATACATATGATCAATTTAATTTTATTTGGCCCTCCAGGATCAGGGAAAGGAACTCAAGCTAAGAAACTTGTAGATAAGTATAATTTATTGCACATCTCTACTGGTGATCTTTTCCGTTATGAAATGGGGAACGATACTCCTTTAGGTAAAGAGGCAAAAAGCTATATTGAAAAAGGGGCATTAGTGCCAGATTCAGTTACGGTCGGTATGCTAAAAAATAAAGTTGATGCCAATCCTGATGTGGCTGGATACATCTTCGATGGCTTTCCGAGAACTATAGCACAAGCGGAAGCATTGAATGCACTTTTGGAAGAAAAAGAACAGACTATTAGTCGCTTGTTAGCACTGAAAGTAGAGGATGAAGAAATCATCAAGCGTATTTTAGAGCGCGGCAAAACCTCTGGACGATCAGACGACAATGATCGTTCTATTATTCAAAATCGTATCGACGTTTACAATCAAGAAACCAGTCCAGTTTTTGACTTTTATGCACAATTCAATAAGTCTATTTCTATTGAGGGCATGGGAGACATCGATACCATCTTTGATAGGTTAGATAAAGAGGTGTCTTCTATATAGGACAGCAATCAAGTAATAAGAGCGGAAGATATGGCGGAGCAGAATTTTATAGATTACGTTAAAATCCATTGTAAGTCTGGTGCCGGTGGTGCGGGCTCTATGCATTTCCATAGGGAGAAATACATCGCACGAGGCGGACCTGATGGTGGTAATGGAGGAGATGGAGGTCATGTCATTTTAAGGGGGAATAGGAATGTTTGGACCTTACTTGCCTTAAAGTACCGTAAACACATTGTAGCTGGAAGTGGGGCTAATGGCGCAGGAGCACTGAAGACTGGGAAGAAAGGAGAGTCCATTATTCTAGAAGTTCCCCTAGGTACTATTGCAAAAGATTTTGAGACTGGTCAAGTGGAGTTTGAAATTACAGAGGATGGGGAAGAAAAAATCTTACTTCCTGGAGGTCGAGGAGGTCTTGGGAATGCGCACTTTAAAACCGCTACTAATCAAACGCCTAGATACGCACAGCCTGGAGAAGATGGTGAAGAGTCTTGGAAGGTTTTAGAGCTCAAGATGTTGGCCGATGTAGGGCTAGTAGGTTTTCCAAATGCTGGAAAATCAACTCTATTGGCAGCTATGACCGCTGCAAAACCCAAAATTGCGAATTATGCCTTTACTACCCTAGTACCAAATCTAGGGATGGTGAAGTATAGGGATACTCGTTCATTTGTAATGGCAGATATACCGGGGATTATAGAAGATGCGCATAAAGGTAAAGGACTAGGACACAGATTTCTGAGGCATATTGAACGCAATGCTACCCTTTTATTTATGATCTCTTGCGAATCGGAAAACATAAAAGCAGAATATGAGATTCTGTTAAAAGAGTTGGCTCAGTTCAATGAAGAACTCATACATAAGCCTAGAGTGCTTGCTATTACCAAGGCCGATCTTATTGATGAGGAACTCAAAGAATGGATTTCGGCAGAATTACCTGTGGATCTCCCTCATATTTTTATTTCGTCTGTTACCAATTATAATGTCCAGGAGTTGAAGGATATGCTTTGGAATGTAATGTCAAAAAATAGATAATCATGGATTTAGTCAGCATCAAGTTCGCAGAAATACTCGCAACTTTTTGTGATGAGTCCATTGATTCGATTACACCACTTGAGCAATCTGGTTCTAGTCGAACCTATTATAGAATACATACCTCTTCGGCTTCATATATTGGGACACAGGGTCTGGATGTTTCTGAGAATTTAGCTTTTATTTATTTTTCAAAACATTTTTCATCCTCAGGTATTCGTGTACCTCAAGTTTTAGGTCAAAGTGCCGATAACCGATTCTATATACAAGAAGACCTAGGTGATCAATCGCTGTATCAGTTACTACTTTCAGGGACTTTCGCTCATTCCAATCAACTATATCAATACTATCAGGAAGCCATTGATTTATTGGTTGAAGTGCACACGAAAGGCAGTCAACACATCAATTTCAGTCAATGTTATCCTACTGCTGAATTTAATCAACGCGCCATTGCTTGGGATTTGGATTATTTTAAATATTATTTTCTCAAGCTAAATGATATCGTTTTTGATGAGTATGCATTATATGGTGAGTTTGATGTTTTAACTCAAGCTGCTGCTGCAATTGAACGACCGAGTTTTATGGTTAGAGATTTTCAATCTAGGAATATCATGTTGGCAGGAGATAAGCTTGCATTTATAGACTTCCAGGGTGGACGGAAGGGACCATTGCAATACGATTTGGTTTCTTTGTTGTGGCAAGCTAAGGCCAATTTACCTATGGATTGGAAGGAGTCCTTAAAAGATTATTACTTTAATCAAATACGGTTGTTTTACCAGCAAGATAAAGCTGATTTTGAGAAAGGCTATTGGTTGTTTATTTTGATTAGAACGATGCAGGTTTTAGGGGCTTATGGATTAAGAGGGATTGTACAACGAAAGGAACATTTCTTACAAAGTATCCCTTTTGCTTTGGAAAATCTGAGATACCTCTTAGAAGAGCAATATGATCAGTTACCAGATATTCCTAGTATTCGTCAAGTATTTTTGAATTATTATAAACAATATCAACATGTCTAAACTGCATATTTATATCTATTCTTTTTCGTATCGCAATGGATTTCCTGTAGATGATCATGGGCATGGTGGTGGTTTTGTATTTGATTGCAGAGGGATTCATAATCCTGGCCGTTTTGAACCGTATAAAAAATTGACAGGAAGAGATCAGGCTGTGAAAGATTTTTTGGTAGAAGAGTCCAAGATTGAGGAATTCTTAGATGAGGTGTTTCCAGTTGTGGAGAGATCTGTAAAAAAATATATAGATCGTGGATTTGATGCGCTTTCTGTTTATTTTGGTTGTACTGGTGGACAACATCGTTCGGTATATTCTGCAGATGCATTAGGGAGTTATCTAAGTGATAACTATGATGTTGAAGTAGATGTGCACCATATAGAGCAGGAAAAAAAGAACTGGATAAATTAAGTTGAGATGCGTTTTCACATTTGTACATTTCAAGAACTTCAATTGGAAGAATTATATGCTTTCATGGCCCTACGCCAAGAAGTGTTTGTAGTTGAACAAGACTGTCCTTATTTAGATGCAGATGGGAAGGATCAACTTGGATGGCATGTTATGTTATTTGATGAAAAAGGCCAATTAGGCGCATACACTAGACTTTTACCTCCAGGGGTGTCTTATGAAAAGTACAGTTCTATCGGTCGAGTAGTAAGTAGTGAACATGTAAGAGGTAAAGGGTATGGTAAAGCAGTGATGGAACGCAGTATTCAAGCCATCAAAGAATTATTCCCTGAAGCGGCCATAAAGATTTCCGCACAAACTTATCTACTTAAATTTTACAATGATTTAGGCTTCCAAGAGGTAGGAGAAGAATATTTAGAAGATGATATTCCGCACATAGGAATGATCAGGGAATAAGTCTATCCCCTGATCTATTTATCTATTAGTTCAAGAGACTTGTATGTGTAGCATCAAGAATTCGTCTAACCTCTTCATGTGTTGATCCTTGAGCATATACTCTAAGTACAGGTTCCGTTCCTGATGGTCTAATCATAACCCATTTTCCTTCATCCAGTATAAATCGGTAACCATCAATATCTTGGGTGCCAATAATTGGATATGAACCAATGGAGGTGATAGAACCTGCTTTACATTTTTCAATGATTTCTTGCTTTTTACTTTCTGCTAAGTGCAAATCATCTCTATCATATTCAAATGGTCCAACTATAGCATAGATTTCTTCTAATAATTCGGTTAATGACTTTCCTGTTTTAGCCATGAACTCTAGAATAAGTAAACCCATCCATATACCATCTCTTTCAGGTATATGCCCTTTCACAGCTAGTCCACCTGATTCTTCTCCACCAACTAATAAGTCCGTATGAGTCATGATCTCTGCAATATATTTGAAGCCAATTTTGGTCACTTCAAAATCTAAATCATAATGTTCGGCTAGGGTTTTCATCTTATCGGTAACGGAGAAGGTTACAACTACTTTACCATCTTCTTTTTTGTATTCTTTCATATACTTGAGCAGCAGCAAAAGTAGTCTATGACTATCTACAAAATTTCCATTTTCATCATACATGCCAATTCGATCTGCATCACCATCATTAGCCAGTCCTGCATGAATAGATGGATCGTTTTTAATGGTATTGGATAGCTCTGTTAAGTTTCTGTGTATAGGTTCAGGGGCCTGTCCATTGAAGGAAGGATTTACTTCACAATGTAAGAATACTGAATCAGGTAGTAATCTTTTTACAGCAGATTGCCCTGCACCATACATCGCATCATAAGCTAATTTGATTCCTGCGTTTCTAATCAAATCCATGTCAAAGTTTGCCTCCACATGGTCAATATACATTTGCTCTAGATCCATATACTCTAGTAGACCTTCAGCTTGTGCCTGTTCAACGGACATCACTGGAGTACTAGCTGTATCTGGAATCAATGCTTCTACTTCTGCAATTTGTGCGGGAATCATGGGACCACCTAAGCTGGATTTTAATTTATATCCGTTGTAATCTGGTGGATTATGGCTAGCTGTGATAACCACACCAAGCGTAGAGTTTGTTTTAAGGGTCGCCAATGAAACCATAGGAGTAGAGGCAAAGCGATCGGAAAGGATCGATTTGATGCCTTTTGATGCTAATACACCAGCAGTTGTCTCTGCAAACATTTTACCTGCGAATCTGCAATCATAACCTATCACGGCAGAGTTACCTCCATTTTTTAGGATCCAATCTGCTGTAGCTTCTGAAACTCTTCTTACATTTTCTACGGTGTAATCTTTTGCTATAATGGCTCTCCAGCCATCTGTACCAAATTTGATTTTATTCATAAACATAATTTTGCTTGGGATTGTGGGTTATCCTCGCGTGCTTTTGTATTTTGCTTTCAAGTTTGCAAAGCAAAAATATAAATACTTTGGTCAAAGTCTTAGGAAATTGAGTATAGTTCCTTGGGTTCCACGATTAAATTACGGTAAAGTACATGAGAGATACCTACAGGCATAAGGGCATGAGGCGAAAGCTAGTTGAAGAACTGCGCGAAAAAGGAATACGAGATGAGCGAATTCTACAAGCATTTATGCAATTACCTAGGCATTATTTTTTAGATGATGCTTTTGATGAATGGGCCTATCAAGACAAACCTTTTCCAATAGGTAACGAGCAGACGATTTCTCAACCGTACACCGTTGCTTTTCAAACAGCTCTATTAAATGTTGAACCTGGTCAGAAGATACTGGAAATAGGAACTGGTTCCGGTTTTCAAGCGGCCATATTAGCACTATTGGGTGCCAATGTAAACACTATTGAGCGGCACCAAGAGTTGTCAGAGAAAGCAGAGTTGCTGTTGGGTAAGATAGGTATAAAGCGTGTGCGATGTTTTTTTGGGGATGGATATGTTGGTCTACCCAATTTGGCTCCTTTTGATCGTATCTTATTGACATGTGGTGCCAGCGAAATTCCAGAGGCCTTGTGTAAGCAATTGAAAATAGGTGGGCAGATGGTCGTTCCTGTTGGGGATAAAGTACAATCCATGTATCGTATTACGAGAACTAGCCCTCAAAGTTTTGAGCGGGAGCAGTTTGGCGATTTTCGTTTTGTTCCCTTTTTAAAAGGAAAAGCAGGGCAATAACCCTGCTTCTATATGCTAATCATTCACTGTTCTACCTTTGGCCCTTTTGGTATTATAATTGGTTATGTCTGTTTTCTTGATGTCAATCATTAATCCGGATAACATCCGATTAGCATTGACAAAATATTTAGTGCTACCGTAGGTAACCTTTCCTTTTCGTCTATCCCACTCTGAGGCTAACAGAATGTATCGCCCATTGGCTTTTGGATTAGGGCCAAAGATTAAGAATTTTGAATCGTCTGTCGCATCAAAGGAAACGGCTATTTGATTTTTGGACGGTTGAAAGAGCATAACCCCTTTTGTACCTTTTTGAATAACAATCTCTTTGATGTTTCGTCCTGATTCAACATTGACCTCACCATTTTCAATGTTGGAGCGTTTGCCAGTTTGAATCTGGCGTAAGACTATATCTTCGCTAGCATAAAACTGAATTTTCTTGAGGTCATTTTCATTCCAATTATATTGCTCAACCATATCTTGTGTAAACATCTGGTAAGAGTGGCAAGAGCTTAGGCTAAGCATTAGAACCAACAATAACAAACTTAATCTATACATAGGGCTTTTTATTTTAAATATAGGCTTGGGGCGATTATCATGCCTTTTCTTAAAACTATTTAACTAGGGTTTTAAATAATTTTAACGCCTTTTAGCAAAAAAGGACTTTAATAGTGTGCTGCAAGAAGCGTCTAAAATACCCGGAACAACTTGAGTTTTAGGATGTAATAGACTTTCATTAAAGCGCATACAGCCTCTTTTTTCGTCATAGGCACCAAAGACGATTCGCCCAATTTGTGACCAATAAAGTGCTCCAGCGCACATCACACAGGGCTCTAAAGTAACATACAAGGTGCATTCATTTAAATACTTGCTATTAAGTGCATGGGAAGCTGCTGTAATGGCTAAGAGTTCTGCATGTGCAGACACGTCCTTCAATTGCTCTGTTTGATTGTGGGCCTTAGCTAGAATCTGGTGATTAGATACAATGAGAGCACCTACAGGAATTTCACCTGCATCATGTGCTTTTTGAGCTTCTTTAAGCGCCAGCTTCATGTAATATTCATCATTTAGAATCATTCCTTAATTGCTTTAATGGTCACTTGACTTCATTTTTGTGAAAAAAAATCTGCTTCGGGTAAAATTTCAAATTAAATTAATAATAGTATCCTCGAAATTACATAGTTTTGCACATGGAAAACATAAAATTCGCACAAAATAAAATCCTAGGGGACGCGCTTACCTTTGACGATGTCCTTTTGGTACCTGCCTATTCTGAGGTTCTTCCACGTGAAGTAGACGTTAGTACTCAACTTACAACAGATATTCGAATTAACGCACCCATTGTATCTGCTGCTATGGATACCGTGACGGAGTCTAATCTTGCAATTGCCATTGCTAGACAAGGTGGTGTAGGGGTTATTCACAAGAATATGTCTATTGAGGCCCAAGCAGATCATGTGCGAGCAGTGAAAAGATCAGAGAGTGGAATGATCATAGATCCGGTTACTATTAGCCCTGATTCCACTATTGAAGATGCACTTGCCTTGATGAAGCAATATCGAATTGGTGGCATTCCTGTAACAAATGCTGGTAATGAGCTGATTGGTATATTGACTAATCGAGACTTAAGGTTTGAGACCAACACATCAAGAGCGGTACGAGAGATTATGACCTCAGAGAACTTGATTACAGCTGCTTCAGGGACTGATTTGAGTAAAGCAAAATCTATTCTTCAAGAGCATAAGATTGAGAAATTACCTGTTGTTGATGACCATAATAAGCTGATCGGATTAATCACATTCAAGGATATTCTAAAGGTTAAGAATTATCCGCAATCCTGTAAAGATGAATTTGGACGATTGAGGGTAGGAGCTGCATTAGGCGTGTCGGGTGATATGTATGATCGAGTAGCTGCTTTAATAGAAGTGGGTGTGGATTTTGTATGTGTAGATACTGCTCATGGACATAGTAAGGGTGTCCTTGATACGGTAAAAGCCTTAAAAAATAAGTATCCAGACTTACAGGTAGTAGGAGGTAATATTGCAACGGGAGCTGCTGCGAAAGCTTTAGTTGATGTAGGGGTAAATGCCGTGAAAGTGGGAGTAGGTCCTGGTAGTATATGTACTACGCGCATTGTTGCTGGAGTTGGAGTACCTCAATTAACTGCAATTAACGATGTGGCAGAGGCCTTGAAAGGTACTGGTGTTCCATTAATAGGAGATGGTGGTATTCGATATACAGGAGATATTGCAAAGGCAATAGCTGCTGGGGCTAATTCAATTATGGCAGGAGGTTTATTTGCTGGTGTTGAGGAAGCACCAGGGGAGACCATTATCCTAGATGGCCGTAAGTTCAAAATTTATCGTGGTATGGGTTCTTTAGGCGCTATGCAAAAAGGTTCTAAAGACAGATACTTCCAAGATGTGGAAGACGATATTAAAAAATTAGTACCAGAGGGTATTGAAGGTAGAGTACCTTATAAAGGTAATTTATCAGAGGTTATGGTTCAGTATCTTGGAGGTCTTAGGGCTTCTATGGGTTATTGTGGGGCTGCGACTATTGAAGCTATGCAAAAAGCTCAATTTGTGCGTATCACTTCCTCTGGAATCAACGAAAGTCACCCACACAATGTTACTATTACCAAAGAATCGCCTAATTATAGGAGAAGGTAAATCAGTGCTATATGCTTCGAGTTGACCATCAAGGTAAGATTTCAGCTGGGGAATTTGTTTTATTATACGATGGGATTTGTGTCTTATGCGAATCTTACATGCTCTTTTTGATGAAAAGAGATAAAAAGAAACAAGTTCGATTCGCTGCGTTACAATCTAACTTTGGACAGATGATTAAGGAGCAGTTGGAAGCGCAAGGAGCACAAGACTTAGATTCAGTTTTGTTAATTGATTCTAATGGGCAAGTATGGGTGAAGTCGGATGTAGCTTTACGAGTGAGTAAAACTATGTCTGGCCTCTGGCCTATGAGTCAAATACTTTTGATTTTACCTAGAGGATTTCGTAATTCCATTTATGACTGGGTGGCGAGAAATAGGTATAAGTGGTTCGGGCAAAAAGAAGTCTGTGAAATTCCTTCGGCGGCAGATCGCATTCGTTTTCTAGAATAATCAGAATAATTTCAAAATATTGGTATTTTCGCGTTAATCATTTAATGCACATCCAAAATTATTTGTAATGGCAAAGCATACAGATATTGCAAGAGTCCTGGCAGAGCAAAAGACAGGCGAAAAAATAGAGGTTAAAGGTTGGGTAAGGGCTTTTAGAGCCAATCGATTCATTGCACTTAATGATGGAAGTGGTGCCAATAATCTTCAGGTCGTTGTAGATTTTGAGCAATTTGATGAAAGTGTTATTAAGGGCATTTCATTCCATTCTTGTATTGCAGTCTCTGGAACTTTAGTAGAATCTCAGGGAAGTGGTCAGGCCGTTGAATTACAAGCTGATACTATTGAAATTTTGGGTGGTAATGATTTAGAAAAATATCCATTGCAGCCGAAGCGCCAGACTATGGAGTTCTTAAGAGAAAATGCGCACTTCAGAATGCGTACGAATACCTTTAGCTCTGTTTTCAGATTGAGACACGCCCTAGCATTTGCAGTGCATAGCTTCTTTAATGAGGAAGGGTTTTATTATATGCATACTCCAATCATTACTGGATCCGATGCGGAGGGTGCTGGTGAGATGTTTCAAGTAACGACACTAGATGTAAAAGATTCACCTAAGACGGATGAGGGACAAGTAGATTATAGTCAAGATTTTTTCGGAAAGGCGACTAACTTGACTGTATCTGGTCAGCTACAAGCTGAGATTGGTGCACTAGCTATGGGTAAAGTCTATACCTTTGGACCTACTTTTCGAGCAGAGAATTCAAATACTTCTAGGCACTTAGCTGAGTTTTGGATGATTGAACCAGAGGTGGCATTCGCTGATCTGAAAGATAATATGGATTTAGCAGAGGCATTTGTGAAGTATTTAATCAATTATGTATTGGACAAATACATGGATGATTTGAATATTCTAGATGCTAGAATACAGCAAGAAGAAAAGAATATGAAAGCGGAGCTTAGAAGGCCAATGGGTCTTATAGAAACCCTTCGCTTTGTGGTAGATAATGAATTTGCACGAATTACTTACACGGAAGCTATAAATCTGCTTCGTTCTTCTAAGCCTTACAAAAAAGGTAGATTCGAATACGATGTAGAGTGGGGAGTAGATTTGCAGGCTGAGCATGAACGTTGGTTAGTGGAAAAGAAATTCCAAAAACCAGTGATTGTGACAGATTATCCAAAGGACATTAAAGCATTCTATATGCGAATGAATGATGATGGAAAGACTGTAGCTGCCATGGATATTCTATTCCCAGGCATTGGGGAGGTAGTTGGTGGATCGCAGCGTGAAGAACGTTTAAATGTTCTAATGGATCGTATGACAGAGATGGATGTGCACCATGATGAGTTAGATTGGTATTTAGATTTAAGAAGATTTGGCGGAAATAAGCATGCTGGATTTGGACTTGGTTTTGAGAGAATCGTTCAATTTATCACCGGGATGACAAATATCCGCGATGTAATTGCCTTTCCTAGGACACCTGGCAGTGCTGAATTCTAAGGGTATGTATATCTGATAAAAAAGGGCTAACGGATTCCGTTAGCCCTTTTTTTGTAGTAATAGCAATAAAAAAGGCCAACTCTAGGTTGGCCTCAAATGCTATTAAACAAATTATAATCTCATGAAAAATGTTTCGTATATATAACTCAATTTCTTGAGTTTTAGTTTCTTAGTGCTTTTTTTAAGAGTTGTTAAAAAAGTCGCACCACTAAGGTGCGACTAGCTATCAACAAATTATAATCTCATGAAAAAAACTATATTCTTTACTTGCAACTTTGGAATGGACTCCTCCATCATTTTGAAGGAGCATTCCACAAAATCTACTGTCGGTTTTTGAGTCACGTACCTCATCCAGAATTAGATCTTTGTGGTTTTGGGACGAAAAAATTGTAAGTGCTAATTTATTTTTCTCATAGAACCCAAGTTCCATAAGTAGACTTAAGCAAGTGTGTATTTCAAATTTTAACCGCTAGAATGAGGTCGGAATAAATCCGACCTCGATGTTTTAGTATAATCGGTTTTTGAGACTTATATAATCTCATGAAAAAAGCGGTTTATTATATCTTGACAGCTCGTTTGCTGTACTTTTTAATGGTTAAGTAAGCTTGATTATTGTTGGATTTATATCCCTTTATTCCCGCTTACAATACAAATATGCAACCGAAATGACAGCCGCTCAATGACAAATTTTAATTTTTGTTGAAAAAAAATGATATTAGCATTAAAATAGCGGACCTTAAACGAACTATTAACAAATAATAATTTATGACAACAATTAAAGTAAAAGAGAACGAACCATTTGACGTTGCATTACGAAGATTTAAGCGTCTTGTTGAAAAAACAGGTCTTATGAATGATCTTCGTGCTAAAGAATTTTACGAAAAACCTACATGGGAGCGTAAAAGAAAAGCAGCGGCTGCGGTAAAAAGACAATATAGACGTCTTCGCAACCAAATGTTACCTCCAAAAATGTATTAATCCCTCCGAGATGTCGATCCGACAAACAATCTCAGATGATATGAAAACCTTCATGCGAGCCAAAGATACGGCTCGTCTTGGAGCTATTCGTCTTCTTCAGGCCTCAATTAAACAAAAAGAAGTTGATGAGAGAATTGAATTAAATGATGACCAAATTCTAGCTGTCATTCAAAAAATGCTTAAACAAAGAAAAGACTCAATCGAGGCTTATCAACAAGCGAATAGACAAGATTTGATTGATCAAGAACAATTAGAGATTGAAGTGCTAACCAAATATATGCCAGAACCATTATCGGATGAAGAGATAAATCAATACATTGAAGAAGCAATAGCTACAACTGGAGCTGCTGATATGAAAGATATGGGTAAAGTCGTTGGTGTTCTCAAATCAAAAGTAGCTGGCCGTGCCGATATGGGTGAAGTGTCAAAATTAGTCAGACAAAAACTCTCATAAATCACTTATAAAAATTGAAATAATTTCAGTTATCATTATGTGATGATCCCTGAGTCATTTATTCAAGAAATCTTAAATCGAATTGACGTTGTCGATGTTGTTGATCAAAGAGTGAAACTAAAAAAAGCTGGAGCAAACTATGTTGCATGTTGCCCCTTTCATCAAGAAAAATCCCCCTCTTTCACAGTTAGCCCCTCCAAACAGTTTTATCATTGCTTCGGATGTGGCGCCCATGGATCCGCCATTAGTTTTTTGATGGAGTACGACGGATTAACATTTATTGAATCTGTTCAATCAATTGCAAATCAGCTTGGTTTAGCCGTCCCAAATGATCAATCTAATGCTCAAAAAGGTAAGGCAGATGATTTTAAGTTAGAAGAAATTCCGCCACAAGATATTGAGGATAGTATAGTAAGTAGTACCAAAATTAGGAAGGCACTTTTAGATGGAGATGTTCATCTTGCAAAGGAATATTTGGGAGATTTATACACCATATCTGGTAATGTAGAAGAGGGTCTTCAGCGAGGTACGACTATTGGTTATCCAACCGCAAATGTGAGAGTTGGAAGTAGCTTCAAGTTGATTCCCAAGAATGGTGTGTATGCAGTGTGG
>CAJXMP010000009.1 GCA_913056515.1 uncultured Lewinella sp.
TGCATTTATTCTCGGTCTTCCCAGTGTATTTAAAGGAGGTATGGATGTTAAAAGAACATCAAGTTGGTATGCTAATGGGCTTAAATGGAGCTATTATTGTATTGTATGAAATGCCTTTAGTAGCTGAACTATCGAATCCTAAAAAATATCGACCACTAAATGTGATTGCAATAGGGGTATTTATGATTGGTATATCCTATATGGTATTTAATTGGATTGGGTGGATAGGCGTATTACTTATTTCAACCTTGTTTGTAACATTTGGAGAAATTTTATTCATGCCTTTTTCAAATACTTGGGCACTTAATTGGGCGCCCAAGGCTCGGTCTGGTAGGTATATGTCCTGGTTTTCTATGGTATATTCCTTAGCGCATATTATTTCTCCTAGTTTAGGAATGGGAGTGGCTGATCGATATGGATTTGATGTACTATGGTATGTTCTTGGAGGCTTGTGCTTTATTGCTGGCATAGGGTATTTGAGCTTGAAGCGCTCCAAACGTGTGCAATTGGTTGAAAAGCATAGTTTGCATATTTAATAGATCATCTTAGAAGAAAGGGTAAGCCGATCTTGAAGGATAAAGTCGGCTGCTCTTTCTGCTATCATCATTACAGGAGCTTGCGTATTACCTCGAATAATTTTTGGCATTACAGAAGCATCTGCTACTCTAAGCTTGCTGACTCCTTGGACCCTAAGTTTTTGATCAACCACTGAATCAAATCCAAGTCCCATTTTACAGGTGCCTACAGGGTGGTATAGCGTTTGAATAAAGGTCTTCAAGAAATCCATAATTTCATCTGGATTTTCTAGTTTTTTAGTTGGATATTTTTGCTTAACGATATGCTTTTTCAATGGGCTAGCATGCAGGATATCCTGTACTTTTAGGAATCCCTTTACGATAACTTCTTGATCCTGCTCATCAGATAAATAATTAGGATCTATTAATAGTTGAGACCGTAGTGATTTTGTTTTGAGTCGAACGGTTCCTCTACTTTTAGGTTGTAAGTGGCAAGCACCTAAGGTCATTCCTTTGTAGTTACCTAGGTCTAATAGTCCGTGTTTGATAAAGTTGGCTGGTGCAAAAAGTAATTGTAAATCTGCAGCAGGTAAACTGGAATCGGATTTAACAAACGCACCCGCTTCTGCAATGTTAGAAGTCAAGGGTCCCCTATTGAAAAGCAGGTATTGCATGAGGGGAGTGATAACTGCAGGAAATTGATCCATGCCATCATAACTATGTTTGCTATTGGTCTCTACATTGATGCCAAAGGCCAAATGATCCTGTAGGTTATTACCGACTTCTGGGCTGTCATAAACTACATCTATACCTAAATCATTGAGGTGTTTGGCAGGTCCAACTCCAGATCGAAGTAAGATTTGAGCGCTACCAAATGTCCCTGCGCAAAGGATGATTTCTCTCCTTGCCTTAGCTTTGGTTTGCTTACCATTTAAATTGAAGCTGACTTGTGAGGCGACGTTATCTTTGAAGATTATTTTATTAACATGCGCACTGGTTATAACCGTTAAATTTTTTCTATTGAGTATGGGTTTTAGAAAGGCATCATATACCGAGTGCCTACTTCCATTTTTTTGAAAGACATGGTATGGACCAACACCAAGTTGCTCTTTTCCATTGAAGTCATTATTTAAAGCAATGCCTTGTTCTTGGGCTGCTGCAATAAAATCCTTAGTTAAGGGATTTGATGTTCGTAATTTACTGATGAACTGTTCACCTCCTTTTTGGTGATAAGAGCTTTCTACAGCGGTATTGTTTATCCCTTTGATAAAGTAAGGTAATACTTTGTCGTAAGACCATAAGTGATTGCCAAGTTCTTGCCAATCTTGATAGTCTTGTTGAGCACCTCGAATATAAATCATTGCATTGAGCTGCGTGCAGCCCCCAAGGACCTTGCCCCTTGGTTGGTACATTTTTCTATTCTTTACATGCTTTTGAGGGACTGTTTTATAATTCCAGTCATATCGTGTTTTGAAGAGTTGATTGAAGCTTGCTGGAATTTTAAACTTGGCATTATCAGGTTGTTTACCACTTTCAAGAAGCAATACTTCATTGGCAGGATTTTTGGACAATCGATTGGCTAGAATACATGCTGCTGTACCTCCTCCAATTATGATGTAATCCGTAGTAAGCATACCTTAAAATATGAGTTGTTTTCGAGTACAGATTAATATACTGAAAAATAATCAGTTCTAAATGGAATTCTGAGGAAACAATTTTTATCAAAAGGTTTTTTATTAATTGAAAACCTCTTATATTTGCAGTCCGAATCAGAAAAGTATTAATTGCAATGAAAAAAGATATACACCCACAGGAATATCGTACAGTGATCTTTAAAGATCTATCAAATGACGTGTCATTTATGTCCAAGTCATGTGCGAATACAAAGGATACAATTGTTTGGGAGGATGGAAATGAATATCCTTTGATCAAGTTGGAAATTTCAAGCGCTTCACACCCGTTCTTTACAGGTAAGATGAAGTTCGTAGATACGGCTGGTCGTATTGATAAATTCAACAAGAAATTTGCTAAGTTCGCGAAAAAAGGCGCTAACTAATAGACTTTTAATTTTTTGTTGCAAAAGAAGTTCCAAAAACCGATTCGGTCCTTGGAACTTTTTTTTTGGGTATAGGTTTCCATTTATAGACTGATAGAACCAATCCGTATTTATGAAAAACATCATTTTATTTGATAGTCTGAACCGTGACCAGTTATTACCTCTAACCTTTTTGAAGCCTATTTGCGAGCTTCGAGTAGGTATACTTACCATTAGAGAAAAGTGGGAAAAACTTTTGGATACGCAGGCAGCATTTATTACTCAAGATTATTTGAGTGATAAATACAGCATACAGGTTTCAGGTGACAATTTGGTCATCAATGGATCCATTTTGCCGGATCAAGAATTGTTGACTGCCATTGACTTATTGAGTTATGGGGAGGCATTAATCTCAGGCGATGCACTGATTGCTGCTAGATTAGACCGAGCGCAATTTGAAGAATTGGTTCACACGGATGATGTTAATGATTTAATGGGGATTGAGTATAGTGGTTCACTACAAAGCTTAGACCATCCAGAGGATATTTTCTTGAAGAATGCAGAACAGATAGCATTTGACTTTGAGCTACTAACCGATGGCAGGAAATCTCAAGCTTTAAGCGATACGAATACGGTTCTTGGTACTCATCCAATATTCATAGAGGAAGGCGCAAGTGTGGAATGCACTGTGCTAAATGCTAGTGATGGACCTATCTATATTGGAAAGCACGCAACGGTTATGGAGGGATCATTTATTCGGGGTTCTTTTGCCATATGTGAACATGCCACTATCAAAATGGGTGCAAAGATATACAGTGGGACTACCGTAGGACCTCATTGTAAAGTGGGTGGTGAAGTCAATAACACGGTATTTCAGGCCTATTCAAATAAAGGGCATGATGGGTTTATTGGCAATTCTGTGGTTGGCGAATGGTGTAATATAGGGGCGGATACCAATATCTCCAACTTGAAAAATAATTATGCACCAGTAAAATTGTGGTCATATACTGATCAACGATTTCGTCCTACCGGTTTACAATTTTGTGGTTTGATTCTTGGAGATCATTCTAAATGCGGCATCAATACTATGTTTAATACCGGTACTGTTGTGGGTGTTTCTGCAAATATTTTTGGTGCTAATTTCCCTAGGAACTTTATACCTTCATTTTCTTGGGGAGGTGCAGCAGGTATGAAAACCTTTACGATCAATAAGGCACTCGAAACAGCTGAAGCCATGATGAATAGGAGAGGTGTTGCACTGTCTGATTTAGATAGGGCTATAATGACTCACGTGTTTGAGCAGGATGCTAGTTTTAGAACATGGGAACCTTCAAAAAGCTCGGTTAATTAAGCCATGCGTATACCTACTTGGAAAAAGTATCTAAGTTATCTTTTCGAACAACATATCGAAACCATAGAGGGTGAGCTTAATCCTTCCTTACATGTAACATGTATAAATGGACGCTTACAATTGTCCACAGACTCAGCCGTGTATAGTTTTGATGATTTATACGATAACTTTTATTCCGCTTTTGAACAAATTGACTGGAACAAATGGCAGCCCAAAGAGACCTTAATTCTTGGACTTGGATTAGGTTCTGTGCCTTATATGCTAGAAAATAATTTTGGGGTTTCGACTCACTATACAGCCATAGAACTAGATGAAGCAGTGATTTATCTGGCAGAAAAGTATAGACTCCATGAGCTACAGTCGCCAATTCAATGTGTAGCTACAGACGCCGCTGTTTTTGTTCAGCTGTGTTCAACTCAATTCGATCTAATTATAATAGATGTATTTGTAGATGACCAGATTCCAGCATCTATCTTAGATGCTAATTTCATGGAATCTATTTCCAAGTTACTCACGGATAAGGGACTCGTCCTTTTTAATCATATGGCTATGGATGCTGTCCAAAAAGTAAAAGCGAAATCTTATTTGGAAACGGTTATGCAACCCATTTTTCCACAAGCATCCATTATTCAGACTAGAAACAACTTTATTTTAACCAATCATAAGCATGCCTTTAAATGAGATATTTATACGCACCAAAATTAGTATTAGCTCTGTTGTTAATGGCATTTGGTCTTTTTTCCTTTAGCCAAGGTCTGCAGTTGATGGGATTTATGATGTTTGGAATGGCCCTTGTATCTATGCTTGCACACTTGGTTTTTGGTCAAGTTTTTGGCGCATATAAAGCCATAGCCCAGGAGCGAAAAGTAAAGGCAATTCGGCAATTAAATGCTACCTTTTCACCTAATCTATTGGTAGGGATGCATCGGTCTTATTATTGGTTAACTTGGTCTATTATCCATGCTCAAAATAAACAGTTTGAACAGTCGGAGCATTGTTTGATAAAGGCTGTGGAAATTGGTAAAATGCGCAAGCGAGATCAGATTATGGCATTAGTTAATTTGGCTCAAGTTTTTATATCTAGAGGACAATTCAAGGAAGGGCAAACCTACTTAACTCAGTTGGAAACTTTTGAAATAACAGATTTGCGTATCAAGGAATTGGTTCAAGGGTTAAATCAAAAAATCATTTCTTCTAACTGAGCCTTGCTTTGTGGTTTTAGCGTTTAGTTTATTATTTTTGAAAAAAAAAGCACATGTTTAAGATTAATATTTACCTGAAATTTGCCGCTATAGTTATAGGTATTCTTGGAGGAACAGCTTTGAGTATTGCGTGGGGTTTCTGGTATGGTTTTCCATTTATTTTAATTGGAGTTGTGGCATTAGTGAGCTATTTGTTATTGGGGACGGTTCAGACGGCAGCAGAATTAATGCAGGTAGAAGATATTGACGGATGTGATCAACGCTTGAATTTGACTTTTTTCCCAAGGTTGTTGTTTTCTGCGAACAGAGCCTATTATTATATGTTAAAGGGAACCATTGCACAGCAGAGAGGTGATAAGCAAAGTTCGGATCAATATCTAAAAGCAGCTCAAGGCATTAAGATGCCTTCTGATAATGAGCGTGCGATGCTAGAAATGCAATTACTTAGCCAAGCAGCAGCGCGTAATAATATGGCTCAAGTAAAAAATCACCTTCGAAACTTGAAAAAGTTTAATGTGACGGAAGAGCAATTAGCAGAACAGATTAGACAAGTGGAACGAGATATGAAGATGTTTAGTCAATCTAGAGGACATGCTATGGGGGCAAGTAAAAAACAAATGCGTCAACCAGGTGGTGGAAAACGCCGCAGGCCTAAGATGCGCTAGAAATAAAAAAGCCATGGATTATTTCCATGGCTTTTTTTTATGCAATATTAAATCCTGAAGGCCAGTCCTTTTGTGGAGCAACAAAGGATAATTCTCCTTTAGCATTCTCTGCCATCAGAATCATACCTTGAGATTCTACACCTCTAATTTTACGCGGTTCAAGATTAATCAATAGCGCGACTTCTTGACCAATGATATCCTCAGGTTCGTAGTATTCAGCGATACCAGATACAACTGTTCTTTGCTCAAATCCTAAATCAACGGTTAATTGGAGCAATTTCTTAGCTTTTTTTACTTTTTCCGCTGCTACAATTCGAGCTGTTCTGATATCTAATTTTGTAAAGTCATCAAATGAGATACTAGCTTTTGGCGCAGGATAGTCCTGTTCTTTTTCCGCTTCGAGAATAGCTTCTAGCTTATCTTTTTGAGCCTGAATTAAGGCTAGTCTAGATTGATCTTTACGGTCATGTATTTTGGCAAAAAGGAGTTCTGGTTCTCCAATTTTATGGCCAGCCTCTAAAATGGGACTTCCTTGTTGGATCAAGTTGTTGATATGTCTTATTTGGTCCACTCCTGTATAGTCCCAATTCAACATCTTTTTAATTTTCTTAGATGTGAAGGGAATAAAGATTTCACTGAGTACTGCCAATTGAGTAGCTATCTGCAAACAGTTATAGATACAATCCTTGATAACTTGAGCGTCTGGCTCTGCTTTGAATAGCTTCCAAGGAGATACCTCTTGTAAATAGGTGTTACCATGAGAAGAAAGCTCCATAAAGGCTTGAATAGCAAACTTGAAGTTGTATTGTTCAACTTCCTGAATGATTTTTTCAACCAAACCATTGGCTTTATCTAAAACAGCATTTTTGGTGTTGGTTGGAGTAGGAACGATACCCTCGTAGTATTTATTTGTAAGGACAATCGCTCGGTTCATGAAATTACCCAGATTATCTGCTAGTTCTTTATCGTGATAATCAACAAATTCATCCCATTTGAAGTCTGCATCTTTATTCTCAGGCATATTCCTCAATAAGGCATACCTTAATGCATCTTCTTTGTTTGGAAAATCTTTGAAGGTTTCTAGGTATTCATGTTGTTCTATTCCCCAGCCTTTGGACTTAGAGAATTTTTTCCCCTCGAAATTTAAGAATTGATTAGCAGGTACATTTACGGGAAGGTTGTAAGATCCATGTGCTTTTAGCATAGCAGGAAATACAATACAGTGAAAAACAATATTGTCTTTACCTATAAAATGGACTAATTCAGCATCATCACCTTTCCAATAATCCTCCCAGTTTTTATTGTTATCAGCTGCCCATTGTTTTGTAGCTGAAATATATCCTATGGGTGCATCAAACCATACATATAGTACTTTACCTGTTCCACGTTCATGCGGTACGCTAATTCCCCAATCCAAATCTCGTGTGATAGCTCTTGGTTGTAATCCAGCATCTAGCCAAGACATACATTGGCCGTTTACATGATTTCTCCAGGATTTAGGATCATGATGCTTTTGTCCTTCTAGTATGCCTTCACCTATCCAAGCTCTCAACCATTCCTCATGCTTATCTAATCTAAAGAACCAATGTGTAGTTTCTTTTAAAACAGGTTTACTTCCACTTAATGTAGATATTGGATTAATCAATTCAGTCGGGGATAATGTGGATCCACAATTTTCACATTGATCTCCATATGCTTCTTCATATTGACACTTTGGACAGCTTCCTTTGATATAGCGATCAGCTAAAAAAGCGTCGTATTCTTCATCATAATATTGCTCCGAAGTTTTTTCAATAAATTCTCCACCCTTTGCCTCTAAGGTTTTGAAAAAGTCTTGAGCTGTTTCATGATGAAGTGGTGCACTTGTACGATGATATATATCGAAAGAAATCCCTAGGTCTTTAAAGGTTTGTTTATTGAGATTGTGATAAGTATCTATGATTTCCTGTGGTGTTTTACCCTCTTTTTTGGGGCGCATGGTAATAGCCGCACCATGCTCGTCAGACCCACAAACAAATACTACATCTTTACCCATACTCCTTTGAAACCGTGCAAAAATATCTGCAGGCAGATAGGCACCAGCTAAGTGTCCTAAATGCAATGCACCATTGGCATAAGGAAGTGCTGAGGTAATAAGTACTTTATTTTTATTCATGATTGAATGCGTTTGAGCCTCGAAGATACGAATTATGACCTAAGGTAAGTGAAGAAATGTGCTCAAAAAAAACAGGGTAACTACTGAAGTAGCACCCTGTAATAACCCCAAAAAACCAAATGAAAACAATCTACATATATAAAATAAAAAATATGTCTATTTTGAACTATAAAGATAATAAGGTAAATATTTATAAAAAATAACCTTATTTAGGTATTATAGTAAAGTGTTGTCTATTCAACAATTCAAAGGTACATTTTTTTCCTTTCACCAAAAAGAAAAAAATTAATTTATTTGAGTTTTTAAGTCTAGGAATCGCGTAAGTCTTTATATCACAAAATAAAACAAGCCTTGGCTAAAATAAAAAAAGTGTTTTTCTGCTCTAATTGTGGGGTGTCCTCTCCCAAATGGATGGGACAATGTCATAGTTGTGGAGAGTGGAATACTTTCACTGAAGAAATCATTGAATCTGCTGACAATAAGCGTACATCTTCGAAATCTAGTTGGTCTGAGAAACCTCAAGGATCTAATAAAGCTGTACCACTAGCTGAGGTGCAAGCCTCAAGTACTATTCGTTTGGGGAGTAGTGATCCAGAATTTGATCGTGTATTAGGCGGTGGGATTGTACCTGGCGGCTTAACGCTAATTGGCGGCCAACCGGGAATTGGAAAGTCTACTTTAATGCTTCAAGTGGCAGTAAAGCAACCCCAAGCTGTGCTATATGTCTCTGGGGAGGAATCTGCTGAACAGATAAAAATGAGAGCTGACCGAATTGAGCAAGTTTCAGGTGCTTGTATGATATTAACGGAGACGAAGGTGGAGCATATATTAAAGCAAGCGGCAGAACTTAGGCCTGCTTTTCTAGTTATTGATTCCATACAAACACTAGCATCCATACATATTGATTCTATAGCTGGCAGTATATCACAAATCAAAGAATGTGCAGCTGCTCTTCAGCGTTTTGCAAAAGATACTGGTGTCCCAGTCTTTATTATAGGGCACATCAATAAAGAAGGGTCTATTGCCGGACCTAAGCTGTTGGAGCATATAGTTGATACCGTTTTGCAATTTGAAGGTGATCGAAATTATGTTTATCGTATCCTTCGAACCCTTAAAAATAGATTTGGCTCTACAGACGAGTTAGGTATTTATGAGATGCAAACAAATGGGCTTCGGTCAGTGCAAAATCCTTCTGAGTTATTATTATCTCAAAAAGATGAGGGACTCAGTGGTTCAGCAGTAGCTTCCACCATAGAAGGTTTGAGACCTATGATGATAGAAGCCCAGGCTTTAGTCAGTAAGGCAGTTTACGGAAATCCTCAACGCTCTGCGACTGGATTTGACTTAAGGAGATTGAACATGTTGTTAGCTGTATTAGAAAAAAGATGTGGTTTCCCACTAGCTAATTTTGATGTGTTTTTGAATATTGCAGGTGGTATTAAGGTCTCAGATCCAGCTATAGATTTATCTATTGTTGCTGCATTGATCTCTAGCTTTCAAGATGTATCTGTACCTGCTGATGTCTGCTTTGCAGGAGAGGTAGGACTTTCTGGTGAAATAAGGGCAGTAACCAGAATTGAACAACGGATTCAAGAAGCAGATCGACTAGGGTTTAAGGAAATATTTATTTCTTCTTACAGCTCCAAAGGGCTTGATTCTAGTCGATTTAGTATTCGGATTAGGCAGATTTCAAAAGTTGAAGACTTGTATAAAGCACTTTTCGTATAGATGATGGATAAGCGAATTGACCAAGCTTATTTTGACCAATTTGATGTCCTTGAATTGGCTCAAAACCTACTTGGTTGTTATCTATGTACACATCAGCAAGGACACATAACTAAGGGTATAATTGTAGAGACTGAAGCCTATCGAGGTAAAGACGATAAAGCCTGTCACGCTTATGGTTATAAGCGAACTAAGCGAACGCAGACTATGTTTTCCAAGTCAGGTACTGCATATGTATACTTGTGTTATGGTATACATCATTTATTCAATATTGTAGCAGGTCCTGAAGGTGAACCTGATGCTGTTTTGATACGGGCTATTGAACCAACAGTAGGTGTTGAGACTATGCTGTCTAGGCGAAAATTTTCTAAGCTTAAGCCACAATTGACTTCAGGTCCTGGCGTTTTATCTAAAGCCTTAGGTATTAGTACTAGCATGAATGGCTTGCATTTAGCACATGTAGATTCTGATATTTGGTTGGAATACGGCACTAATATTTCTGATTCGAATATTGTAAAAGGGCCAAGAATAGGAATTGATTATGCAGAAGAGTGTGTGGACTGGCCTTGGCGTTTTTCAATAAACAATAATCCTTACCTTAGTAGAAAATAAAAAGCCTTGAAAAGATTATTTATTCTAAGTCTATGTTTTATCATCACTTTGAATGTCCATGCTCAAGTGATGGAGGATCGTATTTATGATGAGTATATTGCATCTGTAAAAATATTTAGCGGCACCAATCAGTTGTCTTATCCGATTTATTTTATTCGAACTAACAACTTCGTTTATTTAAATTTTGATGACTTGAATGAAGATCGAAATTTAGGATATCGAATCAAGTATTGTAATAGTGACTGGACCCTGTCTGATCTCTTCTACACGGAGTACATAGATGGTTATCAGGAAGAATATTTAGATAATTATGAGTTTTCTTTTAATACTATAGTAGAATATTCTAATTACGAGATTCAGCTTCCTAATGAATCAGTAAACTTCTTATTGACAGGCAATTATGTGATTGAAGTCTTTGATACGGACTCAAATAAAGTCCTTTTGGCCAAGCGATTTATGGTAGCTGAACCTATCTTAGGAATAGACCATAAAGTGCTCAGGGCATCTTTGAATTCTAAGATAGAAACGCATCAAGAAATTGATTTCTATGTCAATTTAGAAGGTACTGATATTCAAAACCCTAGAGCGACTCTGAAAGCCACTGTTATCCAAAATAAACGTTGGGATACAGCCATACACGACATCAAACCTTCTTTTGTGCGGGTGAATACCGTAGATTTTGATTATCAGAATAAGATTGTTTTTGAGGCAGGAAAGGAATTTAGATATTTTGACATCCGAAACTTAACCAACCCACCAAGTCATATACAAGAAGTCATCAGAAGTTATGACAGAATTGATGTAAGTATTGAGGGACAAGCGATGCGATCCAATACGGCTTACTTTGAGTCCAATGATATCAACGGTGGTTACGTAATAGAAGCTGCCAATAACACGAATGATTTTTTGTCCGGAGAATATGTAGATGTACTATTCATTTATAAACGACCATTTGAGAATATGGAGGCAGACTATTATGTGTTTGGGGAGTTTACTGCATTTAATTGTGAGCAGTCCAATCGCATGGTGTATAACGATATGCTCAAAGCATATGTTTGTAAGCTACGTTTAAAGCAAGGATATTATAATTATTATATCGTGGAGCAAGGGGATGAATCCGACCGAGTAGATTATGAGGTAACGGAAGGTAATTGGTATGAAACTGAAAATCAGTACACCATTTTGATTTACTACAAACCCTTTGGTGCTCGTTTTGATCAACTCATTGGAGTAAAAAGTTTAAGTAGTAGACCATAGCAGTATTTCCTTTACACATCAGACCTAAATAGGTTTATCAGGCTGTTTTATCCCTATTCAGACATCCTTCATATATATTTTTCGTCATTTAGGGAGCTAATAACTACAATTGTAATCATAAATTTAAACGCGATGATGAAAAGAACCATCTCCCTGGCTATTCTATTGACAGCATTTATTTTTTCTGCACAAGCACAGAAATTTCTTACGCTTGAAGATTGTATGAAAATTGCAGAGGAAAATGCTTTGACCCTGAAGCAGGCTCAAATGTTGATACAAACAGCAGAAATCAATTTAAAAGAAGCAAAAATGTCTAGGTTGCCTTCTTTGAATGGCTCCGTAAGTGGGGGACTTCAATTGGGAAGAACTATTGACCCGACTACCAATGATTTTGGAACACAGGAAATTGGATATAACTCTATTTCATTGAGTTCTGGGTTGAGTTTGTTCTCAGGTGGCCGAATTAATTCTACTGTTCGACAGGGTAAGTATAATTTAGAAGCTGCTGTATTTGATGGAGAAGATGCTTATAACAATCTAGGCTTAACCCTAGCGACTATGTTTCTTCAGGTTATGTTGTCTGAGGACCAATTAGCCAATGCTCAGAATCAAGTTAGAGTAACGGAAGATCAATATGAGCAATCTAAAAAACTTGCTGATGCGGGTGTGATTCCAGTAAATGATTTACTAGATATCGAGGCACAATTAGCATTGAACCAGCAAAGTGTGTTAATCGCTCAAGGAAATTTAGAGGTCGCTCAATTAACTTTGATTCAATTATTAGAGTTGGACCCCAATGAATCTATCCGTTTAGTAAGGCCTGAAATTGAAATACCTGTGGAAGATCCAATGCGCATCTCATTAGAGCAAGTTTTTCAAACGGCATTAGGATCTCAACCTTCTATAAAAGCTAATGAATATAGATTAAAATCGGCAGAGGAATCCATTGTTCAGGCCCGTTCTTTCGGAATCCCTCAGCTAAGTATTTTTGGTGGGATGAGTTCCAACTGGTCTAGTTTAGGTGTTCAGGTGGATGGATTTGAAGATTTAGTAGCACCTTTTGAAGTATTTGATGGCAATGGTCAAGCTTTTACCTTCTTTATACCTCAACAAGTACCTATTCTATCGGATCAAGCCTATATGGATCAGTTAAATCAAAATTTTGGTCAAAGCGTTGGGCTGAGTTTGAGTGTGCCTGTTTTTAATGGTTTGAGGACTCATTATGGCGTGCAACGTGCTAAGCTGAATGCTAAGAATCAGAAACTTATTAATACTCAGCAAAGGAATCAGCTAAAAACAGATATTCAAACTGCTTTAATCCAAGCTAGAACCTCTAAGTTGGCCTATTACGCATCTGAAAAGGCATTCCAGGCAGCAAATGTAGCTTATGAAAATGCAACTAAACGATTTGAGTTAGGTGTAGTAAATACATTAGAGTTAAATACCTCTAGAAATTTGCGTGATCGTGCAGAGTTGGATTTACTTAATGCCAAGTATCAATATATATTCAACATGAAAGTCCTTGATTTTTATATGGGTAGAGGACTAACCTTAAACTAAAAGAAACTGAATTAATACTAACGTGGTAATGAAAAAGAAAAAAGATAATACCAATAGAATTATCATCATCCTGGGAGTAATTGTTGTTGTTTTAATTGCTCTGATGTTAATCTTCAAAAAAGATCCAGAGTATACTAAAGTGGCAGTAGAGCCAAGTGCAAAGGCAACTATTACTGAAAAAGTATCTGCTTCAGGAAAGATATTCCCGGTAACTGAAGTGAAAATCTCTTCTCCAGTTTCAGGTGAAGTGGTTGATCTCTCCGTTGTAGAGGGTGATTCTGTACAAGTCGGTCAGATTCTAGCAAAAATCGATCCTGAAGCCTATCAATCTCAGGTTGAAAGAGGTGTGGCTAGTGTTAATGCTGCGAAAGCTAATCTGGCTAATTCTAAAGCTCAAGTAGAGAATATCATCGCTCAACGCGAGCAAGTATTATCTCAATTATTGAATGCCCAAGAGGTTCATAAACGTAATGAAACACTATTCAAGGATGGTGTAATATCTAGCGCAGATTATGAGTCTTCTTTAGTAAATGTACAATCCTTAGAGGCCAATCTTCGTGCTTCGGATGCGGGTATCAAGTCAGCAGAGCAAAACGTGCTGGCATCTGAATTCTCCATCAAAAGTGCAGAAGCTTCCTTGAAGGAGTTGAAAACGATGTTAGGTAGAACTACCATTATTGCACCTGTTACAGGAGTCGTTTCTAGATTAAATGTAGAGGAAGGGGAGCAGGTAGTTGGAACCGTTCAAATGAGTGGAACAGAGCTTATGCGTGTGGCAAATCTAAATGCTATGGAAGTGCAAGTTGAAGTAAGTGAAAGTGACATTCCAAGAGTAAGTATTGGTGATTTTGTTGATGTAGAAGTAGATGCTTATGTGGATCGACTTTTCGAAGGAAAAGTGAGGCAAATTGCAAATTCAGCTAATAATTTAGCTTCGGGAATGGGTGGAGCTTCATTAACCTCTGATCAGGTAACTAACTTTGTTGTAACTATTGATATACTTCCGGCGTCCTATTCAGATTTGATTACAGCAGATAATCAGTTCCCATTCCGTCCGGGAATGTCAGCAAATGTAGAAATCAATACCTCTACCGTTGAAGATGTTCTTACCGTGCCTGTTCAGTCTGTCTCTATTCGCGAATTTGATGAAGACGATACTAGGCTAGAGCGAGAAGCTAGTTACAATCCAAAGGATGAAAATTTTGGTGAAGTTGTTTTTGTGGTAGATGCTGATACGATAGTTATGGTTGAAGTAAGCACAGGTTTGCAGGATGATAAAAACATCCATATTAAGGCTGGACTGCAAGAAGGCATGAATGTGGTCATAGGTCCATACTCTGCGATTTCAAAGCAATTGAAGGAAGGGGAGAAAGTTACTGTGGTAGACGAAGACAAACTATACAAAGGAGGTGACAATTAAACGGAAGGAACATACCAAAGCAAATGAGCAGTGTCGGCAGGCACTGCTCATTTTTGTTAAAAATCCCGTATTGGGTCATGTTAAAACGCGACTAGCCCAATCCGTTGGGCATGAGGAAGCCTTAAATATTTATAAGGCTCTTTTAGAGCATGCTCATTCGGTAACAAGGACTGTTGAAGGATGTGAACGTATCGTTTATTACAGTCAAGATATCGTATCTGACGATATTTGGGATACTTCTCTTTTTCAAAAAAATAAACAGGCATCAGGGAATATTGGGGAACGCATGCAAAGTGCTTTTCTGGAAGCTTTCCAGCGTGGAATGGAACAAGTAGTACTAATAGGAAGTGATTGTCCTAAGTTAAGCCCTAGCCATATAGAAGCAGCCTTTCAAGCGCTAAACCATTATGATGTAGTGTATGGTCCAGCATTGGACGGGGGATATTACTTGATCGGCCTGAATAAACCCCAATCGCTATTATTTGATTTGTCTGCTTGGAGCTCCTCCAACGTCTTGGCAGAAAGTATTCGTATATGCAGTGAAAATGGTTTAAAACTTCGATTGTTAGAAGCTTTACCTGATGTGGATTATATAGCTGATTGGGAAGCACATGGATGGGCACTTTGATGGCGTTAAGCTCTCCTTTTATCAATGATGCGTTTCAATCTGACTTGACCGATTTTT
Source organism: uncultured Lewinella sp. (assembly GCA_913056515.1). GTDB lineage: Bacteria > Bacteroidota > Bacteroidia > Chitinophagales > Saprospiraceae > AM-2324. The sequence goes on from CAJXMP010000009.1 coordinate 15,183, forward strand.
TGATCTACCTTACTTATATTTCCTAATTCTTGCCAGTATCCATCCAATGTTAAGGTGTTGAAATCTCTATCATAGAGTAGCTGGAATTTCTTTTTGAAATGAATCCCTGCTTTAGGATCATCAGGAAAAACAATTTTGAAATCCTCCAAATATACCGAGCGATCGCTGTAGAGTCTGCCTTTAGCTACCGTTCGAGTAAATGTGGTATCATTAGTTATACAATAAATCTCCGCTTCTACTTTACTAAAACTACGCTTGATATCCATCTTCAGGATATACTCTTTTCCATGTTGTACTAATGCACCTTCCCACCTACCTTCAAGGTATTTTTGTGCTTGACTAGAAATAGGGAAGAGCAAAAGTATTATTGCGAGTAAAAGGGTATTTCTCATATAAAACTTAATTTGATGAAGCCATGTAGGCTTTGAGGTCTTCTAATTGTTGAACACTCATTCTTTCTTGAGTGTAATTGGGCATGTACGATTTCTTACCAGGAATAGGAGAGGTGCCCCAGCGCACTACTTGGTATGTCGAGTACCTATTATATTTATTAAAGTGTTTATCTAGGAATTTAAGGGAAAGCTTATCTGGGCCTAATTCAAATAAGGAGAATCGCTGATTTTCATGACAATGCAAACAGCTATGTTGGTAGATAGCTGCACCATTTTCTATGTCTACCTGGCTAATATCTTCTGGTCCCTTTGACCTGTTTTCTGGTGGTGCAATGAAATGGGCAGGTGAAGCTTGCAGGTATTTAGATTGAATCAAATTACGCGCCATATCTTGGTCTTCGCCCGAACTAATGGCTTGATTGATTTGATTCGCTTCTACTTCAGATAGAATCAGGTCCTTCATTTTTAAGCCTGTTTGCTCAAAATATGCCAAGATAGATTCAACTTCCCATTCCTCTAGTAGCCTGCCTTGTGCACAAGTTGTTGCACATAATTGAATAGCATTTCTCAAATCATGCCGAGCGTCTTCTACTAGGTCACCATATTTTTTGACATAATCTCCATTATAGAAGGAGGTTCTATTTATAATACCGTAGAAAGTTGTTCCTTGCAAAAAGGGTAAGCCATTACTGACTGCATAATCTAATCGAGCTTGAGGATCAGCTACTGCAAGATCTGGATCTTCTTTCAGCATATTGTGGCAGGAAGTACACAAAAAGTGTGAACTTTGCTTTTTGGTTTTACCTCCATTAGCTTTAGTAGTGATTCCTGTAGTCAATAATTCCATTCCTTTTTCCACAGATACCCCTTCTATGTTGGAGTTAACTGTATGCGGTAATGCTTCTCCGCCAAGTTGCACCAATATATCTTGGACATTATCCTCTGGGGAAAAGTCGATAGAGCTCACCTGCCAAGTAGCTGCCAATCCTATGAATGCAAGGAGTGATATAGTGAACATATATTTCATGATCATCTAACTTTAAAAACTCTTGAAATAGTGAATCCAAGTCTAAATCCACCATCTAGCCAAGAAGATGTGGTTGAGGCCAAGAAATCTGTCTGAGGTATCCCTCTAGCATTCGTTAAGTTCATTTGGAAAATATGTCCTCCTGTATTGAATTCCATGCCCACCCCAATTGGGATGTAAAAATCGGGCAAGTTGGCGCTTGATTCCTGAAATAAACTTTGTGGTCCATTTAATGGCATATTGATATCACCAATAAGTGCAAACGTTTTATTCAATTGGATGCGAGTAGCCATTCCAACAGAAATAGTGGTATTCATATCTTCAATGAGCACTATATTCCTATGTAGTGCAGATATATTTGCTTGAAGACTTAATGCTGGACTAATTCGTTTTCCTATCACCCATTGACCACAGTAGGACATCCTATTCAGAAAATTCGGAAAATGAGATAATGAACTAGGCGAGTCACTCTTCTGCATCGTAGAAACTGTGGCTAAGCCTACTAAGGTTAACGAGAACGGTTTGCCGTCCTTTTCATGTGCTAAATTCCACTTAGCTAATCCATTGACTAGCATCCTTAATCCAGCAGAACCTTTTGATCTGGATAATCCCACTAAAAATTTATCGGAAAGACCATATTCTCCACCGATATAAACGTCAGTAGCTTGTTCTAAACCGTAAAAGGTATTCCACGCTCCACCAACATCTCCAAAACGGTGTCCAATTCTAATATCCAAGGTGCCTTTCTGTAATACTTCAACGGAATGACTATTGATTACTCTAGAATCGTTGAACAATTTAGTTGGGCTTTGCGCCTTAAGTGAGCAGGTGCAAAGTAGCAGTATCGCTATTCTATATGTATTTTTGATTATTTGCTTCATTGTTAATCTGTGCTGTTCAGTATTAATTAGTTTTCAGGATAACCAGATTGGATCCAACATTGTAATGCTAGCATCTCTTCCGCAGTGAGTGGTGGATGAGATGGAGGTGGCATGTCTACTGCATTAATCGAGCGTGATATTATTTGATCTGGTAAATAGGCTTCTAGACCGGCATAGGTATCAAAATTACCTGGCGCACTATTATCTACATGACAACCAGCACTAGCACATTTGGTGTCAATTATGATTTGTATATCTGCTGTATAAACGAAGCTTTCTAGCGTTTCATCTTCACAAGGATTACCCTCTACTTGATCATCTAAACAAGCAGTTAGAGCAACAAGTGCAAAACCTATAATAAGGAACAGTAAGCTTTTCGTCATAATAGGTGGTTTATATTCCAGGTATCAGCCTAACTACTCAAAATTAAGAGAAAAATAAACATAAATGTCCGAGCAATGTTATTTTTGTAAAAAAATAAAAAGAATATGTATCCAAAAGAATTAGTAGCTCCAATGGCAAAAGATTTAAATGACGCAGGATTTCAGTCATTAATTTCAGCAGAGGATGTTGATCAAGTGTTGGGCGCTAAAGCAGGAACGGTATTAGTTGTAGTGAATTCAGTTTGTGGATGTGCTGCAGCCAATGCAAGGCCTGGTGCAAAAATGTCATTAAATCATTCGGCAAAGCCAGATCAGACTGTTACAGTTTTTGCTGGGGTGGATCGAGAAGCTGTAGATAAAGCAAGATCTTACATGCTACCTTATCCTCCATCATCTCCTTCGATTGCTTTATTTAAAGAAGGTAAATTGGTTCACTTTTTAGAGCGACACCACATTGAAGGTCGATCAGCAGATATCATCGCAGATAATTTGAAAATGGCTTATGACCGTTTTTGTTAAAAATAAGGAGAGCAATTTGCTCTCCTATTTTTTTAGCCATAACTAGCTATTGTATCCCGGGGGGAGGGAGTTATGCCTGGTGCAAATCCAATGATTTGCATGTTCTTTTCAAGATGTAAAGTTGGAAGTTCTACAGGATATTGAAATGGAATTATCGTTGAAGTATGAAGTGCTTATATAAATATAAAATCTTAATATATTAAAGTCAAGTATATTAAGGGGCCAGTCTTGATTTTGTCCATTTATTTTCTTCTTTGTGGTAAACTATTCTATCGTGTAATCTACTCGGTTGCCCTTGCCAAAACTCATATGTTGTGGGCATTACTAGATACCCACCCCAATGTTTGGGTTTAGTTATTTTTTGGGTAGATTGATGATCTAATTTTGCTTGTTCAAGAGAATCACTGAGGACTTTCCTCGAAGGTATAACCTGTGATTGAGGAGATGCTATTGCTCCTAACTGACTTTCTACTGGTCTTTTATTGAAATAAGCTGAAGATGCTTCTTCACTTAATTTTTCCACTGGACCACTTATTCGAACTTGCCTTTGGAGTTTATCCCAAAAGAAAACCAAGGACGCCCTAGGGTTGTGTTTGAGGTCATTTCCTTTGCTAGAGCTGTAGTTGGTGAAAAATCTAAAACCTTCTTCTGAGAATCCTTTAAGGAGTACAATTCTTCCTTGAGGATAGCCCTGTGGACTTACTGTGCATAAGGTCATTGCATTGGGCTCGAGTATACCACTCTCTAGAGCATCATTAAACCAGGATTCAAATTGGTCAAGCGGATTGTTAGCTGTGTTATCAATAGAAAGGATATCTGACTGATAGTGCTGGCGGAGTTGTTCAACTTTGGATGAGTCTCTATTTGGCATGTTTTTTTGCTATAAAGGTAAAATAAAAAAGCCCCTGATACACAGGGGCACACAAAAAAACAAAAACTATGAACAAACACTCAATACTTGTCAAAAATTGTTAAACCGCTTGATATCAAATCACAGCAAAACATTTATCACGTATAGCGGTCTGAAAATATATAAGGGGAGAACGAAATTACTTTCAAATACAAATAGCAAAAATTATTAATAAATAGCACTTTGTATTATAAGTAATTGTGACATTGCTTTTATAAAATAAAAATACAATAAAAAAGCCAGCTTGTCAATACATGCTGGCTTTTTTTATTCAATTTTAGTATTATCTGTGACTAAATAACTTAGAATTTTTTATTCTAAATGCAATCCAATACATGGTTGGAACTACTACTAATGTCAGGAAAGTTGCAAAAACTAATCCATAGATCACGGTCCAGGCCATAGTTCCCCAGAACTTTGCATTGTCACCTCCCCAAGAAATATTTGGATCGGTATTTTGGATCAAGCTAAAAAAGTCAAAGTTGAATCCAACAGCTAATGGTATTAGTCCTAGGACCGTTGTTATAGCTGTAAGAAGTACCGGTCTTAACCTGGTTTCTCCACCTTTGATAATAGACTTTTTCACTTCCTCTTCATCTAATTTTTCGTCTTCTTTCAAGCCTAATTCAGCTCTTTTGTTCTTGACGAGCAAGTTGGTGTAGTCAATAAGTACTATGGCATTATTTACTACGATACCTGCTAAGGAGATGATACCCACCCCAGTCATGATTACAACAATATTCATATTCGTCAACACATACCCAAAAAACACGCCAATAGTCGAGAAAAGTACAGAAATAATGATAATGAATGGCGACGAAACGGAGTTGAACTGCGCAACAATGATTAGGAAAATACTAAATATGGCAATTAGCAAGGCTGTAGTTAAGAATTCAACAGCTTCTGCTTGTTCTTCCTGTTCGCCGGTAAACGTGATGGTGTATCCATCAGGCAAATTGAAAGCTTGCGCTTTTGTCTGAATGGTATTTACAATCTCATTGGCGTTATATCCATCAAGTACATTTGAATTAATGGTAATCACCCGTTCCTGGTCCTTCCTGTTAATAGAGGTATAAGACGTCGAATATTCAATATCTGCAACTGCTGCAATAGGCACCTGAGAAATACGACCATTAGCCGGATTTCGGAAAGTGATGGCTTGATTCAATATTTCAGAAATATTATTTCTGCTGACATCTTTTGCACGGAGTTGAATAGGATAATCTTCATCATTCGTTTTGAACTTAGAGACTTCCTTACCAAAAACAGATGTACGAATTGCATCGGAGATGGAATAGGTTGATAATCCAAATCTTCTTGCAGCTTCTCGATCTACATTGATGATTAATTCAGGTTTAGAGAATTGAACATCTTTCTTCAGCTCTTCGATACCTGGAATATTCTGCTCATTAATGAATTTGATTAAGTCAGCAGAGATTTTTGTGAGTTCATCTACCTCCTCTCCTTGGATCTCAATGTTAATTGGTTTCCCGGTAGGAGGTCCATCTTGATTCTTATCCACTACAATTTGCACCCCTGGATATCCTTTTAAAGCTGCTCGAACTTCCTCCATGATATCAAAAGTAGAAACGCCCCCTCTTTCTTCAGACGGAACAAAGGAGATAGACAAGCGGGCTTTATTGGGTGATGCACCAAATGATGGTCCAGCATTGGGGTCTCCTGTGTTTTCTCCAATTTGTGCCAATACGGCCTCGATAATCTCTGAATTTCGATCAACAATATCAGAAATCTTTTCTTCCACTTCTACCATGAAGGCATCTGTTGCTTCTATATCTGTACCAACAGGGAATTCAATAAAGGCATTTACATATTGTGGATCTGCACTTGGGAAAAGTTCCACCTTTGGTGCTTTCCTACCCAATAGCATTAAGGATATGATAAGTAGGACAAATGAGCCAGCAAAAATAATGGCCGGTGTTTTTCCTCTCAGTGCAAAGGAGATAAACCTATTATAAATGTTCTCTAATATTGGAAGTGCGTTTGCTTGGAATTTGAAAGAGGCATTTCTTAAAAAGAAGGTATTTAGTAAGCTAACGATCACAACGATACCCATAATATTTCTCATCCAAATGGAACCCAAGAAATGGGCAATGATACCCACAATTAGTAAGCCTAGTGAGAAGAATAATACATTCTTTCTTTTTCTTTGGCGTTCTTCTTTTGTATCTGCTAATTGATCAATTTTCATAAACCTTGAGGTCAATACTGGGTTGATAACAAGGGCCACAAAAAGTGATGAAGCAAGCACAATAATGAGTGTAATCGGTAAGTATTTCATGAAGCTACCCATTAATCCAGGCCAAAAGGCCAGTGGAACAAATGCAGCTAGAGTTGTTGCTGTTGACGCAATAATAGGCAAAGCCACTTCTCCTGTTCCATATTTTGCTGCTTCAATGGGTTTGTATCCTTCCTGCATATATCGATAGATATTTTCCACTACCACTATGGCATTATCTACAAGCATTCCAAGTGCTAGAATAAGGGAAAATAATACTACAGTATTTAAGGTATAACCTAATAGGTTCATGATGAATATTCCCATCAACATCGAAAGTGGTATAGCTACCCCAACGAACATTGAATTACGAATACCTAAGAAAAATAGCAGTACTAATACCACTAAAATGACACCCGATATGATACTGTTCTCTAGGTTGGACACCATCATTCTAGTCTGTACAGACTGATCATTAAATGTCGTCACATTTAAATCTGCAGGTAGGACATTAGCCTTCGCATCTTCTAAAATTTGAGCAATCTTATCTGATGCATCCAACTGGTTCTCTCCTTTTTCTTTGATTACGTCAAGGGAGATTACCGGAAGTTTATTCGCCCTGGAGATGGATGTTTTTTCGGCAAAGGCAAATTCAACATCTGCAATGTCTTCCAAAAAGATACTCTTTTGAAATTCACTTTTTACAATCAGTCTTTTTAATTGCTCTACCGATTCAAATTCACCAATGATACGGATAGATCTCCTAAAGTCATTACTGGTGTATTCACCAGCTGACATGGTCAAGTTCTCTGAACGGATGGCGTTTTCAATATCTGCAAAGCCAACTTCCATGGCTTTCATTTTGTCTAGGTCCGCACTTATTTTCACCTCTCTATCTAAGGCTCCCTTCAGATCAACTTGAGAAACTTCTTTCAGTTCTTCTATTTCATCTTGGATATATTCCGCATAGGATTTAAGCTCATCATTACTGTACGAACCAGCGATATTGATGGTTACAATAGGAATATCAGATAAATTGACTTCAAGAACTTCCGGTTCTTTTGTTAAATCTGTAGGTAGTTCTGGTTTAGCTCTATCTACGGCATCCTTTAGTTTCCTAGCGGCATCCTTTAGATCAATATCTGTATCGAATTCAGCAATAATCAATGAATAATCCTGAAGCGATTGAGAGGTAACTGACTTAAGTTCGCTGATTGTTGCGATTTCTTTTTCTAAGGGTTTGGTTACCAAGTTTTCGATATCCTCTGCTGAGTTACCGAAGTAAACGGTGTTTACATAAATTTCTGGCCAAGGAATCTCTGGAAAAGATTCTTTGGGCATACTATTATATGATTGTACACCGAACAATAGTACCATGAAGGTGAGCAACATGACACTCGTTCTATTGTCGACAGCAAGTGAGGTTAGTCCAAACTGCCTTAGTTTATTTTTGATTTTATCTTTCATGTGTTCAACCTTATTCTTTGATTTCTACTGCTTCGTTATTTACCACCATTCGTGCACCTTCTAAGATGACTTGCTCTTGTCCAGTAAGCCCTTCCGTTACGATGATTTTTCCATCTTGTACTTCTCCAGTAGAGATATACGTTTTGGTAGCTTTTAAATCATTGGTGCTTCCACTGATAGTGTATACATAACTTTTACCCCCTATCTCCTGCTGAACAAGTTCTACAGGAATACTAATGGCATCTTTCTGTGTATAGTCATTCAATTTTACATTTGCCAACAAATTGGGCTTTAAAAGTTTGTCTTTATTTGCTAGAACAGCTTCTATTTTGAATGTTCTATTAGCTGTGTTAATGGCATCTCCAATCAAACTGATTTTGGCAGTGCGCGTCTCGCCTAAGGCCGGAAGTTGGACTTCTATCTCATCTCCTTTGTTGATAGCTTTTAGGTAGCTTTCAGGAACTTCAGCAACTACCTTAACTTTATTTACATTCAATAAGGTCACTAATGGCATGCCTGGTGCAGCAAGTTCTCCTTCTTTAATATTGAGACTTAATACTGATCCAGAGATAGGCGCATAGATAGTGGATTTTCTTCTATTATAATCCAAAGTTTCTAGCGATTTCTCTAGCCTTTCCTTATTGTTTTTAGCTTGTAAGAATTGGATTTCAGAACCTATGTTTTGATCCCATAATCGCTTTTGTCTGTCATAAACTTCCTCTGCCAATTCGAGCGCAGTAAGTAATTCAGCTCTTTGTTTCTCTAAACCTTCTAAATCTAGTTTAGCTAGCACTTGCCCTTTCTTGATCGATTGTCCTTCCTTCACTCTTAAGCTAATCACTCTTCCACCTATATCTGAGCTGGCATTTACAATATCATCGGATAAGATGGAACCTTGAACACTGATATAATGCTTAAAATCACCTAACTCAGGTTGCACCATGGTCACTGGTCTTTTATTGACTACTTTGGGTGACAAGGCATCTACGGAATCTTGAACCTCTTGAATATAGGTTTCTAGGTTATCGACTTCCGTTTTTAATTGCTCTAAGAGGGCAATTCTACCTTTTAAATCCTCTGGGATAGTTTGTTCTTCTGGTGCGCAAGCTAATACACTTAGGATAGCGATTGCAGTTAATATGTGGTATTTCATTTTATGTTGATTCTTTATGTTTATAATTATTGACCTAATGCTTTTGCCAAGTCAGCTTCTGCACGTAGCAATTCGAAAACTGCTTGATAATAATATTGCTGACTTTGGTACAGCCCTTGCTCTGCTGTCGATACTTCAATACTAGAACCTACCCCTTCTTTATATTTGATTTGGGTCGTTTCATAGATTTGCTGTGCTAAGTCTAGATTGTCTTTTCTGACCTCTAGTCTTGCTTGTGCATTGATGAAATTCGTTTTAGCATTACTCAATTCGAGCGTAAAACCTTCCAATGCTTGCTCTTTACGAACTTTGACTTCTTCTAGGTCGATTTTGGCTCTTTCGATTTGTGCTTTTCTGCCCATCCCAGCAAAAATGGGGATGTTGAGTTTAGCTCCAAAGACAGAGGTTGGCAACCAAGTACCATTTGAAAAATCATCCCCTAAATAGGTGTTTTGGTATGAAACGTAAGCAGACAAAGAAGGTAAGTATCCTGCTTTATAGCGTTGGATATTTAATTCATTAAGTGCAATAGTAGTGTTTAGATAATCCACTTCAGGTCTATTGTCAACTGAAAGGGTTGAGGCTAATAGTTGTTGACCTTTTGAAGTCTCCAATACCTGTTCAATAGATCCTTCAATATCCATTTGACTCCCAACAGGAAAGCCCATCTGCATCTTCAGTGCATTAAGCGCCACCACTCGTTGTCTAATTAAATTTTCTCTTTCCGACTCTAGGTTAGAGAGGGACAATTTCAATCGATCGACATCTAATTTTTCAACGAACCCCTCCTTGAATGTAGCTTCCGTCTGCTCTAATAAATGACTAAGATTAGTAATATTAAGATCTAGATTCTTTAGATTCTCATCTATAATCAAAAGGGGCAGGTAGGCATCGATTACATTCTTTCTAACGTTAGCGAAGCTGATATTCAAATCCTTTTGCACTAGGCTATTGTATGATCGTGCTGCTCTTAAACCCACTATATAACTGCCATCAAAAATGAGGCTAGACAGTGTTACGCTTGGTGTTAGATTATGCGATTGGGCAAAAGTAAACTCTTGCGTACCTACATCTATTGGGAAAGGCTGTACTAGACTTTCTTGGAATAGTATGCCGTATACTGCAGGTGTAAGGAAATCTGGGGCAATTTGCCTAGGCTTCTCAATAAAATATTGATACTCTAGGCCACCATTAATTTGAGGTAGTCCAATTGCTGCAGTTTCTTTGACCCGCTGTTCGGCATCACGGATTTGAAGCTTTTTGAGTTGGATGTCTGGATGATTATCCTGCGCATAGTTGATTGCTTGGTCCAAGGTGAAGGTTTTTCCTTCTTGATTTTGCCCAAACAAGGTCATTCCGTGAAGGAATAATGCTAACCAAACTAGGTGCCAACGATACTTTTGATTCATTATGATTATCGTTAAAAATTAAAATAGTTGTGTATTAATGTTCTACCTTTCTCCGAGGCAATGCCGTGAAGGTGATAGAGAATAAATTCCTTGAAAATATCTTCTTGTGAATATCCCATAGCTTGGTAACCAGATTCTTTAACTACCACGTCAATTTTAGATGCATATAGAATAGATACTAAGTCTATATTCAGTTCTTCTCGGTATATCTGTTCTTCTTGACCTCTTTTTAGGTTTTGTTTGATGACTTCTAATAAGAATCCCTTGTGGTGTTTTTCCACATGGCTCCAACATTCTGGGTAGTATTTTTGTAATTCATAGGTAAGATTTGGGGGAAGCATGCGAATGTGTTTAATGGCCATAGTGGTCATTTGGTACATTTCTTCTACAGCATTCTCGGTATTGGAAGATATGAGCTGAATCTCTTCTTGCTGTTCTTTAATGAACGCTTTGATGATTTGCTCTATTAAAAAGGATTTGTTAGGGATGGTTTGATAAAGTGTTTTCTTGGAAATGCCAAGGTCTGCACTTAATTTGTCCATGGTGATATTTCTAATACCATAGCGCAAAAATAATTCCCTAGATCTTTCTAATAATTTATTCATAATTACTTTTGAAAACTGACTGTGCAAAACTACAATATTATACACTGGAAACTCTACAAGGTTTTAAAGTTTCTTTGTTTTTTTCGATTAAATGATAGGAAATAGCGATAAATTTATACTTAATCTTTTTCGGTCATTAAGTGTTGATATATATAGTACTTAGGCACTTTTTTAAATCGCTGTAATTTTGTTTTGCAGATTGTGATTAGTGCGAATTTTTATTTTGATTAAATCAATGGAAACGAATAAAGTTTCCTTTGTTTAAATAGTAATATGTTATGAAAAAGCTTTTGTTTCTAGGCTTGTTTTTTTCAATGGTTTACGCTTGTGGAAGTGGAACTGAATCGACCAAGGAAAAACGAGCTGAAACACCCTTAGGTTTGAAGATTTATAAGCGATATTGCGTGAGTTGCCATGGTATGTATGGTAATATGGGGACAAGTGGTGCTTTCGATCTAACGAAATCTACTTTGAACATGGATGAAAAAATAAGTGTTATTACCAACGGAAGGAAGTTAATGACAGCTTTTAAATCCATACTTAGTGAGGAGGAAATTAAGGCGGTTGCTAATTACACCGAGGAACTGAAGGTCAAAACAAGTGACAAGTAAAATTACATATCATGGAATAGGTCTAATGTCTGGTTCATCCTTGGATGGTCTAGATATTGCATTATGTAAAGTTGACCTAGACCTTAAGTCCAAGTCGGTAAAAATGGATTTGCTGCAAGCCGATTGTGTGGCCTTCCCAACAGACCTGCAGGATCAATTAGCACAGGGTCCGCAGTTGGAATTGAGATCATTCCTAGAATTAGATGCTACTTTAGGTCAATTCATGGCAGCTGCAGTGCATCAGTTTTTGGAGCGCGCACCTGAAATAAAGGTGGATTTTATCGCTTCACACGGTCATACCATTATACACGATCCTGTTAAAGGATATTCTTGTCAGATTGGATCTGCGGCGCAGCTTGCTGCACAAACAGGTTTGACAACTATCAGTGATTTTAGAAATATCGATATTGCACTTGGTGGGCAGGGAGCACCAATGGCTCCACTCATTGATCAAGTTTTATATCATGCTGATGTTTGTGTGAATATTGGTGGTATTGCAAATCTCAGTTACAGTAATGGTGCACAAAGAGTTGGATTTGATTTTGCTCCCGCCAATCAGTTATTGAATTATCTTTCCGCTAAGCTGGGTTCTGCCTATGATGATCAGGGCAAAATAGCTCAATCTGGACAAGTGCATGATAGTCTACTGCAGGCTATGCTAGAAGTACCAATGATTGTTGCTGCAGCGCCTAAGAGCTTTGACAATACGGAGTTACAGACTGTTTTTTTACCCATCTTAAATCAATCAAATATTAGTATTGCCGATCAGTTAGCTACCTGTGTAGAATTAATTGCAATTACTTTTAAGCATTGTATGGAGGACCTCAAAAAAGTGGGTACTTTTGATACGCCGCTTAAAGTATTATTTACTGGAGGTGGGGCTAAAAATGATTTTTTAATCCATCGAATGATGGAGCTCTGTTCTCTAGATATTACTCGAGTAAAGATTAGTGCAGAAGAATCAGATATGAAAGAGGCTATGTTGATGGTATTGGCTGGTGTATATCGATTGAGTGGAATGCCCAATCTGTTATCTTCTGTTACGGGTTCTGCGGAAGATAATATGGGTGGTGCGGTCTATCAAGCAAAAGCAAAGTAAGCATGAAAAAGGTATTTGTTACAGGAGGGACGGGATTATTAGGAGCTAGATTGATTCAGGAGCTGATAGCTACAGATTCCTATGAAATTCATGCGCTTAAACGAGCTCATTCAGATTTAAGTTTATTAGCAGGATTGGAGGATCAGATCCATTGGATTGAGGGAGATATGCTTGATCAATATGCTCTGGAGCAAGGTTTAGCTAATGCTGCAATCGTTTTTCATTGTGCGGCAATGGTGTCTTTTGATCCACGTGATCGAGAGCATATGCATGAGGTTAATGTAGCAGGTACAGCTTTGTTGGTTGATCTATGTATTGGAAGGGAAGACTTGAAATTAATCCATGTTAGTTCAATTGCAGCGGTAGGTCATGAAAAAGATCCTAATCGACTTATTTCAGAAGTGGTTCCATGGGAAGAGGACGAAAATCGATCAGAGTATTCCAAATCCAAATATTTGGCTGAGATGGAAGTACATAGAGGTATTGCAGAGGGTATTCGAGCTGCCATTGTCAATCCTTCTATTATCCTAGGTTTAGGATTTCCTGCCAAAGGCTCTACTCGAATGTTTGCCAATGTCCGCAAAGGTTTTCCATATTATACCGAGGGGATAAGCGGTTTTGTGCATGCCGAGGATGTGGCTAGATTTATGCTTTTACTCGCTGCAAGTGAAATAGAAGGAGAACGGTATATCCTCAGCCAAGGTAATTATTCCTACAAGCAAGTATTTGATTGGATGGCTGAGGGTTTTAAGGTGGCTAAGCCTAACAAACCAGTTAATCGCTTAATAAGTGCGCTCGTTTGGCGATTGGATAAAGTGCGATGTTTATTTACGGGTGCTCGACCTTTAGTAACAAAAGAGACGACAGCTTCTGCCTTTGCTGTGCATCGATATGACAATACCAAGTCTTTAGCTTTGCCTGGATTTACTTATGGTAATTTGCAGGAACAAATTAGTCGAAGTTGTCAAATACTTGAACAGTCCTTATTACTCGATTAAAATCTGCTCTAATTCTAAAGCTTGTTGGTTTATACTTTCTAATAAACCACTTGCGTATGCATTGAATCCAACAAAAAAGGCTTGATTACCTTTCTCTGTGCGGTGTCTAAACTGACCTGGATGTCCATGCTCATTCAATAAGGATTGAACAAAAGGTGCAAATTGCTCCACGGCTGACTGATAGCCTGTGGCGAAAATGATGTGATCAAAATGGTCGGATTGGTTATTAGTGAATTGAACGCTTGCTCCATTAATGATTTTTATGCTAGGTCTAATGGAAATGTTACCTTTCCTGATTTCAGCAACAGTACCTAGGTCAATTACAGGTGTTTTACCCAATTTTCTTAATTGTTTTGCTGGAAAAATGTTGGGTCGCTTTATTCCATATTTATTTAGGTTTCCAATACTCAAATATTGAACGAGTCTACCCAATCGATCTCCAATAAAAGGTGGAAAGATGGCTAGTTTCTTTGCGGTTAATTGTGTTGGGTTGCCTAAGAAGTCTCTTGGAACAATGTTCACAGGACCGCGAACAGATAAATAGGTTGTTTTGCCATTCAATGCCAAGTCTAAGGCAATTTCAGCACCTGAATTACCCATTCCGACTACTAGTATGCGATCACCTTCCAGTTGCTTAGGATTCTTATAGTTCTTACTATGCATGATTCCTCCAGTGAAACTTCCCAAACCTATTATTTCTGGTGAAAAAGGCACTCGATTAAACCCAGTAGTAATAATGATTTGGCTTCCCTTTATTTCTTCCCCATTAGAAGTAGTTATGGTCCATCCATTTTCTTTTTCTTCGATATGTTGGACAGTAGTATTTAATCTTGGTTTAATATCAAAGTGCTGGACATAGTCATCAAAATAGGTCAGTAGTTCGGCTTTGGGAACATAGGTTGGATAGGATTCAGGAAAGGGTAGATAGGGTAGGGCGGATAAACTTTTGACAGTATGTAAAGAGAGTCTATCATAGTGGTTATGCCATGCTGGACATATGCTATTGGCTTGTTCAAGGAGTTCGAATGGTATATTATTCTTGGCAAGAATGGCTGCACAAGCTATACCTGCAGGTCCTGCTCCAATGACTACTATTTTTTCCATTGGTAAAAGATAAAAAAAAGTGACTGCTTGAAGGCAGTCACTCATTTATTATTTGTTGATTACATTTTTGAATCTTGGACGTTTCGGAGTTACATCTCCAAGACGTTCTTTTTTGTTTTTCTCGTAATCTGAATAGTTTCCTTCAAAAAAGCGGACCTCTGAATCTCCTTCAAAAGCTAAAATATGAGTAGCCAATCGATCAATAAACCATCTATCGTGAGAGATTAGTATAACACATCCTGCAAAGTTTTCGATGGCTTCCTCTAAAGCACGTAGTGTGTTTACATCGATATCGTTTGTCGGCTCATCCAGTAGAATGACGTTTCCACCTTCTTTAAGTGTGATGGCTAGGTGCACTCTGTTCCTTTCACCCCCAGATAAGATGCCCACTTTCTTTTGTTGGTCTTGACCTGTAAAGTTGAACCTACTGATATATGCTCTTGCATTTAGGGATAGGTTACCAAATTCAATGAATTCATTTCCGCCCGATATCACTTCAAAGATGGATTTTTCTGGAACCAAGTCTTCATGTGATTGATCCACATAGGATAACTGTACAGTTTCACCAATGGTCAATTCTCCCGAATCGGGCTGCTCCAAGCCCATTAGCATTTTGAATAAGGTGGATTTACCTACTCCATTAGGCCCAATCACACCAACTACCCCAGCTTTAGGAATATCGAAGCTTAAGTCATTGATTAAAATGCGATCACCGAATGATTTCTTCAAGTTGGACGCTTTAATCACAACATCACCTAATCTTGGACCATTAGGGATAAATAATTCCAAGTTCTTTTCTCTTTCTTTTACCTCTTCTGAAGCTAATTTATCATAAGCGTTAAGACGAGCTTTGGATTTGGATTGTCTTGCTTTTGGAGACATACGGGTCCACTCCAATTCTCGTTCTAGAATTTTTCTTCTCTTTGATTCTTGTTTTTCTTCTTGGGCAAGTCGTTTTGCTTTTTGATCTAACCAAGAAGAGTAATTTCCTTTCCATGGAATACCTTCTCCTCGATCTAGTTCTAATATCCAACCAGCCACATTATCCAAGAAATAACGGTCGTGCGTTACGGCAATAACGGTACCAGGGAAATTCTGTAAGTATTGTTCTAACCAATGCACAGATTCAGCATCTAAGTGGTTCGTAGGCTCATCCAAAAGTAGGATGTCTGGATTGCTAAGTAGAAGTCGACATAGCGCAACCCTTCTTCGTTCCCCTCCGGATAGATGCTCCACGCTGGAGTCTCCTTCTGGACAACGCAAAGCCTCCATAGCAGTTTCCAATCTATGGTCTAGTTCCCAGGCATTAAGATGCTCCAGTTGCTCCATCATTTCCCCTTGCTTGACAATGAGATCATTCATTTCATCATCGGACATCGGCTCGTTGAACTTTAGATTAAGTTCGTCGTATGCTTTAACCAGGTCTACGATATGTTGAACACCTTCTTCAACGATTTCTCTTACTGTTTTGGAGTTATCCAATTCAGGTTCCTGTGCTAGATAACCAATCTTATATTCTTGTTCAAAAAAGATATCACCTCGGTAATCTTGGTCGATACCTGCAATAATTTTCAATAGGGTTGATTTACCTGAACCATTAAGACCTAAAACACCAATTTTAGCGCCATAGAAGAAAGACAGGTAAATGTTTTTAAGAATTTGCTTATTGGGTGGGATAACCTTGCTCACCCCCGACATAGAAAATATGATCTTCTCGTTCGACATCTCACTTGTTATGCGTTAAGAAATATGGTCAAATATAAAGAGAAGTCAAGAGAATCTTGAATAAACTAAAAAGCATCAAAAAATGCATCGGGTAAATATTCTAAAATGACCTCTTCTTTTTCGTTGATGGTTACATTGGCCACGTCGAAGCGAATATCTCCTTGGTGATTATTCATATTTGCAAATACAACAGCTGCATCTAAGAGGAGTTGCTTTTTCTTTTTATTGATGGCTAGCGATCCAGGTCCAAAGAAATCACTGGACCGTGTTTTGACCTCCACAAAGAGTAATACTTGATCTGTTGTTTTAGCGATGATGTCAATTTCTGCTTTCCCGGTTCGCCAATTCCGCTCTAGGATTTCATGTTGGGTCATAGACAAGAATTCAGTTACTAAATCTTCTCCAATTTGCCCGAGTTTTAAGTGCTCGATGTTGTTTTTATTATTATCTTGGGGTTTCATTGTCCTACCAAATTTTAAAGTTGAAATTTTCGTCAAACTATCATTAGATACTCTAAAAACATGCGACTATCTCTAGATTTTGGTTATTGTCAAAAATTCATTGATGATCAATCTGTTAAGGGGCTGGTATCCAAAGCAGTCCAAGCTTCTCAATCGCTTCAAGACAAAACCGGTAAAGGAAATGATTTCTTAGGTTGGCTAGACTTACCTGAACGAATGCAGGAACAAGTAACTCGTATTCAATCTCTTGCTGATCGTATTCGAGCGAATAGTGAGGTCCTAGTGGTTATTGGTATTGGAGGCTCTTATTTAGGAGCAAAGTCAGGTCTTGCATTTTTACAACACCATTTTTCCAACGAACTACCTGCTGAAAAAAGAGGCGGACCTGCCATTTATTTCGCAGGTACTAATATGTCTCCACAGTATCTTAAGGATTTGATGGCGTTGATTGGTGATAGAGATTTTAGCTTGAATGTAATTTCAAAATCGGGAACTACTACGGAGCCTGCTATAGCTTTTAGATTTTTGAAAGAAAAACTAGAGGATAAGTATGGATCTACAGGCTTAAAGGATCGGATATTTTTGACTACAGATCCTGAACGAGGCGCTTTAACAGCTATGTCTGAGCAGACTGGTTATGAAAAGTTGGTTATTGATCCACATGTTGGGGGTAGGTTCTCTGTACTTAGTCCTGTTGGATTACTTCCTTTTGCAGTTGCAGGTATTAATATCGCTGAGCTACTGGAGGGAGCAAGAGCGGCTATGAATGATGTGGCATTGCCTTACGAGGAGAATCCTATGTTGCAATATGCAGTGATGCGTAATCATTTATATGCGGCTGGTTTCAAGATCGAAATGATGGTTAACTACGAGCCAAGGCTGCAGTATATTGCAGAATGGTGGAAGCAACTTTATGGAGAAAGTGAAGGAAAAGAGCACAAAGGTATTTTTCCGGCATCTGCTTCTTACACCACAGATTTACATAGTTTAGGTCAATATGTTCAAGATGGTGAACGTCATTTGTTTCAGACCGTTCTTCACTTGGAAGAAAGTGGGGCAGACATGGTAATAGGCTCTAATGAATCCGATTTAGATAAGTTGAATTATCTAGCTGGAAAGCCACTAGATTATGTCAATAAGAAAGCTGAAGAAGGAACACTTGAGGCGCATTATAGCGGTGGAGTGCCCAATATGATTATTAAAATAAAGCGTGCGGACACTTTAAGTTTAGGATATTTGTTTTATTTCTTTGAGTATGCCTGTGGAGTCAGTGCCTATATGCTAGACGTGAATCCTTTTGATCAGCCTGGTGTTGAAGCCTACAAATCCAATATGTTTAGGCTATTAGGAAAACCCAACGTGTAATTGTATATGAAAGATCAAATCAGCAGTTTCCCAAATCAATTGAATGAGGCCTTAGCCTTAGCTAAGGATTTGCAGTTAAGTAAACCTCAACAGCTTATTCAAAACATTCATATTGTTGGTTTGGGAGGTTCTGGTATTGGTGCCAACTTCGTACAATCTTTTGTGAAATCGGTTTGTAAAGTTCCCATTACAGTTAGTAAAGACTATGAAGTTCCTGCCTATGTAGGGCCAAATACACTTGCTATTGCTTCATCTTATTCCGGAGGAACAGAAGAAACCTTGGCATGTGTGGAGCAGTTCATCCAAGCGGATGCACATGTAATCGGTATTTCTTCTGGTGGGAAACTTAAAGAAATTTGTTCCTCAAATGGATTTGATTTTGTGCAGTTACCAGCAGGTAAACCTGCTCCTAGAGCTTGTCTGGGGTATTCTATGGTAGCACAATTAGGCATCCTTCATGCATTGGGATTTATAGATGATGCTTATTTACATCAAGTAGCTCAATCAGCTGAGATGTTGCAATTAGAGCAAGAACAAATCAAAGATAAAGCGATGCAAATTGCAGGACTTTTGAAAGATCGTATGCCGATTATATATGCTTGTTCTGATATGGAACCAGTAGCTATCCGGTTTAGGCAGCAATTGAATGAAAATGCTAAGGTCCTATGTTGGCACCATGTTATTCCAGAAATGAATCACAATGAGTTAGTGGGTTGGAGAAATCAGGATAGTAATGCCTTTGTGATTTTTTTGCGTAACCGTAATGATTATTCTAGGAATCAAACACGCATTGAAATTAATAAGGAGATTATCTCTAACTATGCGGGCGCGGTTATGGATTTATATTCTAGAGGAGCGGGTAAATTAGTTCAAGCCATGTACTTAGTTCACCTAGTAGATTGGGTATCTGTTTTGCTGGCCGAAATGCGTGGAGTAGATGCCATGGAGATTAAAGTTATTGATTATTTAAAATCAGCTTTAGCTTCTTCCTAGTCAAAAAAAATTTTTACTTTTGGAATCTGAAAATGCCCACGTGGCGGAATTGGTAGACGCGCAAGGTTGAGGGCCTTGTGTCCAATTTGGACGTGCTAGTTCGACTCTAGTCGTGGGCACCAAAGCGAGTGAATTATTCCACTCGCTTTTTTATTTTCAATAGGGCTAAAGACCTACATCTTGTATTTTTTTATTGTATTTTCTAATTATGAAAGATCAGGAATCTCGTATGGAAGCTTTTGATGCTCCTAAGTTTGCATCAGGGAAACGATTCTTTTTCCTATTGCTGCTATTAGTATGCTTATTATTGAGTATACTTTTTATTCCTTTTCCACATTATATTGAGGCTAGTGGAGAGGTGTCTACTGCTACGCCTGTAAGACCTTTAATTGCTAAAAATGATGGTCGGATTGAGCTTCAAGCTGCTTCGGGAGACGTATCGAGTAATGAAGTGCTATTCCAGCTGAGTGATGCTTTTTCAGTTCAAGAATTATATCAGGCTGTGGCTTGGGTTAATCAATTAAAGCGTGGGGCTTTGCCAGATCCGTCAGGAGTGCAATGGCCTGCTATTTTTGGTGAAGAATGGGTAGCCTTGGTTGCTAGATTTGAAAGTCAACAATTGAATAAACTTCAACAAGTTTTTCTCCAGTTAAAGGATCAAAAGAGTGATGCCATCAAGCAGATTGATGAGGAATTGAATCAAACAGATGAACTGATTGATTTGACGAAAAGTGAATTAGAATTAGTAGAGGCTAGATTTAAAGAAAACCAAGCTCTATATGCTAATGGGGGAATAAGTAAGCAAGAATTAGAGGCATGGGAAAAAGAGGTATTATTCACTGCGCAAAAGTTGTTGGGTTATGAAACAACGGCTATACAATTAGAGGGATCTAGGGAACAATTACTGCATGAAGTACTCAAAGAGGAGAAAGGTTTAAAACTCAGTGATGAAGAAGCAGTGATTTTCTTTGAAAGAGATTGTAATGCTTTAATTAAGCGATTAAATCAAGAGATCAGAAGGAATGAGTATAAAACAGCTATATCAGGTGAATTGACTTGGAGTCAAGGTATAAAATCAGGATCCTATGTGCAAGTAGGGTCGGTCTTGGGATATGTCAAACCTGCTCAAGCTAATTGGACCATAGTTGCGAATATCCAGGCTAAAGATTATCACCTCTTAGATGTTGGTCAAGCTGCTAAAGTGTATTTAAATGCCTTTCCAAAATGAAAGTTTGGCTACCTCTCTACTTCAATAGATCAAGTAGAATTGATTAAAAATACCAAGGGCTATAGTATCGAAATACCATTGAATAGTAATCAAAGCAATCGATCTAAAAACATGGAATTGCAGATGGGTATGGCTGGTCAAGTTAAGATTGAGGTTGGGAAACAAACATTTCTAGATCGGTTAATGGAATAAAAAAAGCCACGGTAAAAACCGTGGCGACATCATTAACCATTAAAAACTTTTAGATATTCAGTTCAAAACTGCTAGGTCTGAAATATTGGTGTTTATCAGTATAGTTTTGTTTGAATATCCGCAAACTAACCAAAAAATGAAAACTTCATTCTTAATGGTAATTTTTGATACGATATAAAGTGAGAATAATCTTTATGTGGAAAGCGTCAAGGTGTGTCTTAATAACAATTTCAATTTAACTGGATTATATCTAGTAAATTTTCAAAAATCTTGCTAGGGCTCTATTTAATCTTTTTTTGGACTTAATCTTTCGTTTTTTGGTATAAACATTCGGTTAACTGATTGATTTTTAGATATTTAAATTAATATCATACAATTTTTTTTGGACTTTTTTTGGTCCTATCGTATACAAAAGAATAGAAAGGTTATTGTTTTATGGTCTTCGATGGATTGGGTAGAGATCTTGAGATTAAATAAAAAAAGCTCCGAATAAGTTCGGAGCTTTTTTTTATGCATCTACATTAGCATATTTAGCATTAGCTTCTATAAATGCCCGTCTTGGAGGGACTTCATCTCCCATCAACATGGAGAAGATGCGATCACTTTCGAACGCATCATCAATTTGAACCTGTTTGATGATTCGAGTATCTGGATCCATGGTTGTTTCCCAAAGCTGTTCAGCATTCATTTCACCAAGACCTTTGTATCGTTGAACTTTTACGTTACTGGCATCTTCTTTTCCGCCT
>CAJXMP010000010.1 GCA_913056515.1 uncultured Lewinella sp.
ACACGCGGAGCCAAAATCAGCCTTCAAGGTATGGTTACTATTATTCGTTAATTTTTTTCAACGGAAGGTTTAGAATTTCATTTTTTTACATTACCTTTGCACGACTAATAAACACAGCGACTGTGTTCAATTAGAAAAAAGTTAGTTTTACGATAAATTCAAGAAAAATGGACGCAATTAAATTTGTTCAGGATCAGCTTGCTAGAGAAATGGATTATCCTGAGTTCAGAGCTGGTGATAATGTAGAAGTGAGTTATAAGATTATCGAGGGAAGTAAGCAGCGTATCCAGAAGTATCGTGGTGATGTAATCCAGATTTCTGGTGAAGGTAAAAACAAGACTTTTACGGTAAGAAAAATTTCATCTGGTGTTGGCGTAGAGCGTATCTTCCCATTTGCATCTCCGAATATTGATGAGATCAAAGTATTGAAGAGAGGTAAAGTTCGTCGTTCAAGAATCTACTACTTACGTAACCTTGTAGGTAAGAAGGCTAGAATTAAAGAGCGTCAGATGATTAAGAAATAATCGACCTATTTATCTAGGTTTTAAAAAGGGCTTTTCCAAAGGGAAAGCCCTTTTCTCATTTTACTTGTTTATTTTTACAAAAAAAGATATCCATGCGCATTAGTGGTTTTTCTATGGTGAAGAATGCGGATAGTTTATATTATCCCATTAAAGCGGCTATTGAGTCTATATTACCTTTAGTAGACGAGTTTGTATTAGCTCTTGGTGATTGTAAGCCTGGAGATCGCACACAAGAACTTATTGATGAAATCAAGTCGGATAAATTAAAAGTTATCCATACCGTATGGGATTTGGAGCAATATCCTAGGGGCATGGAGAACGCGCACCAAACCGATATTGCTAAAGCAGCATGTACTGGTGATTGGCTTTTTTATTTGCAGGCGGATGAGGTGGTACATGAACGATATTTACCTGTTATCAAAGCGCGTTGTTTAGAATTATTGCATGATGAGGAAATAGAAGGATTATTATTCCATTACAAGCATTTCTGGGGAGATTATAAGCATTATCATATTTCTCATGGTTGGTATCCCAATGAAATTCGTATTGTTCGGAATAGACCCGATATCCACTCCTGGGAATCAGCGCAATCCTTTAGACGAATTCCTCAGTTTGATGGGATCAATTATCGTCAACAAGAGGGCACATTTAAGTTGAAAGTTGCTCGAGTGGATGCGTATATCTACCACTATGGATGGGTGCGTCCTCCTCATTATATGCAAAACAAGAAAAAAGCACTAGATACCATTCATAAAGGCCAAGCTAAGGTGCAAGAAATGTACGAGCAGGCCAAAGCAGATTTTGATTATGGCCCCTTAGGGCGATTAGGGAAATATGAGGATACACATCCTGCTGTTATGCAAGAGTGGTTAGACCGCTTCAATTGGGGTGAAAAATTGAATTATGGTTCTAGAATCCAAAACAATACACGTGCTTTACATAAACACGAACGATTTAAATATCGCCTACTGACTTTTTTAGAGCAAAACCTATTAGGTGGAAAGCAAATCGGTGGATTTAAGAATTACATCTTACTTAAGCGATAATACATATGTATAAATGGGGTATTCTATATGGCTTAATTTTTATGGTATCCTGTTTAGGTCAAGCCCAAATTCCACATGGACATGCGCATAATGATTATAAACAGCAGCATCCACTTATTGATGCACTCAACTTAGGTTATGGTAGTGTGGAAGTTGATGTGTTTAGTCATAAAGGGTCTATACACGTAGCCCATACTAAGTTTGGATTGCCTTTTTCAAAAACCCTTGAGGAGCTTTACCTAGATCCTTTAGTGAACTGGTTGGATAAGCACGATGACCAATTCTATTCATTAGATAATCCATTGGTGCTCATGATTGATTTGAAATCCAATCATAAGGTGTTGATTCAATCACTGGAAGAATTATTGATTCAGTATGCCGATTACCTAGTGCGTCAAGAAGCTGGGGTAATTATTCCTGGACTGGTACAAATAGTATTGAGTGGAGGCGTTTCAGCGGACTTATTAGAAAATCAGACTACAGGTTTTTTATTTGGGGATTGCCCAATGAAGTTGTTCTATTCTTCATCAGACGATTGTATTTGGTGTGTGCGTAGATCCTCAGCTTGGTCATATTGGTTTAGCTGGAAGGGCAAAGATCAAATACCTGAAGTAGAATTACAATTGCTGCACGATTTGGTCTCAGATGCACACCTGGCAGGCTATAAACTCAG
Source organism: uncultured Lewinella sp. (assembly GCA_913056515.1). GTDB lineage: Bacteria > Bacteroidota > Bacteroidia > Chitinophagales > Saprospiraceae > AM-2324. The sequence continues at coordinate 2,244 of CAJXMP010000010.1, forward strand.
ATTTTGGGCAATACCGGATACGGAAGCTTGCTGGGACTTATTGTTAGATAGTGGAGTGGATTGGATCAATGTAGATGATTTAGATAGATTTGGCGTATTTTACCAGAATAGGGATTAACTTTTCAATATGGAAATACTTCTTCATCGAGATCGGGAAGATTTAGAAGCCATTCGATTGTTGCAGGCGCAAAATCTAAAGCAAAATTTGAGTGAAGCAGATTGGCGTCAAAATGGATTCGTTACTGCTGTTTATGACACGGCTATGCTGGAGGACATGTGTGGTCCAATGAGGCATGTTATTGCAAGATCAGATGGTCAATTGGCGGGATATACCCTATGTATGTTAAGACATTCCTTTCAGCAATTTCCTATCCTTTACCCTATGTTCGATCTGTTTAATGAAATGAATATTAAAGGAAAACCTCTTGTAGAGCACTCTTTTGCAGTAGTTGGACAGATATGTGTGCATAAAGATTACAGACGACAAGGCGTATTACAAAAGATGTATCAATCCATGGTTCATCAACTAAAAGGTCAATACGATTATTTGTTTACAGAGATCGATGTAGAGAATATACCTTCTTTGCGTGCTCATGAGGTATATGGATTTTTGCAATATAAACGATATTTAGACCAAAATAACCAAAATTGGGTAGTGGTTGGACTGGAATTGTAGCTTGATTGACAGTTAGTTATGTGAGGTGAGTCTATATTGGCCTCAGCAAAACGATAAAACCAAAAATCAATGAAAGCATCCCATGTCCTTATACCAATGGTATTGTTTTCCCTGATCTCATTTCAAACTTTTAGTCAAATCGACATTAGAAACAGTCAAGTAGTATGTGACTGTATTTCCAATAATTTCAACCAGATTGGAGTTGATTTCACTTCATTTGTTCACTCATTTGAGGAAGAATTAAAAGAGAAATCACTTTTAAAGGAAGATCTATCTAGCTATAGTAAGTTATTGGATCATAGTTTGAATATCTATGGTTTTGTGCCTATCCATCGAGATCTTAATGATGAGCTGGTTAATAAGCATGTAGCTCGAATCACAGATTTTTGTATCCAAATGCATTTAGGGGAGGAGAAACAAGAGGAGATTGAAGCGCTGAAGCGTTTTGTTCAAAAGTGGAAGTATATTAATTATCTAGACTATAATCCAACTAATCTACTATTTAACACCTATCAAAGTGCCTTCACAGAAGAAGGACTAAGTTTGAAATTACACTACTGGGTCTATTTGGAGTTTTTGTATTTATTGATGCCACCGTATCATGCTTTTAAGTCTGAAATGGGTGGGGTAATCAACATTGATGTAATCCATCCCGATTTTTTAATACGGAACGGGGAGATGATTACCTGGCAACTGTTTGAAGAAGAAATCGGTCTGTATTATGAGGCAGGCTGCTATTTTAAAATTAATTATAACTCATATGCTGACGATGGCACAAAAGCTTCGTTTAAGCAATTTTTGCAAAGCTCGTACATCGCACACTTAGAATCATTAAGCTATGACACTTTTGGTGAAGGTTTCTGGTCATTGGGATCAGAAACTCGCCAAACATTGGTTAATCGCTATCCTTTTCGAACAATCGAATAAAAATTCATTACTTTATGTAGGTAAAACATTCTAGTATGAATATTAGTAGACCTACATTGATTTTGGATAAGGAAAAGGCGATAGCCAATATCCGAACAATGCAAACCAAGGCTATGAACCTTGGTTTGTCGCTTCGGCCTCATTTCAAAACACATCAAAGTTTAACAATAGGAAGGTGGTTTAAGGCCTCAGGCGTAGACCAGATTGCTGTTTCATCTGTTCGTATGGCTCAATATTTTGCTGACGAGTGGGATGATATTACCATTGCCTTTCCTACTAATGTATTAGAATTGGATGCTATCAACCAATTAGCATCAAAAATCCGATTGAATTTAACGGTATATAATGTGGAGGTATTGCACATACTTGGTGCTGCTTTACTCCATCCGGTATCTATTTTTTTGAAGATTAATATTGGTAATAATCGCGCTGGGCTTCATCCTAGTCAACAGGAAGAAATCATTCAGTTTGGGCAAGTTGTTCAGTCGTATAGTCAACTCACTTTTAAAGGGGTATTAATGCATGCTGGCCACAGTTATTCCGCAAGATCACAAGAAGCTATTTTAGATATTCATCAGCGGTGTATGCAACAAGTAGAATGGTTACACCGCTGTTTGGACCAAGATTTTCCCGATTTGATATTTTCCTATGGTGATACACCAACCTGTTCAGTGGCAAAAGCTTTCCCTGGAATTCATGAATTGCGACCGGGTAATTTTGTTTTTTACGATATGGCACAAGTTCAAATTGGATCTTGTACGGTTGATCAAGTTGCTGTAGCATTGGCTAGTCCGGTAGTTGGAAAACAAGCCGATGATCAAACAGTGATTCTTTATGGGGGAGGCATTCATCTTTCCAAAGACCGAATAACTATGGAGGATGGTCAACGTAATTTTGGGCGAATGGTTCGGTTTACTTCGACAGGTTGGGATGTACTTCCCCCAAGTTGTTATTTAAGAAGTATTAGTCAAGAGCATGGAGTCGCAGTGCTTGACAATGAGATGTTTAAAAGAATTGAGGTAGGTGATGTCTTGGGGGTACTGCCTGTTCACTCTTGCATGACTGCGGATCTGATGAAATCCTATCAGACGGATGAAAAGGAAATTATTCAAATGATGAAATAAAATTTAAATCTAGGTTAAATCTGAGTTAACTTTTTTTTATCTTTAATAAAGAACGATATCTAACACATTGAAAGCGAAAATTATCAACCTAGGGTATCAAGGCAGTGGTATAACTACTTTGAATAAGGCACTCGAACATATGGGATACAAGGTCTGGAATGATCTTTTACCCGTATTCCCTGATATGATGGATGATCATTTGAGTCCTGTTAGAAAAAAGATGTCTAATTATCAAGTCTTCTCCGGCCTACCGTGGTCCAATCATTATCATAACTTACAGTCGTTATTTGGGAAAGAAAATATAAAATTCATTCTTTCTGTTCGCGACCCGGAAGAATGGTATGAATCCGTAAAAAAGGCACATAAGCAATATAGTCATCCTGTGCTTAAGCATCTGTTTAAAGGAAGATCTGCCAGTAAAAAATCGACTAAAAAGGCTTTAATAAAAGAATACAAGGAACATAATATTTCAATTATGGACCAATTTTCTGAGGATTCAGAAAAGCTATTGATATTGGAGTATGGGAAACACCAAGATTGGGACCGTATATGTGAGTTTTTGAATGTGAAAAAGCCCAATAAATTATTTCCCAAACTAAAAGACGATTTCAAAAAGAGCTCTAAGTTCAATATATTCTCGAACCGCATTATGAATAAGCTCAGCTTGTAATACCTTAATCAGCTAAAAAGCCCATTTTACCCATATTATAATCCCGCATAGCTTCCATAATTTCTCTTTGGGTATTCATAACGTATGGTCCCCAAGAAACTACTTCTTCTTCTAAAGGATTTCCCTCTAAAATGAGTACCCTTGAATGCTTCAATGATTCAAGATTTAATTGACTTCCTTTTTGGTCTAAAATGGCTAATTCTTTATTATTAACCTCTTGATCACCGATGGTAATATGACCTTCAAGAACATATACCAGAGTAGTGGAATCTGGGTTTAAGTTCAAATCTAGAGTCTCATTAGCTTCAAAGAATCCCATATAAGAACGAATCCCTGTAAGGCTATTGATTGGTCCTTTTTTTCCTTGTTGTTCTCCGGAAACCAGGTACAATTTACCAGCATTTGGATTGTTAAATTCAATCAACGGAAGCTCTTCGGTCTCTGCTTTTTGATAAGCAGGTGGTATCATCTTTTGAGCTGCAGGTAAATTGACCCATAATTGAATTAATTCAAAATTTCCACCATTTTCTTTAAACGCATCAGAGGATTGCTCCGAATGAATAATACCCCTCGACGCAGTGATCCATTGTACGCCAGGAGCCTGAATACTTGAATCATTACCTAGTGAATCTTTGTGTCTAACACCTCCTTGAAAAAGAAAAGTGATTGGTTCGAATCCGCGATGTGGGTGAGGTCCGACATAGAAATTTGCAAATTCAGGTTTGAGCATAACTGGTCCCGCATGATGTAATAATAAAAATGGGTCAGCTTGCTCTATTTCTTGATTGGGAAGGGCTTGAGCTATGGTCATTCCCCCAAGTCTAAGATATTCTGGCTGTTGAATAGAAACTATAGATCGTTTTTCCATATTAGATGGTGTAATATTAGATGATACGAAGGAAAAACAACCCCAACAATCAAATGGTTTAGTTGTCTTCTGCTAACCACTCTGAATAGGAATTAGCAGTTTCGCGTAGGCTTGCTTTACACAGTTGAATATCAGCGGGTAATTGTTTTTTAAAGATCTGCACAATTTCAATAAGCATGTTTTCACAAGTCGGTTGATAGTCAACATAGCGCACTCGCTCATTGATTTTTTCAATGCCCTTAAATCTTGAATCCGATCGAAGAATAAGTCTATGATCAAAAATAGGCTCGATGTCGGTTTTGATGATATGCTTTAGATCTTTAAAGTCTAAAACCATGCCATCCTTTGGATCTGCTTTATCATCGATCGTTTCTCCCTTCACAGTAACGGTCAAATGATAGGAATGGCCATGGATGTCTTTACACTTTCCATTATACCCATCTAAAGCATGTGCCGTTTCAAAATCAAACTCTTTGGTAACCCTTATGATCATGCGTAAAAAATTTTCACAAAAGTAAATTAAAAAGTGTTTATTTCCAATCCATTGATGAGGTGTGTTTAGCTCATTTAAAAAGGTTTTCTTTTATTATATTGTGGAATAAGAACCAAAACACAAGAGATATGTTACCTCCAATTAATTTTAAACAATGGATTGAAGATCATAGACATTTACTGAAGCCACCAGTAGGTAATAGGGTAGTATATGAAGATACTGATTTTATTATCATGGTTGTTGGAGGGCCAAATAGTAGAAAAGATTTTCACTTCAATGAAGGAGAAGAATTCTTTTATCAGCTTGAGGGCGATATTAACCTAAAGGTGATGGAAAATGGTCAAGCAAGGGACATTCCTATTCGAGAAGGGGAAATATTTTTATTACCGCCTAAAGTACCACATTCTCCTCAGCGTGGAGCGAATACAGTAGGTTTAGTGGTGGAGCGCAAGCGTAAAGAGACAGAAATAGATTCCTGTATTTGGTTTTGTGAATCGTGTGGTAATGAACTTTACAAGGAAAACTTTAGTCTAAAGAATATAGTTACAGAGCTTCCTGAGATCATGAATGCATACTATAGTTCTGAGGAAAAGCGGACCTGCAATAGTTGCGGAGATGTAATGGAACCACCTGTGCCAGTTTCCTAGTCAATTAGGAACACACCTTAAATGATCGCTTTTTAGCAGTGATTCTAGGTGTAAACGATATTTTTGAGTGTTTTATTTAGCTTTCTATATATAAAAGCTAGATTAAATGATATATTTAAAGGATACTAACACTTATGATTGGCCCAAAGGCTACAATTAACTAAGTCTATTTATTAATCATTATTAATTTTTTCACTAATGAAACGTACTAACATTTTTGGTTTGTTGGCATTCGTTGCGTTCTCTTTCTTTGCAGTAGCTTGTGGAGGTGATGCAGCAGATTCGAGTGCTGAAGAGGCAACAACTGAAGAGCCAGCAGCGGAAGAGGCAGCAGCAGAAGAAGCAACTGAAGAAGTTGCAGCTGACTCAACTGCAACTGAGGAAGCAGCTGAAGAGCCTGCAGCTGAAGAAGCAGCTGAAGAAGGCGATCATGATGGTCATGATCACTAAGCTGTACCGCAGCAGAAATAAAAAAGGTTTACCATTTTGGTAAACCTTTTTTTTTGTTTTAGTTCTCGAAATATCTTCGGGCATTTCTTCCAAAATTGTCCTCTACTTGAGTACTATTTAAAGGATCATTTCCAATGGCTTGAGTTGCACTCACCGATTTATATAGCTCTATTTCCCATCTAGGATTTTGTACCTCGCCAAAACAATTGGAGTGCAATAATAAAAAGTCATTTGAAGCCTTTGAAGGATTGTAAAACAGGAATTTGACATTGGTTTGCCCATAAATTTCAAGTCCTTCATAGAACCAGATCTCGTATGGGAAAGCATCCATTTCATTATATTCTTTTATGACATCATTTGGCCTGCCATATTTGAGATAGATATATGCTCTATCTGTTTCAATACCCATTCTAAAACCCGATCTAAAGGTTTCATCTACTGCCTTAGCAATATCCATATAAGCTTCAAAAGCTGCTTGAGGATTGATGGGATAGGCACTCACCCAATAATTGAATAAAAATAATTCATGCGCTTGTCGATTGGGATTAGCGAGCGTAGCACTGATGATATCTCCATCTGTCCGATCAACCTTTGGGGCAATAGCTAATATGGCAAAACGCAATTCTTCCTCCGTAAGTTTGGCAACAAATTCATCTTTCAAGAAATCGGAAGGGTTGGATAATGTGTCTAATTGTTCTTCTAGTTTATAGAAAGGATTAGATCGTTGAAAGGTAGTTTCTTCTGCAAAATATTCTTTTAAGTCTCTACCTCGAATTTTAGTTATGAATTTGTAATTCCCCGACGGTAACTGATCAACAGCCATATTTAGTATAATGGGCGCAAAGTTACTTGGGTTTATATTTTTATGCTGAATAAGTAAAGGCTTAGTAGCATTTAAATCTGTTTCCTCTACAATCATATAGGAAAGGATACAGGGTTCTTTAAATATTTGATCTAAACCATAAAGTTCCAGATAAGCTTTCAGGTATGCCCGGTCCTTACCAATAAATGCATTGGGTAACGCCTCTAGAATAATGCCATTCTTAGCTAATTCGGTGCTTGCTTCAGCGGCTTTACTGCTAGCTAATAATAAAGGTTTACTTATCCCCGCTTTTTGGTAGGTATAATAGACTTCTGAAGTTGCGGTAAATAAGTTCTCTGCATTATTTAAATCTTGAACTAAGACCTTTAAGGTGTATTTTCCCGTTGCAGGTATGGCCGTTCTTTTTATTACAAAAAAATCGCTCGGAGTATATACCATAGGGGTTTGGCTGATACTTTTATTGTAGGTAACCACCGTATCGTTTTGGAGATAGGCAATAGTAATTTCTAAAGCCCCTTGTATAGTGCTGTCGGGTTGAGTCAGATAATTAATGGTATTTCCGTTAAAAGCAAGATGCACTTCGGAATACAGCGTTTGTTCGGATTGGTATGTTCTTTCTTCTAAATAAACCTCAAGCATGCTAGGTTTTATAGTCAATTGACCAAAAACACTTGTAGCAATACATAGAAGATATAGTAGTGTGAATCTTTTCATAGCCATAAGATATTATTTAATGCTCAACTAAAAGAGCAGCTATGGTTAAAAAGTAAGATTTCTGATTAGGATTTGACACTAGGGTTCTTGAACAAAATCAAATTCAAATTGGTAATCATTTAAAATCATTTGTAATTGCAAAGTTGAATCTGATATACTTACGATTTTATAATCTGGATTTATTCTAGCCCCTGTAGTTGAAATAGTAAGGTTTTCAAGCTTATAAGTTTGCTCCTCCCTGGAACTAGACAGATTTGAATATAACAAGGTATCATTAACGAATTCTAGCTTTAAGTTGTCTAGCGTCTCTGTTACATTCCCATTACGTGTAGCACTTTGAAGTTTCCATACACCAAGTAGCATTTCAGCTGTATCATTTTCGTTACCGCTTTCCTGTTGACAGGCGCTAAAAAGGATTACAACTATACTGATTAGAATGGTTAAACTGCGCATGATTTGTTGTATTCTATCTTAATTGGAGTTTATGTTTAGGTAAAAATACTATTCTTTTTATAAATCAGCTTTCTTTAGTCAATTCAATCACTGTAATCTCCGGTTTTATTCCTACGCGTCCAGGATACCCTAGATATCCCAAGCCCCGATTGACATAAAGCGCTTGCCCATCATTTTGGTATAGTCCTGCCCACTGTTTGTACAAGAATTTGGCTGGACTCCATTTGATAAACCCAGGAATTTCTATCCCGAATTGCATGCCGTGTGTGTGCCCTGAAAGGGTTAACTCTATCTGTTTAAATGCAGTAGTTACTTCTTGATTCCAATGAGATGGGTCATGGGATAATAAGAGTCGAAAGTCTGCTTGCTCTGTTTGCTCACTAGCATGTACAAGGTCACCTCTTTGTGGAAATCGTTTGGAAGCACTTTGGTTCTCCACTCCAATCACTGCCAAGGTACTATCACCCACCTCAAGCAATCGATGCTCATTGAGTAAGAGTTCCCAACCCATTTGTGCTTGGTTTCGCTTGAGTTGATCCATGTTGGCGATCTTTGCCTCTGGACTTGGCCAAGACACATAGTTTCCATAATCATGATTACCTAAAACAGAGTAGACCCCATGAGGCGCCTTTATGGCAGAAAAGATATCCATGTAGTCCTCAATCTCATCTGCTTTATTGTTTACTAAATCTCCTGTAAAACAGACTAAATCTGGTTGAGCTTCATTGATCAGTTCAACGGCTCTTTTGATAGGTTCTTTAAATAAAAAACTACCTGCATGGATATCTGATATTTGAACAATTGTGAATCCCTCCAGATCTTTACTTAAGTTCTTAATGGGCAGCTTAAGCCTAAAAACTTTATAGTTGTATGGATTTCTGATCATGCCCCAAGTCAAGGACAGAAAGGGAATACTGCTAAAAACTAAGGCAGTTTTACTTAAAAAGGTCGATCTACCTGCATTAAACTCGTGGTTTATACCCACTTTATCTATGAGCCATAGTCCAATTCTTCTTAGATCATCAGCAAATAAGAATACACCACCAACAAACTTGGAGAGAATGATTATAAAAGTAAGTGCTCCCCAGATACTATTTAATGGTTTGGGGAATTGGTCATTCAGATTGGTAAACAAACAAATGATATAGATGACTTCTATAGCAGTAAGCGTTAAGTATATACCTAAGCTAGTAGCCTTCCAAGTTGATGTTGTGGTTCTGTAAAAATGCAGGAACAGTTGGAAAGCGTAGTATTCACCAACTAGTAAAAAGGCTAGCGGAATAAGAAATCTCATGAAGTTTTCAATTGTTGTCGTAATAATCGTAAAAAGAACAACAAATATCACCTAAGGTTCAGCAATTTTTTTAAACTTTAATAGAACTGATTTCTACAACAACTATTAATTATCCAACTAACTCTTATGAAACGTTTATTTTTATTCTTTTTTGTTTGCTTTAATTTTTGCTCCCCGTTCAATATTCTTGCTCAAGAAGGATATGACGGTTACTCCTTTAATGAGCAAGATACCCTTAGAGGTCAATTAAACCCCTACCGAACTTGCTACGATGTTCATTTCTATGACTTAGATCTTTTTGTCGACATGCTCGAGCGATCTATTCAAGGTCAAGTTGGGATTCATTTTACGGTGCAAGAAGATTTTGACCGTATGCAAATCGATTTATTTGAAAATATGCAGATTGATTCGGTAGTATATGTTGATGGGCAAGCAAACCAGCTTGTAACTACCTTCGAACGAAATGGAAATGCTTTTTTCGTTGATGTTCCAAATCAAACGAAAGGAGCTACTGGTCAGGTGATTGTATATTATGGAGGTAAACCAATTATTGCAAAGAATGCACCCTGGGATGGTGGATTTTCTTGGAAAAGAGATAAAGAAAATAGGCCTTGGCTAGGGGTATCTTGTGAAGGTATTGGAGCTAGTCTTTGGTGGCCGAATAAAGATCATTTGTCAGAGGAGGCTGATAGCACTCGCATACGCGTAACTGTTGACGATGAATATACGGTTATTAGTAATGGTAATTTGAGGTCAACGGAAGTTTTAGATAATGGTCTACATGCCTTTGAGTGGTTTGTAGCTTATCCAATCAATAACTATAATGTCACGTTGAATATTGGAAATTATGCGCATTTCGATGATCCATATGTGGCTTTTGATGGAGATACGCTAGCCTGTGATTATTACGTTATGGATTACAATTTAGAAAAGGCAAAAAAACACTTTGAGCAGGTTCATGGTGTACTAGAATCATTTGAGTACTTCTTTGGAAAATATCCGTTTTGGGAGGATGGTTTTGCTTTGGTGGAGACGCCATATTTAGGCATGGAACATCAAAGTTGTATTGCTTATGGGAATAAGTATATGCGCGGATACTTAGGGGGTATGATTCCTGCGGATATGGACTGGGATTATATCATAGTACATGAAACGGGCCATGAGTATTTTGGTAATAGTGTATCCTCTGTGGACCACGCAGAGATGTGGATTCATGAGTCTTTCACCACTTATATGGAGGCCCTATATGTGGAATACTTCTATGAATACGCTGATGTAGAGCGGTATTTAGAAGGACAGCGACCTTTTATCCGTAATAAACAATCTATCGTAGGTCCAATGGATGTTAACTTTGACAATTGGAAAGCCAGTGATCACTATTACAAGGGTTCTTGGGTTATTCATACCTTACGCCATCACTTAGGAGATGATACATTCTATTTTAAATTTCTAAAGGATTTCTACCAGGCATTCTCTATGAGTCATATGACTTCTGAGGACTTTATTGTATTCATGGAAGATTACACAGGATTATCTATACGACCAATTATGGAGCACTATCTCTACAAGGCAGAGTTGCCTGTATTACGATATCGTTTAGAGGAAAAAAGGAATAAAAAGACCTTTACCTATAGTTGGGACAATGTGGCTGAAGATTTTAATTTGAAGGTTTGGGTTCGAGTAGGGGAGGAATTAATTCAAATTAGTCCTAGCACCACAGAACAAGAATTGGTTTGGAAGGCACCAGCCAATGCAAAGGTGCGGGTTGATTTAGGAAAATCCTTGATAGATGTGATCGAAGAATAAAAAAAGGGAGTCTATTTTAGACTCCCTTTTTTTATCTAAAAAAGAAGACAGCTAGGATAGCTAATAGAATTAAGGCGATGAACAATTGCCTTAACCACTTCGTTTTGCCACTTTGATTGGAATAAACTTTAAAAATAAGATCAACGTATTCTCTCCAAGTTATGCCTCTACATAATTTTTCTTTCCCCATAACAAAGTATTTTCGGAAACCAGTCGCACCGCTTTTACTAAGAATAAAGAAATTGTCATCTAGGTAGGAGAGATCATATAATTCACTAGCTCCTGCTTCAATAATTATTTTATTGGTATCGGGTAGTAATCTCCATCTTCCTTTAAGGATGTCCCCATTGGTGGATCTCAAATACTCTCCATTATCATTGAAGAAATGCATAATGGTGGAGTTGAAATTATCTCCGTCCCTAATTTCTAACCAAGGTTTACCACCTGCAGAAGAATAAAATTGCGTTTCATTGATGTCCTCTCCCCAGTTTTTGATACTGGGTAATATGAGATCAAGATATTCTGCTAGAGAATTTTTCTCTGGTAGTTCTGCATTAAAAGAGTCCTTTACGGAATCTGACAATTCTTTAAATATGGTCATTGAGTAAGGCGAATTATTCCTGAATTAAAGTTACTAAAAAAGTAAATATATAACATTGGATGGATGGAATTCCTATTACTGGTTTGACAATTCCATAAAATTTGGCTTATTTTGCCTGTTCATGTATTGGGCCTTGTCGCATGCTTTGGCATGAGGAAAGTCCGGACAACGCAGAGCACCGCACCATCTAACGGATGGGGTTCCGATCAGTCGGAATACAGCAAGTGTCGCAGAAAATAACCGCCTGTTCGCAGGTAAGGGTGAAAACGTGCGGTAAGAGCGCACGCAGCCTGTTGGCAACAATGGGTTGGGATAAACCTTGTGGGTTGAAATGCCATGTATATTCCATTCCTTTATGGACTTATGTTGCTCGCATAAGGTTCTTTTTGAACAATGGGAAGGGTGGGCAGATAGAGTTATTGGGTGACCAATGACCCAGATAAATGACAGGGGCCTTCTTCGGAAGGAACAGAATCCGGCTTATACGTATACATGAAAAAAGGCATCTCGAATTTATCGAGATGCCTTTTATATTCTGATGGTCTTTAGCTCTTATGCTTTGATAGCTTCAAGTGCTTCTACCATTGTTTTTCCAATATGGGCAGGTGATTTTACTACGTGAATACCACATTCAGCCATAATTTTCATTTTAGCTTCTGCAGTATCTTCAGCTCCACCAATAATAGCACCAGCGTGTCCCATAGTTCTACCTTTAGGTGCAGTTTGTCCAGCGATAAATCCTACTACAGGCTTAGTTCCATTAGCTTTAATCCAACGAGCTGCATCTGCTTCCATAGTACCGCCGATTTCACCTATCATGATGATTCCATCTGTATCGGGATCTTCCATAAGTAATTGAACAGCTTCTTGAGTAGTAGTTCCAATGATTGGATCTCCACCAATTCCGATACAAGTGGATTGTCCTAATCCAGATTTAGTTACCTGATCTACCGCTTCGTAGGTCAATGTTCCTGAACGAGAAACGATACCAATTCTTCCTGGATTGTGAATGAATCCTGGCATAATACCACACTTAGCCTCTCCTGGAGTCATAACCCCTGGACAGTTCGGTCCTACCAATCTACAATCTCTATCTTCAATGTAAGATTTAACCTTTACCATATCCTGTACAGGAATACCTTCAGTAATGCAGATGATTACTTTAATACCAGCATCAGCAGCTTCCATAATGGCATCTCCTGCGAATGCAGGTGGAACAAATATAACTGATACGTCAGCGTTGGCTTGTTGAACCGCTTCTTGCACGGTATTGAATACGGGCTTACCAAGGTGTTCCATTCCTCCTTTTCCTGGAGTAACTCCACCAACTACATTGGTGCCGTATGCTATCATTTGTTCAGCATGGAAAGAACCTTCTTTTCCTGTAAAACCCTGAACAATTACATTAGAGTCTTTTGTAACAAGTACAGACATTGTTTTCAGTATTGTTTGTTGTGTAATCTAATTTTCCTCGAAGATAAAAACATCTTCGTTATTCTTCTTTAAATAGTACTCTTCTCTTGCAAATTTTTCTAAATCCGCATTCAAAGCTGCTCTATTTGCCTTTCCCTCTTCAATTAGGTTCAAATAATACTCCTTAAGTTCCTGGTTTTTTTCCACCTTAGCCCGAAGCTTGACTTGCTCCATGATATTGGCTTTGTCAAAGAATGTAATCCATACCATGAAGGGTAGGAGACAGGCCATATACTTATTTCTAAGGAATGGCGGTATTCTGTCTTTGATTACATCGAAAGGTGATTTGGGATTTAAACTCATAGGTTGTTTAGGTTTTACTAGCAATATAAGGAATATTATTCAAGCATGCTTTAGCCTAAGAGTGCTAGACCCGGAAAAACGGCTGTTTCACCTAATTCTTCCTCGATTCGTAGCAACTGATTATACTTTGCAATACGATCTGAACGAGAAGCCGATCCCGTTTTAATCTGACCAGTATTCAAAGCCACAGCCAAATCTGCTATGGTAGTATCTTCCGTTTCACCACTTCTATGTGACATTACTGAAGTATATCCATTTCTAGTAGCTAGTCTTACAGCCTCTATAGTTTCTGTAAGTGTACCAATTTGATTAACCTTAATCAAAATAGAATTAGCCACTTCCTCGGTGATTCCACGTTCTAGTCGAGTAGTATTCGTTACGAATAAGTCATCACCTACCAATTGAATCTTTTCTCCTAGCTGAGTTGTCATTTCTTTCCATCCAGACCAATCGTCTTCATGAAGCCCATCTTCAATAGATAGGATAGGATATTTCTTAACCCAATCCGACCAGTAACTAACCATTTCCGAAGAAGTTAATTTATCACCGGTTGATTGGTGGAAGTGATATACTTTTTCATCCTCTAGATAAAATTCAGATGCTGCTGCATCCATTGCTATCATAATTTCTTCACCAGGTCTATATCCTGCTTTTTCAATAGCAGAAAGGACAATTTCGATAGCCTCTTGGTTGGATTTTATGTTTGGTGCAAAACCACCCTCATCTCCCACATTGGTAGAATATCCTTTACTTTTCAACACACTCTTAAGTGTATGGAAAACTTCCGTACCCATTCTCAAACTTTGAGAGAAGGTATCAGCAGCAAGTGGCATGATCATAAATTCTTGAAAATCGATCGAGTTGTCTGCATGTGAACCTCCATTTAGAATGTTCATCATTGGGACAGGAAGGACGTGGGCATTAACACCTCCAAGGTATCTGTATAAAGGTTGACCACTTTCCATAGCTGCTGCTTTTGCAATAGCCATAGAAACGCCTAGAATAGCATTGGCCCCTAAGTTGCCTTTATTTGATGTTCCATCAATTTCTATCATGGTCTTATCAATCAAGACCTGATCAAAAATATCTTCGCCGATAAGCGCTTCTGTGATTTTTTCTTCAATGTTTTTACAGGCATTGAGTACACCTTTACCCATAAAACGACTCTTGTCTCCGTCTCTTAATTCTACGGCCTCGTACTTTCCGGTAGATGCTCCAGATGGAACTGCAGCTCTTCCGAAAGCTCCGTTCTCTGTGATGACTTCTACTTCTACTGTTGGATTACCTCTTGAATCCAGAATCTCTCTGGAACGGATGTCTAAAATTGTGCTCATTTTTGATGAATAGATTACTAGTTAAAAAATGTAAACTATTTGGTCTTATTTGCTATTTGCGATCATTTGTACAAAATCATCGAATAAGTACCTAGAGTCGTGTGGTCCAGGTGCTGATTCAGGGTGGTATTGTACTGAAAACGCATTTTTATTGTTGATTTTTAATCCTTCTACTGTGCCATCATTTAGATTTCTATGGGTGATTGTTGCCACATCACTCATTTTATCTAAAGTTTCTGGATTTACAGCAAAACCATGGTTTAGACTAGTGATTTCACACTTAGTTGTAGCTAAATTAATCACTGGGTGATTAATGCCACGGTGTCCATGGTGCATCTTGTAGGTGTCGATTCCCGCTGCTAACGCTAGTAATTGGTGGCCTAAGCATATACCAAATACAGGCATGTTACTCTCTAATATTTGTTTTACCGTATCTACCGCGTAATCCATAGATGATGGATCACCAGGTCCATTAGATAAAAAGAATCCATCTGCACCCCAAGCTTTAAGTTCTTCAAAACTTGTTTTAGCAGGGAAAACTCGTACTTGGCAATCACGCTCAGCAAAACATCTTAGGATATTGGTTTTCATACCAAAATCCAATGCTGCTATCTTGTAAGTACCTTTATCTGAAAAGTCATAAGCCTCTTGAGTAGATACCTTTGAAGCAAGCTCAAGTCCTTTCATTTTAGGCGCCTCAGCTAATTGCTTTTTTAAGGTCTTAATGTCAGTAGTCTCAGAAGAGATAATGGCATTGGATGAACCATCTGTTCTTAATTTCTTTACAATGGCTCTTGTATCTACACCACCGATACCAACTAAACCTTCATCTTCGAAGTAATCTTGAATAGATCCATCAGCAAGTGGTCTTGAATAGTTGTTCGTGAAGTTTTTGATTACTACTCCAGCGATTTTAATGGAGTCAGATTCAGTATCTACATTTTTTATACCGTAATTTCCAATGTGTGCATTAGTCATTACTAGGATTTGGCCGAAGTAAGAAGGGTCAGTAAAAACTTCTTGGTAGCCGGTCATTCCGGTGTTGAAACACAATTCACCGATAGTTGTTCCGATTTTTCCAGCAGCATGTCCGTGAAAAACAGTTCCGTCTTCTAAAAGGATTACAGCAGGTACTTGTTCCATACAAGGGTTTTTTTTTGACTTTGCAAATATAGTATTAAACAAATAGAATGAACAAAAAAGGACATTCCTAATTATAAAAAAGGAGGTTTAAAAACCTCCTGATTATCTATTGAATAAGTATTTTCTTAGATGTTAAAACCACTCCATTTTTATCACTGATATTGATGTAATACATGCCAGTGGATAATGGGGCAGTTGAGAACGAAAACTGATTTCGTCCGGCTTTCGCATATTCTTTAAAGAAATGATTTACCTGACGTCCAGTTTGGTCTAATATATCTATCGAAATAAGCATTCTTTCTTTTAAATGAAATTCTACCATAAATCGTTCACTAACTGGGTTAGGAAATATACTTGTTCCAGTTAAGTCATCATTTAGAGTAGATGTATTCGTAGGATCTTCTACTATTATATAGCCATTGACAATCTTTGTGTCAAAGCCTGCTTCATTTTCTGCACTGAGTCTAACCTTGTATGTTCCAGGGTTATTATAGGTAACTACTGGATTACTAACAGTAGAAGTACCAGGGCTACCACCAAAGAACTGCCATAATAATTCTGTAGGTTCATTTAAAGACAAGTCAGTGAATTGAACAGTTAATGGAGCTGTCCCTGTTGTTACATCAGAGGTGAAGTCTGCTATTGGTGGAATCCCTTCTGGAATAACTTCAATATATTCTTCTTTGATGATTTGAGCATCTTGACCATTATTGATGGTCAACTTCACATTGAAGTTACCTAATTGGTCATAAGTCACTACGGGGTTTTGTTCTGTGCTATATGCTGGCTCACCAAATTCAAATTCCCAGAAGTAGGATAGATCTTCTCCTGTGGAATTATCTTCGAAATTTACTACCAAAGGTTTGAATCCTGAAGTTGGTGTTGCAGTGAAGTCGGCTGATATAGCCCCCATATTGGCTACCCGCTTGATTTCAGAAATAAAGTTGCCATACGCAAAATTCAAACCATAGCAACCCGTGAACCACACAGTAGGTGTATCTGCATTAAAGCGCTTGAAAGCAAAGGAATAATCTCCCCATCGTTGGTTATCCCCATCCAATACAGTAATAGGCGACTCTCCCGATTTTATTAAAACAGATGGTGTAGCATTCATATTTTCATCTACAGCAAAAGCCCGCATCTCTGGATATATCGTCGAATTAGTTCTTAGGAATCCAACTAAGATAGTCTCATCTGTTTCATCATAGCCAAAAGGCGCAATAGACGGGTGTCCCCAGTCGTAACCTGATTCACTAAAAATTTCTGTTTCTGCTGAAAAATCATCTAAGCTGATTTTCGCTAAGTAGATTCCTGCATGCCCAGTTGGTGAATTGGAACTGAAGGCAACAAAGACTTTATTGTTTTGAACAAAAGCAGATTTTACTCGAATATCTCCTGTATCCATAACCTTGGAGGAACCCAGTTGATCTCCATTTGGTGGACCTGAAAAGTTTTGTTCTCCAGTAACATTATAAACCGATAGTGTAGGACTATTTTCTACTTGATCATTAACCTCATAGATATACATACTTCCACCTCCGCCCCAGCGATTAGACACTAAGTAGAAGCTTGGGCCATAAGGTTCTGACGAACTGTTCACAGTAGGCTTCAGCGTAAATGCATTGTTACCATTGGTTATGCTTACATCCTCGTACACCACCATTTCAATTTCATCCTCCCCAGCATATCCTGCATCTTTGTCCATTTGCCAAAGCACGGTTTCAGCAAATCCATTATTGTCTGAAAACAAATTGCCACTCATGAAAAAGTCTTCACTAGAAAGTCCAATACTTGGAAAGTCCGTCCAAATCTCCTTATCTGAAGGATCTCCATCTACAATGTAGTGGTTCCAAGCCTCTAGCGGATCTGAGCTAGTAGAAAAAGATACTACTAAGTTAGAAGTCGCCGAATTATTACCACTTAAGAGTACAAGAATGAATCGGTCGGCTTCAGGATCGTAGAGCACTTTTGGATCAAAAATAAAAGTTGAAATATCACTGATGATTGGCTCGTAAAAGGTGGTTAAGCTTTGATTAGAAATACTAATGCTTCCGTCTTCCTGCGCAAAACAGATATTGGAATTAACCACAGATACAATATGTCCATTATTTGAAATGGCAGCTGTATTATCAGGTGGAATCGAAGAGGTTAAGTTCACACGGAATCTTTTCTCAATTTTCAATCCAATGGTATCGTTTAAAAGCTGTGTCTCCCCATTGGATGGGATCTGCTGACCTTTTAATTCCATAGCCTCCTGCTTTTCTAATTGAAAAGCACTTAGATTTTCTTTTTTAGGTGCGTGTACCTGCCCAAAATTAACCAAGCTTGGATCCCAGTTAGGTTCTGGAGTTGGATCAGGTATGGTAAATCCTGCTTTGTAGGCAGGAGCAATGGACTTGCCTTTTCTTTCAAAAACCAGTTGTTCATTTTTAATGTCAACTGGTGTTTGAGCCAATAGAAGTATCGGAAGGGCAAAAAGAGATAGTGTAGAGAAAAGTTTGTTTAGCATGCCTTGCAATAATTTGGACAAAGCTACCATTTCAAATTAAGAAATCTGAGGTCTTTTCATGGAATGTCTGAAAATATCAGATTTCTATGACTTTTTTCTTGTCTTTCAAGATGTAAGGATACCCTTTCTTAATTAAAATACCTGTTGCACGACCCTCTTTTGAATTGCTTGGTTGAGGTGTATTAATCAGCAGGACTTTCTTCTCTAAGATGTACTGACTTCGGTCTACCTGCTTTTGACTCTGAATAATTAAATCAACTCCAAGTGTTTGTAGTATTTGTTCTACTTCTTTATCCTCTAGTTCTTCCTCTGCCATTCTCTTGGAGTTGCTCGGGCCATTTTCACTTAATAATAGATTATAAATACTCGATTCTTTTTCATCAAGTGGTTCTTGGTTTAGACCCTTTTTTGTAATGGTATTGATTTGGTCAACCGTTAGATTTTCTGAACTGATAAAAGGCTCTAATCCAGCATGCACAAAAAGTGTTTTACCCATTTTAAGGACCAAGGGTTGTTGTCTTAACCAATCACCTAATACACTATTGGTGGAAAACATGGATTCAAAATCTTGATTGGTATATTGGGCTAGTCCTTTATACTTTTTATGTAATTGACTTGCTTGCCCATTTAAAACTTCAAGATCTCGATTTCCCAAGACCAAATGGACTCCTCCCTTTGCAGCACTCGCTTGTTGGCTTAGTTCATAAATCAACCATAAGCAGGGTAGGACATTATCTCCATAAGCAAAAACGTCTCCTAATAAGACCACATGTGCATCTTGAGCTATCCAATTCAGGTTGATATCAATCAACTTATTATCCAATAAAAAAGTACGTAAAGCATGGAAATTGCCATTGATATCTGGGAATACGTATACCTCATCGGGTAAGCTATCTAGCAGGATAGATTTTGGAGGCCCTTGCTTGTTGTAGTGCACCGTAAATTGATGACTGACCAATCCCTGATCCGAAGCACATCGGAATAAGGTCGAACCATTTGCTGAAAGATCTTTATACCTTTGCTGTAGTTCGTAAGTATCTCCTTTCACTTTTGTTTCTTGAATAAGCAGCTGATTATCTCCATTGAAAAATACATAGGGACCATCTTGTTGGAGCTGGTAGATATCCGCTATACCAAATAACTGCATAAGCGCTTTATCGCCGGATTGTTCTGCGAAAAAAGCAGCTGAACGATTTTTATAATCTAGGAGCTCTGGGTTAGCATTCAAAGCTAATAATTGGCTAGCAGCCTCTACCTGGTTATTCTTACATGCATAGATTAAGGCGGATTGTTTTTGAGAATTGCGTTTGTCAATATCTGCCCCCGATTCTATCAGTACAGGGATTAAATCGATACGATTATATTTTATGGCATACATGATAGGAGTCTTCCCATTATTACTTTTGTCTGGGTCTACTTCTTGTTCGAGCAGCCACTGTATAAATGCGGTACTACTACCTTGTTTTATGGCGTAAGTTAAAGGGGTATATTTTTCTGGAAGAACCTGAGCATTTAGATCTACTCCTTTTCGGACTTGATAGAGGACTTTGGCACGTTGCTCTTGTTCGACTGCTTGCAGTAAGTCTGATTGGCCCACAGCTAGATTGGTGGCAAGTATACAACATAATATCCAGAATGATTTCATGGTTTTTTTATTGAAAATAACGAGGGTTTTATATTAAAACAAGAAATATGTAGAATTCCTTTAGTTGATGCCGTATAAGAGGGATTTCATACGTGATCCAGCAATTTCTGGCAAATTGTATGTGTTTTGAAACTTGTCAATAGTGTTTTGAATATCATATTGGAGTTCATCGAAATGAGAAGGTAGTTTAGCGGCGCAGATTTCCGCGTTTTGATAATTGGAGATAATGGAGTCAAATTTTTGGTAATATTGACTTCCCATACTAATAAACGATTCATACTCATCTACGAATTTGGCAACCCGTTGTGTTTCAAACTCTAAGTTAACTAAGGATCTATTTAGCCTCTGATTTATAATTCCCGTGGATTGATTCTCCTCCAAGTTTTGGTGAAGATCTAACATGTAGCTGTCCAGTTTAGCATATACATCCTCCCAATCG
This sequence comes from uncultured Lewinella sp., assembly GCA_913056515.1. Lineage (GTDB taxonomy): Bacteria > Bacteroidota > Bacteroidia > Chitinophagales > Saprospiraceae > AM-2324. The sequence goes on from CAJXMP010000010.1 coordinate 22,636, forward strand.
TCCTCTTTCCTACATGTACTTAAAGCGACATGGTAATCAATTACTTTTACATATTCTGCAAATAACTCTTCACAGGTTTTAATAAGTGCAGTATTGGTTCCTTTTAAATATTGCGTTTCAAATTGGATTAAGTTCAGGTCATCATTCATTTGTAGCGTGAAATCTAAAATACATGCAATCTCATCTAATTGCTGCTCATTGGATTTGGAGGGCATTTCATTTAAAAAACTGGACACCAAACTATATGTAGTAGAAACAAACAGATTTCCAGCTAAGACCTCTGGCAGCTTGAAGTTTGATCGCTTATTTAAATGTTGTTCTAGGATGGCTTTACTATCTCTGAATTCGGGATAACTGTTCGGATTTGCTAATCTAAAGATATTTTGAAAAGTACGCATCCCTGTGAAGTGATGATCCAAAGACAAGACCTTTTCGTACAATAATTTGATTAGACTCAATCCTCTTTGATACCTCAGTTGTAGCTGATCTAACTCCCCAGTTTGAATCACAAACAGAAGTTGTTCTTTTGCTTCTTGATATTTGATGTAGTTGGAGAATGTAGCATTAGATTGATACATACGGTGTGTTTGCTCCACCAGTTCGAGGTATTGTTTTTCCTTTAGGGTTCTTTTTTGAAGTAGTGCCAAACTAGCTTCCTCAGTTTGTGCTATCCACTCTTGAAAAGAGTGATCGGCAAAAACTGCCGACTGAAAAAACAACTGTGCTATAAGTAAAAGTATAATTCTATTCATGGGTATCGAATTTGAGTTTGATAAGGTGGTCCTTTGGATTGAGTTTTGTTCGGATAAGGCACTCAGATAACTGTTGGTTGAGGTATTTATAGGTGATTTTTTGATTTAATTGATTCCCATTATAAGTACTTGCTCCTTTGCATGTTTTATGTATTTGATTGAGCAATACTTCAGTTATCTGGCTATTAGCTTGTTTATGGTAATTATTAGAAGTTGGATTCTGCTTTTGGAATCCCAGTTGTTGAAGGGTTTGGGTTAAGGTTGTTTGCTGAAAAAATCCCAATCCAATTAGCATCTTACACTCTTCAGTCATTTGCTCCAGTAACATCTGGTTGTCATTACCTATTTCATAAAACTGTACATCCAATTTACCATTCTGGTCAAAGTATACCTTTGTTGTACCTTTTATCTCAAATTCCTGTACATAAAAGGTGGTATTGATTTCTTTGGATTTGAATGTGTTTCCAAGTAAAATGATGAGGGAAAAACTTAGATAAAGTAGATTCATAAAGAAAGGTTTGAGGGGGATTTGATTTTCCCCCAGATTGAGTTAATCGCAATTTACATTGACTTGTCCATTAAACTTAAGTTGACCATTGATGTAAACTCGTCCCGTCCATGGCTGGTCTTTTTTTGCTTGAAAAAAATCACCAACAGTATAATGTGTAGATAACCACTTTTTATACTTTATTTCTGTTTTGTCCATTTCTATTGGATTCATACACTTACATCCTCCTTGATCCTTGGTGAATACTACTCCCGTAATACTGTTTTTGATCCAAGCTTTTGTTTTTTTGTATTTGTTACCTTTCTTTTTGTAAACTCTTGTAGAAACTATAGTTCTTCCAATGATAGGTATAGGCAATTGCTTCAGGGTTATTTTAAGCATATAGTCATCATAGTAAACTTGATTAGTTTTCGAAGCAAAATAATCGCAACATTCAAAGGAATTTAGTTTGAGGTTCAAACTTTCATTGTAGGTGCATCCCGATTGTGTTTTTCCGCTTACTTGAACGAGATAATTACTTGAGCAGGGGTAGGTATGACAAGGTGCAGATGAATTGGAAGTGTTACCATCTCCAAAATTCCAATTATAACTTATGGCTTGATCTGCACCTAAAGAAAGTAGTTGAAAACATACTAGACCATTGGCTTGCTCATTTTTCTTAATGTAAAATGGACAAGTTACTTGTTCTTCAAGTATAATTTCTTTGCAGAGCTTGTCAATGGTAATTGTCTCTCCATTTTCATCAGCCAGAATACTTATGCATGCGGTGTAGGTTCCTGCTGTTCCAAAATTATGAAGCGTTTCTAAAGTATTGTAGGTCATACCTTCGATTTCCCACTCCACATATTGCCCTGCAGAAAGGATTCCTATGAATTCAAATTGGAGGACATAATCAGATATAATAGAGTAATCAAAATCTGCCTTTGCTTCTTCTCCGCCTAGGTAAAGATTGATGTTTGGATTGTTTTGGTAAGTACCAGCCTCGATTTCTTTAAGGCCGTTGAGGTCATTTTTTTCAATAACAAATACTCTATTCGCAGCGGCAAAGTAAATGATTGTTTCATCAATCCAAATCTGACCTTTTTTATTAAACAGTGATGCAAGGATGGGATCGGGTATATAGGAATCAGGCAAAGATTCAGGGGCAACACCTAATTCTAGGGCTTCACATTCATCTAGCATTTCTTTAGTATGTAAGGATTGGAAGTTTTTGGTTTGTTCAAAGGCCTCCAGAAAAGGAAATTCATCCAAGCAAGAACTTGATTCATAATTTTCCGCAAATGATGAGGATTCCAGATCCTTAAGGTATTGATACAAGGATTCAAAGTCAGTAGAATCCTTGAAATAGGGTATATCCTGTTTAAAAGACATTTTAGCGAGTTGTTCTGCTTGAAGTTCAAAACTTTGTCCCCAAGTCAACATCTGCGTACACAAGAAAATCAGAACTATAAATGGTCTAAAGGGTTTAAAATAATGCATAGTTAGTTTTTGATAATGACTAATTGATTTCACATTCAAATTGAATATTGGTACTCTCAAAATCTTGGAGGACATCAATAATTTGTCAAGAATTGAATTTTGAGGGATAATAGCAGCTTGATTTGTCCTAACTTTTGAAGATTATTCTTTAATTGTAATCGAATTATTTTAAGTGCGTTTGAAATCTGAATTATGAAGTATTTAAAAGGATTGATTTTTGTCGTTTTGTGTATTCCTTCTTGGATGTTTGCCCAAAATATGCTTGAGGAGAAGATGAGTGCGAGTCTACAGGAGTCTCTGCTTCAAGTACCTGACGAAATACATCGGGTACACCTTATCCTAAAAGATCAAGTGGATTTGCACGCTATGCGTGTAGATTTCGATAGGGAAGGGCTTAGCTATTCGGATCGATCCATTATTTTAAACAAAGCACTTAGAACTAAAGCCAACCAAACTCAGGAGACTATTCTTTCTAAAATCAGAACCTATTCTACTGATGACTTACCATATCACAAAGCGCACTGGATTGTTAATGCAATTTATGTGGAGGCAGTGCCTTCTACTATTATAGATTTAGCCGCTTTGAATGATATTGAATATGTTCAAGCGGGGGGACAATTAATAGCAGATGAAACCAGTGATGTGGGACCTTCTTCGGCAATGGTTATGAATACAGAGAATACCTTGTTTACCATCAATGCCCACAAAATGTGGGAGCTGGGCTACACGGGCTATGGACAAGTCTGTTTGACGGCTGATACCGGTGTCGATCCGTATCACCCCTCTTTGATTAGCCAGCAACGCGCTAGCATGGAGGATCAGTTTGGGCATGCTTTTTACCACGATAATGGTTCAGAATACAGTTACGATTGTGGTGATCATGGAACGCATGTTACAGGTACTATATTAGGATTAGATAGACATCAAGACGATACTATTGGGGTAGCATTTAATGGTCAGTGGATGGGTGCAGGTGTGCTTTGCGGTATAGGAACGGCTGATAATGTAGATGCTTTTGAATGGGCAATGGATCCAGATGGTAATCCAGATACGGTGGAAGATATGCCTGATGTAGTTAATAACTCTTGGTATGATCCAACTGTAGATGATGCTTGTCAAAATGTATATATGACTATGCTGACCGCTGTAGAAATGGCTGGAATTGCCATAGTTTTCTCTGCTGGAAATGAGGGGAGTAGTAGTGGTACCATTACCAACCCAAAGAACTTAAATATGGGTTTGGTCAATACCTTTGCCGTAGGTGCTTTGAATAATTCAGGAACAGATATTACCAACTTTTCGAGTAGAGGTCCTTCCCAATGCTTTTCTACTGATTCTTCTTTATATATAAAACCAGAGGTATCTGCACCGGGTCAATCTGTACGATCTTGTGAGCCTGGCAATATGTACGGATATAAAAGTGGTACCTCGATGGCAGCGCCGCATGTTGCAGGAGCATTGATGCTATTGAAAGAGGCATTTCCATATTTGAGTGGTGAAGAACTCAAACTAGCTTTATACTATACAGCGGTGGATATGGGTGCTCCAGGGGAGGATAATGTATTTGGCATGGGTATTATAGATGTATTTGCTGCTTACGAGTATCTATTGGGACAGGGACTTAGTCCTGCTGATCCTTCAGTCAATACAGATTTAATGTTGTTTGGACTAGAGACTAATAATTATCAATGTGAAGGTACTATTGGATTTTCTATAGGTATAGAAAATGGTGGTTTAGATACCTTAGCTGGATTTGAAATAGTAGCTGAATTTGCTGGAGATACGCAATCTTGGTTGTTTGAAGATGTAGTCTTAGCACCTGGTGCACGCTACTTTTTTGATACAGACTCTATGAGTACCGCTTTGGGTGTTCATTATCTGTCTGTAGAAGGGTTTTTGATGGATACGGGCATTGATCAACGTCCATTAAATAATAGGATAGTAACTCGTGTAGAGCATGTAGCGGATTATCCTGCTTCTTTTGAAACGAGCACCATTGCACCATGTATTGGAAGTACGGTGAGTGTTATTGGAAGTTTAGATGGATCTACAGCGGGTAAATTTGAGTGGTACTCCGATGAAAATCTTTTAAATCAGATTGGTACGGGTACAGTGTTGAATATTGAAATGGATGAGCCAGAGAAAACAGTATATGCTAAAGCATTACTAGGAGGTACCTATGGTGCAAAAATCGATCAGGCTTATCAATCTATTGATAATGGGGCAGGTAAGGGTTTGGCTATCCAAGCTTCTGAAGATGCTTTTTTAAGATCCATGAAGGTTAATTCTTCCAATGGAGGTACCATCATTGTCCGTGTTTATGATGAGGATGGAGAAATTGTTAAGTCTATTGTAAACATTGTTGCTGCAGGAGTGAATGAGATCTTTGTGGGTATAGAACTAGAGGCAAATGATCGATATGATGTCGAATTATTCACTGGAGCAGCTAAGCTAATGGCTCATGATTTTGATTTACCTTATTCAACGGGTGGAGATTTGTTAGATATTCTTTCTGGGCTTGATAATGGCGCTCAAGTAGCCGATTGGTATTATTTCTTTTATGACTTTGTTATTGAGCGTGATGTAGAGTGTGGTGTATTCCAAGTGGATTTAACAGCGGATGGCACTGGAGCGGTAAGCATCGATGATATAGCCTTGAGTCAAGATCAATTCAATATCGTTACTGAATATCCTACGATCAATCCGATGGCTACTTGGACAGGGGATTATGAAACAGTCGAATGGGATTTTGGAGATGGAAATACATCATCAGAGATTGAACCTAGCCATACCTATACAAGTGCAGGTAACTATTTGCTAACCTTAACGTTGACGGATGCAGCTGGATGTAGTAGTACATTTATCAAAGAAGTACAAGTCAATTCATTCTTGACTGGCGTCAATCAGGTAGCAGATCCTAATGCTTTTATTGTTTATCCTAACCCTACTGATGGTGTTTTATTTGTCAGTGGTGCAAAAATGGATGAGATACGATTAGTTGATATGCATGGACGGATCTTGATGCAATTTGAATCCAATAGAACGCAGGAGGAACTCGACTTAGGCGATTGGCCAGCGGGAGTATATTTTATACAGATTAAATCGGGTGAGACTACCTGGACATCAAAAGTAATTAGATAAAAAAAAGGGCGATGATTAATCATCGCCCTTTTTTTTAATTCAATGCTTCTCGCGCTTCAAATAGCGTTTTCGGTGCATTTTCAACCGTATCGGTGAAGGTTTTCCATTGATTGGCATGTAAACTATCTATTCGGTCTACGGCTTCTTGTATGGAATCTTCTAACTTTTTATACATCACTTGAGTCATCTGCGAAGGCCCTTGAGACCAATCGGAATCACCCATGTAGCGCATGGTCATCCAGACATAGCCAGAGATGTTGTTATTCTCTCTTTGTATGCCCTTCAATCCTTCTTCTTGCATGAAAAGCTCTTCTATATCAGCCATTTCTGTGTTAATCTCTTTAATCAAGGAATCAAGCGTAGTCTTAGTGTCCTTGTCAAATTGATAATACATATTCTTGACTTGCTTGATGGCTTTCTTGTCTGCTTTCATTTGCTCAAAAGCTCGGTATCCTAGGTCTATGGTTTCATAGACTTGTTCTGCATAGGCTATACTAGCATCATGTCCTGCTTGATCAAACGGATAGCGTGGATCGGGAAGTAATTCAATGGTAGTAGAATCCTTCTGATCTTTATAAGAGAAAACCAATTCATAGTTGCCAGGAGCAACGCGCATGCCGCCTGGCAGATCACTATCTTTTCTTGTTGGCCTTCTAGAAATGAATCTTACCCCGTCCATTTCCATTGACCATCTTATATTATTGATGCCTTTTTGCGCATTTCTGGTGTATGTTCTTATGATTTCTCCAGAATCATCTTTCACCTGAATTTTTATTTTATCCTTACTTTTTTCCGCTACTGAATCTGGATGAATCCATAATCTAAGGCTTGGCATATAGGACTTGTTAGTCGCATCATATTCGGCATCCGCAATAAAGCGAGCACCTGTTACAGAGCGAACTCCTTCAACCATATAGGCATGTTTAGCTGCAAAGGCATGCATAGGTTTGTCTAAAACCGATCCAGCTGATTCTGCCAATTCTCTAAATGGAATAATATCATCTAGGACCCAGAACGCTCTACCAAAAGTTCCTATGATTAGGTCATGTTCTCTAGGATGAATTTTCAAGTCTCTTGTTGGGACTGAAGGATAATTATTGGTCCATTTGGTCCAAGTATCTCCTTTATCAATAGAGAAGTATAAACCGTAGTCTGTTCCTGCAAATAGTAGATTTTCAACTTGTGGATCTTGCACAAAAGACTGAACATATCCATCTACATCAGGATTTGTAATTAAGCGTTCGAATTTTTTCCCATAATTAGTAGTATGGTACAGATAAGAATCCCAGTTATTTCGACGATAATCATTAACCACGACGAATGCTTCTCCGGCATTTCGTGTTGACGCAAAAACTTGTGGTATCCAACTACCTGCTTCAAAGCCTGGAAGTTCATCTGATAATTCTTTCCAGCTTTGCCCTCCATCTGTGGTTAATTGTAGGTGGCCATCATCTGTTCCTACCCAAATGACTTGATTATCAACAGGAGATGGTTCGATTGCAATGATAGTAGTATGATTCTCTGCTTGTGTATCATCAATAGTTAATCCACCGGATAGATGCTGCAATTGTTTGAGGCTATCATTAGTAGTTAGATCAGGTGAAATGATCTCCCAGCTATTTCCACAATCTGTGCTGTAGTGCACAAATTGAGAGCCGTAATACAGACCACAATCATTAAATGGATCCTGAGCTATAGCTGCATCCCAATTGAATCTGAGCTCATCTCCCTCTGGGTGCACGGGTTTGATGAAATTATTTTTACCAGTAACCTTATTTATTCTAGCTACATTTCCACCTTGGGACATAGCATAAACTATATCTGGGTTGGACGGATGCGGAACTACATCAAAACCATCTCCAAAAAAGACTTCCTGCCAGTCCGAATTTCGGATGCCACCTCTTTTCCATGTAGAACTTGGTCCTACCCAAGATCCATTATCCTGCATACCACCCATGATATTGTAAGGTATAGCCATATCGTAATTCACATGGTAGAATTGACCTACAGGTAGGTTGTTGATGAATTGCCAAGATTGTCCTCTATCTCTAGATATGTTTAATCCTCCATCATTACCCTCTATTATATAGTCTGGATTGGATGGATGAATCCAAAATGCGTGGTGATCTGGGTGTACACCTGTGAAACCTACATAGCCTAGTAGTTGAGAAAAGGTCTTACCACCATCTTCTGATAAAGTCATGGTTGAATGTAGATTGAAGATCCTATTCTCATTGGAAGGATCAACGAATATATCTGAGTAGTAAAATGGTCTGCCACCAATATTTTCTTCGGATACCATAAACCAGTTTTCACCTCCGTCTATCGATTTGTATAGGCCATTTGTTTTAGCTTCTACGAGTGCATAAACCATATCTTTTTTAGAAGGGGCAAAAGATAAACCAATACGTCCAAGGTCTCCTTTGGGTAGGCCGTCCTCTTCGGTTTTCTTTTCCCAACTTAAACCAGCATCGTAACTGATGTAAATACCAGATCCAGCTCCACCTGAGTTGAAGGTCCATGGCTTTCTTCCAAAAGTCCACATAGCTGCGATGAGTTTATCTGGGTTATTCGGATCAATAACTAAATCTGCACAACCAGTTTCTTGATCTTCATATAAGACTTTTTTCCAAGACTCTCCTCCGTCCTCAGAGCGGTATACACCTCTTTCTGGATTAGGCCCCCAAATGGACCCTAGAGAACCTGCAATAATGATGTCTGGGTTTTGAGGGTGTATAATAATACGGTGGATGGTTCTAGTGTTTTGCAATCCCATCATTTCCCAATTTTTCCCTCCATCAATACTACGGTAAATACCTCGTCCAGTATTCATAGAGTTTCTGGGATTACCTTCTCCAGTTCCAACCCAAATTTCATTTGGATTCTGTTGATTGATGGCAATGGATCCAATGGCTTGTAAATCTTGGTCATCAAAGATAGGCTTCCAGTTGATTCCACCATTGGTAGATTCCCAAACTCCTCCAGATGCTGTTCCAACATAAATGTGGTCAGGATGATCCAAAACAACGTCGATACAGGTCACTCGACCACTCATTCCTGCGGGTCCCACATTTCTAATATTTATACCTTTTAGTTGCTCAGTATCAACCTTTTGTGCAACAGAAAGGCCTATAAAAATGAATAGGCTAATTGAGATGAAAACTAACTTTTTTATCATTTGCTTGAATTTTTTTCAAAATATAGTGAATTGGGGAAGACAAAAGGGTAAGATTTTGCGATAAAATTGTAAAAGCTGCTTTTGCAAATCCCTATTAGATAGTAAATTATCATATACCTCTTTTATAATATGTACCCTATGTCAAAAAATCCAAACTACCTAAAGCTCAACCAGTTATCTGGCTACAGACCCTCGTTTGTTCAATAACACAAGTATTATGAGGGACTTACAAAAAACCTTTTATCTACGATTAATGGCTGTATTGATATTGCTATCAATTATCCAAATGCCAGACCCTATCTATGCTCAATCTGCTAAGGATTGGAGTGTAGTATCTCAAACTTTATCTGTTGGTCAGGGTGTCATTCGATATGAATATAATGTAGATCAATCATTGGAGCTTTCTTTAGTTGATATAGCTAAGGAAAAGTGGTACCGTTGTACCTATGTCTTTGTAGAAGGAGACGGTACATTTGGAATAAGCCAAGATGGTATGCCTTTACCGGAGGAGTTCCCTGGAAGCATAGTTTTTGAAGGAGGGTATGATACCAAAATACACATCCAAAAGGGAGGAAAGTTACTCCAGTCTAAAGTATTAATTAGTATCGAATGGATAGAGCCAGAAGTTGAGACGATTAACAAGATGGCTGTGCTAACCGTGAATCCATATGTGCCTACTGATATATTGGTCAATGATGTTTTTATTGGTGGAGATTGTTATGATACTAATAATATTAGCTATACTGGTCATACGCAATCCAGTGGATCCTTTGATAATGGCTTAAACACCTTAGGGGTTATGGATGGGGTTATGCTTTCCTCAGGAAATCTAACCAATGCTCCTGGACCAAATACAATTACAAATGCAGGTAATGCATTAAATACAGCAGGAGATCCGGACTTAGAAATTATTGCAAATACACCTTTGGTATATGATGCATCTATTTTAGAGTTTGACTTTGTACCTACAACGGATACTATACGATTTAAATATGTTTTTGCTTCAGAAGAATACTGTGATTATTCCAATTCAAATTATAATGATGCTTTTGGATTTTTCTTAAGTGGACCTGGTATCAATGGAACATTTTCTAACAATGCTATTAATATTGCAGCACTTCCTACTGGACAGGCTGTTTCCATTAATAATGTCAATCATGTAAATAACCCTGCATATTATGTTTCAAATACCATTCCAGCAACCAATACTGGTTTTAGATGTAATGGTAACCCTTTAGGTACTCAACCGGGGATATCAGAACTTGAATTCGATGGCTTTACGGTATTATTAGAAGCAGTAGCAGTAGTTCAGCCTTGTCAGACTTATCATATTAAGCTTGCAGTAGGGGATGTATACGATAGACATTTTGATTCTGCTGTATTTCTAGCTTCAAATAGTTTTAATAGTGGTGATCAAGTATTGGCGGAATTTAATAATCCTACAACCAACTTGGCTAGTGGCTCAGAAGGTTGTGATGATGCCTATTTAGAAGTCTGTCGATTAGATGCGGATGATACTGCTAATCCTTTAGATGTATCCTATTCCATTGATCCTATTAGTACGGCTACTCCTGGAGTTGATTTTACTGCACTACCGACAACAATCACTATTCCAGCGGGACAAAGCTGTGTTCAGATTCCAATGGACTTAATAGCGGATGATATAACGGAGGGATCCGAATTACTGCGATTAATTATAGATGAATCTTGTTCTTGTACAAGTAACTTTATTGACTTTGAGATTAATGATCAAGTCCCTGTTGAATTAGCCCTTACTAGTGATCAAACGGTATGTCCAGGAGAGTCTGTTACCCTAGAGGCAACAGGAATTAATGGCACTGGTGCCTTCACTTATCTTTGGAATACCGGAGAAACAAGCTCCTCCATACAAGTAAGTCCAAGTACAAGTGACTTATATTCAGTAACTGTTACAGATGCTTGTAATCAAGAAAATAATGATTCTGTTCAAGTTTTAGTTGCAACACCACCTACTGCCTTTATAGACGGTGATGGCGTATTGTGTACTGGCCAAGGTGGCTCCGTACCAGTTAATATTGATTTAACTGGTTCAGGACCATGGGAGGTGAGTTATACGCTTGATGGCGTTGAACAAACTTTGATTACCACTTCTGATAATCCATATGTATTAAATGTATCGGAAGTAGGGACTTATAATTTACTTTCAGTTACGGATTTGGATAATACCTGTGTGGGATCGGTAAGTGGAAGCTCAATTGTAACAGAGACTGCTGTAGATTTTAGTTTAGGAACTACGGATTTATCCTGTTTTAATGACCAGTCTGGAGCGATTGATGTTTTGGTCAATACAGGTACTTCACCATACCAATATGATTGGTCTGTTGCTGGAGTTCTGGGTAATAATCCTACTGGATTAGATGCAGGAGGATACACCGTTACTGTGACTGATGCAAATGGATGTATTTCAAGCGCTTCAACAGTATTAGATCAACCTGACTCTATTCTTATAAACATTAGTGATATTGTCGATATTAATTGTATTGAACCTGAAGCTTCGGCCATTGCAAGTGCAAGTGGCGGGACTGGTCAAACGTATACCTTTGATTGGAGTAATGGAGATACAGGAAATCAATTTAATTCAGCTGTGCCGGGTGATTTTGAGGTGAGTGTAACGGATGAAAATAATTGTGTGCAAACAGCTGAATTATCTATTGCTATTGATACTGCAGGAATTGCAACAGTTAATGCAGATGATCATACCTTAACTTGTACAGTTGATACATTGAATATTACAGGCATCCAAACGGATGTTCCAGTTAATACATTAGATTTTTCTTGGACTACTGCGGACGGTCAGATTGTTTCAGGTGCGACCAGTTTAACACCATTGGTAGATGCTCCAGGGACTTATACCGTTCAAATCACCAATAATTCAAATGGGTGTATTGAAAATGAAGAAGTCCTAGTTGGTGAAGATGTTGAAGTGCCTCAAGTAGACGCAGGATTAGGAGATACCTTAACTTGTATCATTCTCGATCTTACGTTAGATGGTTCTGGGTCAGATTCGGGTACAGGCTTTGATTTGGATTGGACAACTCCGGACGGAAATATTGTTAGTGGATCAAGCACAACTACACCAGTGATTGATGCAGCTGGAACCTATCAATTAGAGGTTACAGATATATCGAATGGATGTAGCTCAAGTGCAAGCGTAGAAGTGCAAGAAAATTCGGATGCACCTACAGTTGGAATTTCATCTTCTATCGATGAATTAACTTGTGTTGAAACGAGCGCTACACTTACCGGAAGTGTAAGTGGAACTGGTCCTGACTATACCTATAATTGGTCCGGTACAGGTGGCGTATTGATACTATCTGGCCAGGGAACAATTTCTGCTTTGGTGGGTTCAAGTGGGGTTTATTATCTAGAAGTAACCGACAATGGAAATGGTTGTTCTTCTACAGAAAATATTGAAATTTTCGAGGATGTTACACCACCAACAGTGGAAGCGGTGTCTGATGATATTTTAGATTGTGTAACGGCTGCTGTCGACTTGAGCAGTACTGTATCTGGTTCAGGAACTACATTTAGCTACCAATGGTACGATACGAATAATCAAGCCATCAGTGGAGCAACTAATGCTACTACTACGGTACAGTCTGTTGGAACATATACCCTTGAAGTGGTAGATAATGACAATGGCTGTGTGAACAGTAATACGGTTGAGGTATTAGAAGATGTGGTATTACCAGAAGTTAGTTTAGCGGTATCTGAGACACTTAGTTGTGCACTAACAGAAGTTGATATTACAACATCGGTTAGTCAGGTTGATACAGCGACTTATAATTGGGTAGATGCATCAGGTCAACCCATTGTTGGAGAGTCTTCGAGTGAATTAAGCGTGACGACTCCAGGTACTTATCAAGTGACCGTTGAAAATGTTGAAAATGGCTGTGTCACAACAGATGAAATAACAGTAGAGCAAGATATAAGCTTACCAGATGTCTTAGTAGCAGATGTAGATGAATTGACTTGTGCTGATACTACAGTAGAGATTGATGCTACTGGATCTAGTACTGGGCCTAATTATACGTATAGTTGGACTACAGCTGATGGAAATATAGTTTCAGGAGCTAATCAATTGAATCCAACAGTAGATGTATCTGGAGATTATACCTTAGAAATTTTAAATAATGATAATGGTTGTGTTTCTAGTGCTGGAGTGGAGGTAGTAGAAGATATCAATGAACCTGTAGTAAGTATTACTTCATCCAGTGATGAAATTACTTGTTTGGAAACGAATATAACCCTCAACGGTAGTGTAGCTGGTGGTGGAGCTAATTATGCTTACAACTGGATAGACTCAACTGGTGTGTTAATATTGACTGGACAAGGCACGCCAACGGCGCAGATTGGCTCTAGCGGAATATTTATACTTGAAGTATTAGACAATGATAATGGCTGTTCTTCCTTAGAAAATATTGAAATTTTCGAGGATGTTACACCACCAACAGTAGAAGCAGTGTCTGATGATATTTTAGACTGTGTGACGGCTGCTGTCGACTTGAGCAGTACTGTATCT
>CAJXMP010000011.1 GCA_913056515.1 uncultured Lewinella sp.
AAATGGGAAGGCCTGTCTCTGGATCTAGGACCACCATATTCCCCTTATTATAGTTTTTATCATCGATATAGATCACAGTAGTATTTTTAATTTCCTTCTGCATCGACGCACTAATAAAGGTTGATTTTACATTACAGAAAGGCTCCTGTAATAAAAGATTATTATATTGAGACCCAGATTTGATCTTTGAAATCTGCTTAACGAATAGAAATCCAGACATGGTGTTTGTTTAAGTTCTTCAAATAAATTTTCTCCGCTGTCAACAGCAATCTAATCTCGGCTTGTGGGAAAACTATTTGATTTTCTTGGAGTGGGTACTTTATAGGTACATATTATTCAAAATCTATAACAAAAGTAATACCTAAAAATTAGGATATTAGTTGGACATCAGACATTTAGTAATTTTGTATTCTCTTAGGTATGACAATTAATGATTACAAGGCATTATTACCAAATATTCCAAGAGAACCTGGAGTATATAAGTACATTGATTCCGATGGTGTAATCATATACGTGGGTAAAGCTAAAAACCTAAGGAATAGAATAGCTTCCTATTTTGGAGATAAAAAGCATCAAGCGAATAAGACCAGAATTATGGTAAAGCAAGCTCAGAAGTTAGAGTTTGTTATTGTGGAAACAGAGACTGATGCCTTACTGCTGGAAAACACCCTCATCAAGAAGCTGCAACCTCGATATAATGTTAGTTTAAAAGATGGGAAAAGCTATTCCTATATTTGCATCAAGAAAGAGCGTTTTCCAAGGGTCTTTATTACGCGCAAAGTCATCCGAGATGGCTCCACTTATTTTGGTCCTTACACTTCAAAAGCAAGAATAAAGATTTTACTCGACCTCATCAAGGTACTTTTCCCCTTGCGCACCTGCTCCTACAATCTTTCAGATGAACTGATTCAGTCTGGTAAATATAAATTATGCTTGGAATACCACATTAAGAATTGTAAAGGTCCTTGTACTGGACTGGAGGCTGTAGAAGATTATGATGAAAAGATAGAGCAAATCAAAAATATCTTAAAAGGTAATTTCGGGCATGTAAAACGGCATTTTACAGAAAAGATGCGCGTACATGCAGAGCAATTAGAGTTTGAGCAAGCTCAATCTATCAAAGAAAAATTAGTTGCCTTTGAAGATTACCAAGGTAAATCTATGGTGGTTAGTCAAACCATTCAAGATGTGGATGTCTTCTCTATTGAAAGCACTGAAGATGTCGCCTTTGTCAATTATATAAAGATCATTAACGGCGCAATTATCAATACCTATACCCAAGAGGTAGTCAAGAATTTGGAGGAAGAAGATTTGGATATCTTAACCTTCACCATTCCAGAAATCCGAAGTCGCTTTAATTCCATGTCTAAAGAAATTCTGGTTCCTTTTGAAGTCTTTTTCAAAGAAGATGATGTGCAAGTGACTGTTCCAAAAATTGGGGAAAAGAAAAAGCTGATTGAACTGTCTGAAAAGAATGTGCGCTATTTCATATTGAAACAGCAGAAGGATCAAGCAACAAGGGTTAAAAAGCAAACGCATACCGAACGGATACTTAAAACACTACAAAGTGATCTGCAAATGGATGAGGTACCCCTGCATATAGAATGTTTCGATAATTCCAATTTTCAAGGTGCCTTTCCTGTTTCGTCTTGTGTGGTATTTAAAAATGCTAAACCATCCAAAAAGGATTACAGACATTTCAATGTTAAGACAGTAGAAGGACCAAACGACTTTGCCTCTATGGAAGAAGTGGTTTACCGCAGGTACAAACGGCTTGTGGAAGAAGATGAATCCTTGCCTCAATTAGTCATTATCGATGGCGGAAAGGGGCAATTGAGCTCTTCCATGAAAGCCATCAAAAAGTTGGGTCTAGAAAACAAAATGACCGTAATTGGAATAGCCAAACGCTTAGAGGAGATCTTTTTCCCTGGAGATTCAATTCCGCTCTATATCAATAAAAAGTCTGAATCTCTAAAGTTGATTCAACATGCCAGAAATGAGGCACACCGTTTTGCCATTACCTTTCACAGGGATAAACGCTCTAAAGACCTGACGCAGACTGAGCTAACCAGCATCCCTGGGGTAGGGGCTAAGACGGCTGATAAATTATTGACTCATTTTGGATCCGTTAAACAAATCAAGAAAGCGCTAGTTAGTGATTTAACCGATGTCATAGGGACATCCTTAGCTGTTAAAATTCATACCTATTTTAAGGATGCTGTTGATCAAGAATCTGCTGATAAACCTTAAGGGTTTGCTCGGCAGTTTGTTCTTTAGTAAGCTGTTGTAGATGCTGGTTTGCACCTGCTATTAATTGCTGTACTAATGCTGGCTCCTCTAACAATCGAATAACCTGTTCTGCTAACTGACTAGGATTTTTGATTCCACCAACTAAGCCAGTTTGTTCATGAATGACCAATTCAGGTATGCCCCCTGCAGGCGTGCTCACTACAGGAACTTTTGCAGCAAAAGCATCTAAGATGGAGGTCCCTAGACCTTCTGTTTTTGAGGTAAACAAAAATACATCTGCATCAGATAAAACACTAGGTATATCCGATCTGAATCCAGTTAACTGTATGATTCCCTCTAAAGATAAGGCCCTAATTCTATCTTCAAGAGCATTTTTTTCTCCTTGATCCTTGCCTATGATCAAAGCTCGTGCATCTGGATAATTAGCATGAATTAGGGCTATAGTTTCTACAAAAGTGATTTGGTCCTTGTGGTCAGCAAGAGCACCTACATTGACAATAAGTGGTTGCTTGGATGATATATTATACGCTTCTCTTAGCTTATTCGAAGATGGATTGGACCATTTACTTAAATCAATACCAGAGTATACAGTAGAGACTAGATCGGGATTTGGAATATCTTGAAGTACTATGGATCTGATTTCGTTGGATACACAAAGAATTCGCTTAACTGCGGGATCGCTGTATTTACGTAGCGAAAATTGATTTTTGCTGATAGGGAAATCGACTCTTCTAGACACCACCAAAGGAACATGCATTCCAAAAAATCGAGTGGCTAATATGGCAAAACTATGTGCATGACTATCGTGGGTATGAATAAGATTGATCTGGTTCTTTTGGACTGTTTGAGCTAATTTTCTAGCTACTAGTGGATTGACGGAAAACCCTTTTTTGAAGGGGATGGTCTGAAATCCTTTTGCATCGGCATATTGGTGGAATGCCCCATTTTTGATACAAAAAACGGCTTGTTGAATGTTTTTTTGACTCAACTCCTCCATCAAGTAGGCCACTTGTTGCTCTCCTCCCCTCCAGGTGGATGCAGTAGAGATATGTAAAATGTTGAGCTTATTCATTTTTTGTTTTTAGATAGGAACGCAGTAATCGGTATTTCGTATGTACCAGGTAGGCATTTCTTTTACTGATGATCCAACCAGCTTTTCCATCAAGGAAACCTAGTTTCAATACCAGAGTTCTAAAGAATCTGAAACCTGGTGCTAGGTATAGTTTTGCCCAAGAGGGTTTTTTACCCTTATGGAATAATTCTTGGGCTGACAGTTCAGCATATTTGTTTAGTCTTTGCCAATGATCATCGAGTGATTTGTAGGAGTAGTGTTCTAATAAGCCTTTTAGGTTTTTTACTTTAGTCTGCTCAGGCAGGAAAAGGGTTTCGTGAACAAAGTCACCCTGCCAATAGATTTGGCTTTTGTTAAAAACTCGGATCTTTCTATCTGGAAACCAACCGGAGTGTTTGATCCACTGCCCACAATAGTTGGTGATTCTGTTTAAAGTATAAACGGTATCATCTTCTAAAGTCAATTCTTTTAATTCCTGTTGGAGTGCTGGCGTTAATACTTCATCGGCATCAATAGATAGTATCCAATCCGCAGTAGTTTGAGTATGTCCAAAATTTTTGGTCGCAGCATACCCTTTCCAATCGGTTTCAATGACCTGAGCTCCTAGGGATTTAGCTAAAGGAATAGTTTGATCAGTAGAGCCAGAATCAATCACTAATACTTCCGATGTAACAGGAAGTATACTTGTGATACATCTTTCGATATTAGTCTCCTCGTTTTTAGTGATGATTACTGCGGCTAACTGTTTCATTGCTTTAGTTGATTTGATTGCCTTTAGCTATGAAGAATGGATTCAATAAATCTGCTTTATTATATCGCATGGGACTACCATCTTGTTGAGTAACCGATCCACCTGCTTCCTCTAAGATAATCTGTGCAGCTGCAGTATCCCATTCCATAGTAGGAGCTAATCGGGGATAGATATGCGCTTCGTTTTGAGCAATAGTTAGAAATTTCAGGGAAGATCCACGAGCTATAAATTCGGGATCCTGATACTGTTGAACAAAAGCCTGTGTTGCTTCACTCATGTGGGATCTAGAGCATACAAATTTGAGTCCTGAATCCGAGCTTTGGAACGCATGGGCTTCTAGTTTGAGATGATCCCCAGTTGGACTAAATTGGAATGCACCTTCATTTTTTATACCATAGAAACACGCACCAGTCACGGGTATGTACACTACTCCTAGAATGACAGTTTGATTTTCTACCAATGCAATATTTACAGTAAAGTCTCCATTCCTTTTGATGAATTCCTTAGTGCCGTCTAAGGGATCTACCAGCCAGCATCTAGTCCAGGTTTTTCTTTCTTCGTAGGATATCTGTTTGTTCTCTTCCGAGATGATCGGATATTTTGATTCGAGTTTATTTAAATGAAAACAAATGATTTCATTAGACTTTTGATCGGCTATGGTTAGAGGCGATTGATCTGCTTTATTGACGACCTCAACATCAGATACATGGTCGTAAATTTCCATTATAGCATGTCCAGCTTGAATAGCAATTCTGCAAACCTGTTCGGCTAGCGCTTGAAGAGTCATTTTTTTCTTTGCAAAATACAAAAAAGGTGCTTTAAACATTTAAAGCACCTTTTTTCTTATTTGTGATCATGTCCACCGAGTTGACAACAGGGTGGTAGATTGTCATATGCCTTTTGGTTGGCTTTCACATCATCAGCCTGATAACCTACTGACGCTACTTTTTGACGAATGGCATCTAAAGTGATTTTAGACATATCGTACTTCACTCTCAATTTTTTGGAAGTAACATCCAATTCTGCAGTTTCAATACCATCTAAGCTATTTACAGCTTTTTCAATAGTTTGCTTACACATACCACATTGAGCTGTTGTAACAATTTTAGCCTTTTTGGTTTGACCAAAGCTCAAGCTAGCAACAAGCATAAGGCCAAATAATAATCCTAATTTTTTCATATTCTGTTTATTTAATAATCCAACGCATACCTACATAAGCTCTTATCCCTAATGTAGGTGCATAGATCTGTGATGCATTAAAATAATTACTGAACGGATTCTCGAAGTCAATAATGGCATTTTTTTGAGTGAAATTAGTCAAGTTTTCACCTCCAATATAGGCTTCGAATTTATCCGTGAATTTCTTATTAATATGGATGTTAATCAATTGAAAGGCTGGCGTTTCGCCTGTGAATGGGTCCATATTGATTTCTTCTGATACGCCATTCATCGAGGCAAACCTTTGTTTACCCACTAATTGAGTACTTAGATTAAAATCCCAAATTTCTCTATTACTAGTATACTCTAAAGTTATTAGACCTCTATTCTTAGCGAAAAGCGGAGGTGTTCTAAGTCCATTCTCGAAACCAACTTCATAGTGATTAAACTTATAGGCTCCACGAAGTCTCAAGTTTTTGTTGAGCTCTAGATTAGCCATCACTAGGAAGTATAGAGAACGAGTTTCATCTAATTGATTGTAAAAATGAACTTCATTATACGCTTGCTCCATATCCAAAACAATTTTGTTTTGGAAAATACTGTAGTATGCATCAGCATTAATGACAAAAGTTCTCCCTTTTAAATTGATTTCATTAGTGAAGTTAGCTCCTATATTCCATGCTTCTTCCATATCTAAGTCCTCATCAATATAGAAACTAGCATTAGTAGCTAATAATCCTACGTTTTCAGAGAAAATATAAGGTGTCTTGTATCCTTTCCCAGCGTTAAGACGGATGACTGACTTCTCGTTGAAATTATATTTCATACTTACTCTTGGACTTATAAGTAGCCCATATAAATTATGTTGATCCACTCTTAGTCCTGCAATAAGGCCAGCATGCTCTAAGAATGAACCTTTATCATTTGTTGAATAAGTAATGGTCTCTGAATCTGATGGTTCAAACTTATCCTTAAAGGTTGTTGAAAAATCAAAAAACACCCCAGCTTGTTGTTCATTTAAGTCATAATCCAGATCCATTAAAGTACTATTCAGATTAGAATAGGTGGCTGAAAATCCAGTCGATATTTTTGAATTTGGTCCTGGCTTACTAATAAACATAAAGTTTCCATAAGCATAGTCTTGTTGACCTGTTCTAGGTCTCAGCCTACCATAGCTTTCATTCAAATTATGTCGAGTTAAATTATAAATGAATCCTATGGATTTTTCTGGGTCCTCAAATCCTACATATCCAACTTTTCCAAATAAGTCTAATCTTTCATTATCTAAATCAACTAGATAAGGATCAGCTAATCCCATGTTGACTTGCCCAGAAAGTGTTTGACTATTGATATAGTGGAAATTGAGCTGAGATTTTAAATAGTTACCTCTATAGAAAATCCGGTATAATCCATTCAGATTAGTTTTCTGAGGAGTGTCCAAGAATAGATCGGCATTACCGTCTGTTTGGTTTCTGTTTCCTGAAGCATGTAGTAATGCCCCCATACTCCACTTGTCTGTCATTGGATAATTCAAATGAAGATTGGCCTCCATTCTTCCGTAGGAATTGATGAAAGTATTCAAGAAAACTTTATCATCTTCCCAAGGCTTTGCCAATTCAAAGTTGATTTGACCAGCAATATTATCAAATCCATTTTCAACGGTACCAATACCTTTACTCAGTTGAATGCCTTTTACCCATGTTCCAGGATAGTAATCAAAAAGTTGAGAAGAACCCAAACCTTTGGCTAAAGGTCTTTTCTCCGCTAATAATTGGGTATAAGCGCCACTTAGCCCTAGCATTTTGACTTCTTTCGCACCAGTAACAGCATCTGAATAACTGACATCAACGGTACCATTCGTTTCAAAACTTTCTGCAAGTGAACAGCAGGCAGCTTTTCTTAACTCACCTTCACCAATGAATTCAATATTAGCCGTTTGTAAGGTGGATACATAATTATCACCTCTACCATCTCTAACTTCAAATTCTTGTAATTGAGTATTAGATGATAAGCTAATAACTAGGTCCGTTCCTTCGGTAACTTTTTCTTCAAAATTATTAAAGCCTACAAAACTAACGACAAGGGTATCTGACTCTTCAGATAGACTTAGTTCAAAGGTGCCATCAAAGGCTACAGTTCCTGTGTTGGTGTTTTTCCAATGAATAGTTGCTCCAGGTAAGAGTTCACCTGATTCATCTACAACTTTCCCAGCAATGTAATCTACTTGTGCCATTAGGGAGCCAAAACTAAGACTCATCAAAATGGCGATAATATATCGTTTCATGATTGTGTTTAAATTCCTAAAATAATGTCTAGCCTTCTACAAGGGTAGGAAGGCGGGATTTATGAGATTGACATTAGTTGAAATCTAACACAAGTATTGTTGGATAAAGGCCTGTGTATGCCTTCGTATAGGGTGGCTATTATGATCAAAGTCAATTTGACTATGATTAGATAGCTTAGCACTAAGCATATTTGGTATGTGATAAATAGGTGAAAGTACCTTAACGAACAGGAAATCATCTAGTCTGAATTCAGACTTCTCAATGATCTCTTTAGCCAAATCGAGTTGTAGAAAGGTAATTTCTTTCTTTTCACATGGTTCACCAGCCGGTGCATTAGTGCAGCTTTTTTGAGTCGAACAACAAGCGCTGCTCATCGCGCAAGAAGCTTGTTCATCTTCCATATGACCGAAAGCCATATGTAGATGAGAAGAGCTTTCTTTTTTACAATGACAGTATACATCATACAATAGAACACCTACCTGGCTGAAAGAAATACTTCCAACAAGAGCAATGATCAATGTATGTTGTATAAATCTAATCATAGTACAAAAATACAGAAAAAAGCAAGGGGACGCTAGTCCCCCTCATTTTATTGTTTAGAGTACTTTTCAAGGTACTTTTCTAATTCTTCTTCATCTCCAGGATTGTAGCTACTATGCGTATATACAATATTCCCTTTTTTATCTACTAAGAAAGTCTGTGGAATAAAGTTGAAATTAAAGGCATTTTCCATCTCTGCTTGCTCAGCAGAAAGGATGGTATACTCCCAACCTTTAGATTCCACCATCGGACCCACTTGTGCCATATTTCTTCTAGTATCAATAGTGATGGCTACTAACTCCGCATTATAGTCATTTTGCCAATCTTCATATAGATAAGAAATAGCGTCCAGTTCATTTTGGCAAGGCTTACACCAAGTTGCCCAGAAGCTAATTATCGTTAACTTATCATCCGGTTGACCATAAGTATCTAATAGGTTGATGGTTTTCCCATTTAATGTTTTAGCATTCGCACTTGGAAGCTTCTTTTGTGCAAAAGCAACTAAAGCAAAAAGACTCAAAGCAACAGTAAGACAATATCTAAGTTTCATGGCTTATATTATTTTTATTTCAAAAGTACCTACAAGAAATGCAAAAAAGAAAATTTAATTGCGTGGATTGTAGAATATTTAACATGAATAAAAGATAATTAAGGGATTTTTTCAGAATACTTTAACTTGTTGCCAATTTTACAACATATGAATTTGCACATCAAAAATATAAGGTTAATGAAACGCGCAATTCTTTTTTTATTGGTTTTGAGTTGTTCGATGGGAATAACTGCGCAAAATGACGGTGGAAGACTAAGTGGGAAACTACACATCAACGCAAATGTCTTTTTAAGAGATTCTTTAATTGGAGCTTCTAATACGCCACAATTTGATCATCAATTCTTCGGGTCTGAATCCTGGATGAATTTGAATTATTCGAACTGGGGATTTGATTTTGGGATTCGATTCGATTTTTTCCAGAATTCAAACTTACGTAATCCAAGAGCATCCTATTCTGGCGAAGGAATTGGACTGTGGTATGTTCGAAAGAAAATCGATAATCTGGATTTTACCGTAGGTTATTTTTATGATCAGATTGGTTCGGGAATAATTTATCGCTCTTATGAAGAACGTGGTTTACCCATTGATAATGCACTATACGGTATTAGAGGCATTTATTCCATTAATGAGGATTGGAGTTTGAAAGCATTTTCTGGAAAGCAAAAACAATTATTTACTTCCTATGAATCTTTGATATCAGGTGTGAATCTAGATGGATTCTACATGCCAAACGAAGAGAAGAATTTAACCTTTGCACCCGGACTAGGCTTTGTTAAACGGACCTTAGATGATAATTCAATGAATGCTTTGGTCGCGTCCCTTGGTGATTATCTGCCAGAGGATTTGTTCATTCCAACCTATAATGCTTACGCCTTTACTTTTTATAACACTTTGACTGCAGGGAAATTCAACTGGTATGTTGAAGGAGCCTACAAGACACAGGATAATATTGTGGATTTGGAAGGAGAGCGTGTTTCTAAATTCACTGGAGATACGATTGTAGGTTCTCAATTCGTAGGGGAAGAAGGAACGGTATTTTACTCTTCAATATCCTATGCGAATAAAGGCTGGGGACTTTCCCTAGAAGGCAAGCGTACGGAAAATTTTGGATTCAGAACCCGCCCACAAGAGACTTTGAATAACGGTTTGGTAAACTTTTTACCGCCTATGGCAAGAACGCATACTTATCGACTCCTAGCAAGATATGCACCTGCCACTCAGGATAAAGGAGAACTAGCATTGAAAGCGGATATACGTTACGCGCCATCTCGAAAAATGTTGTTTAATGCCAGTTATTCGCATATCGTCACTTTAGACAATGCTCCACTTTACGATGAGTTTTATTTTGAATATACTTATAAACCCAAACGAACATTCAAGTTGACTACTGGTTTGCAGATGCAAACCTATAACCAAGAAGTCTTTGAGTTCAAACCAGGTGTGCCAATTGTTGAAACTTTTACGCCTTTTGTGGATGTATTCTACAAGTTGAGTAAAAAGCGCTCAGTAAGATTCGAGGGTCAATACATGATTACAGGTGAAGACAAAGGAGTCAAACATGATTTTGGAGATTGGATCTATGGGGGATTAGAGTATAATTTCTCGAACAAATTCTCCATTTCTTTGACGGATATGTTCAATGTTGCTCCAGGTAAAAATTCACCAACTGATGATTCTGGTGAAAAATTGGCCATCCACTATCCAAGGTTTGATGTGTTTTACATCAAGGGGCCAACACGCGTA
Source organism: uncultured Lewinella sp. (assembly GCA_913056515.1). GTDB lineage: Bacteria > Bacteroidota > Bacteroidia > Chitinophagales > Saprospiraceae > AM-2324. Next base: position 10,350 of record CAJXMP010000011.1, read on the forward strand.
TCCATCGGGTATGTTAAACAGGTTCAAGGGATAGTATGTTCTGGAGGCGTATGCCGTCTAGAACCCGCCTTCAGTGGTGTGCGAGCGAATTTAACTACAAGCTTTTAAAATAATGATGATGAAAAACAAACTCTTTCTAATTGTATTACTAGCAGCCTTCAGCTTTGGCTGTGAAGAGATTCCGCCAGTGGTAGGAATGGATATGACACCTATTGATCCTACGGAGGAACAAGTGAAGAATGTATTGATTGAAGAATATACTGGTGTGCAATGTGTGAATTGTCCAGCAGGAGCTGCTTTAATTGATGGAATGAAACAGCAATATGGGAGCAGATTGGTTCCAATTGCAGTACATGCAGGAGGATTTGCTTTTCCAATTTCAGGCGCTTCAACACAAGTATTTTTTAATACAAGTACAAATGCTTACATGAATTTTGTAGGTACACCATTGGCCTATCCAGCTGCTAATGTTGATCGCAAACTATTTGATAGTCAATTAGATATTATACAAGGTGCCAGTGATTGGGCTGCATCCGTTGCGGAACGTTTAGAAGAAGAATTACTGGTAGAAGTATTTATCACTTCAGAATACGATGATAGTAATAGGACAGCGAATGTAACGGTAGATTTAAATCCATTAGCTAGTGTAGACCATGAAGATTTAATTCTAACGGTTGTCTTGTTAGAGGATGGCATTGTTGATGCACAAATAACACCTGATGGTACAGAACTAGATTATGTGCATAAACATGTACTAAGAGATTTCTTTACATCTACGAATGGAAATTCAATTGCACCCTTACAGGTGGGTAATGTGGTCAGTAATGAGTTTTCTTTAGTATTAAACGAAGATTTTGTGGCTGAAAACTGTGAAGTAGTAGCCTTTGTAAGTAGGGGAGGCGCAGATAAAGAGGTCTTTCAAGTCAATGCAGTTCATTTGACTGAATAAAGGAAAGCAGAATAAAAAAATGGGGCGTATGCATGAAAACAAATTGCATACGCCCCATTTTTTTATATTCTTGCTGTCTAATACCAATTAAACCATCAGAAAATTATATTTTTGGCTTCTAAAATAGACCAATTTATCCTCTTCTAGAGGATTCTAATTAATACAGGAATACATGAAAGTTTCACTAAGTTGGCTAAAAAGCTACTTGAATCTAGATATGCCTGCTGAAGAGATAGGAGATATCCTTACAGACATAGGTTTGGAGGTTGAAGGGATGGAAGAAGTGGAGAGTGTACCCGGTGGATTGAAAGGGCTCGTGATAGGGGAGGTAAAGACCTGTGAGCGTCATCCAAACGCAGACAAATTAAGTTTAACAACAGTTGATGTTGGTGGAGAGGAAGATCTTCAGATAGTCTGTGGCGCACCCAATGTGGCTGCAGGACAAAAAGTAGTCGTGGCTACCGTTGGTACCCTGTTGTATCCTACATCAGGAGAGCCTTTTAAGATAAAAAAAGGTAAAATCAGAGGTGAAGTGTCCATGGGGATGATTTGTGCAGAGGATGAAATAGGATTGGGAACTAGCCATGCTGGCATTATGGTGCTTCCTGCTGAAGTAAAAGCAGGTACCCTGGCTTCCGCTTACTTTGATTTGGAATCGGATATCGTTTATGAAATCGGATTAACACCAAATAGGTCTGATGCGACTTGTCATATGGGCGTAGCTAAAGATTTAGCAGCAAGCCTAAGAATCAATAATGGATTTACAGGCAAGGTGAACTTGCCGGATGTTTCTGAATTTAAAGCAGGATCTAAGGCTGTTATCCCAGTGACTATAGAACAAGCTGATGCTTGTCCTAGGTATGCCGGCGTGCTTATTGAGGGATTAGAGGTGAAAGAATCTCCAGATTGGTTGAAACAGCGATTGAATAGTATTGGGATTAAATCTACTAATAATGTGGTGGATGTAACCAACTTTATCTTGCATGATATGGGTCAGCCCTTACATGCTTTTGATTTAGATAAGATTGGAGGAGGGGCTATTCGTGTTAAAACGGTAGACGCTGGTACGGAGTTTGTTGCACTAGATGAATCCGTAATTAAACTTCGAGGGGACGACCTAATGATCTGTGATGCCAATGGAAAAGGCATGTGTATTGCAGGTGTGTACGGCGGTCTAAATAGTGGTGTTAGTGATACTACAACAAGTATTTTCTTAGAGTCGGCGCATTTCAACGCAGGATATGTCAGGGTAAGTAGTATGAAACACAACTTGCGCACAGATGCTGCTAAGGTTTTTGAAAAAGGGTCTGATCCGAATATAGCGGTACATGCTTTAAAGCGCGCGGCTATTTTGATCACGGAAGTAGCTGGAGGTGAGGTTTCATCTGAAATTTTTGATCATTATCCGGAAACCATTCAGCCTGTTGAAATTAGTTTGACTTATAAGTATATCAATCAACTTATTGGAACCAACATTCCAGAGGAGCAAATTCACCAAATCATGGATGCGCTTGAAATGGATGTGACGACCAAAACTGCAGATGGATTTACGGTTAAGATACCTACTAACAAAGCTGATGTGACCAGACCAGCTGATGTTGCAGAGGAAATTTTGAGAATTTACGGCTTGAATAATGTGCCTATGCCAGCTGATTTTAAGATGGCAGTAAATGTTGGAAAACATCCAGATCCAAGAAAGGTACAAGCGGAGATAGCATCTCTATTAGTAGGAAATGGTTTCAATGAAATCATGGGGGTCAGCCTGAAGATGTCTGAAGTGTATAAATCTGTTTTGCCTTACCAAGATGAAGAATTGGTTTATGTGAATAATACTTCTAATGTTACACATGATATCATGCGACCAGATATGTTGATTTCTGGTTTGATGGCTGTGGAGCATAATCAGAATAGGCAGCATGCTGATTTGAGTTTATTCGAATTTGGAAGATCATACCGTAAAGAGGAGGACCAATTTATTGAGAAGCAGCACCTGAGCTTGTTTATGACGGGTATGCGCAGTAGTGAAAGTTGGTTAAATCCAAAGCAGACTAAAGTTGATGTATATAGCTTGAAAGCAGTAGTTGATCACTTGCTTAACAGATTTGGCTTAAGTAATCTTCAAGAGACTGCTTATTCGGATGAAACATATGCCTTTGCTTTGCGTTATCATAGAGGACCTCAAGTGTTAGCTACATTTGGAATGGTTCAACCAAAGATTGCAAAGGCAATGGGTATTAAGTCTGAAGTTTTCTATGCTGATTTGAATTGGAAAGCACTGATTAAGACCCTTAAAAAGCAGAAAATTCACTTTGAGCCGATGTCAAAATTTCCATCAGTTCGAAGAGATTTAGCTTTAGTTATTGAAAATTCTGTAAAATTTAGTGATATTGTACAGATAGCAAAGAAGCAAGGAAAGAAGCTTTTGAAGTCTGTCAACCTTTTTGATGTTTATCGAAGCGAGGAACAGCTTGGACCGGATAAGAAATCATACGCAGTTAGTTTTGTGTTTGAGGATCCGACCAAAACCTTAAAAGATAAAGAAATCACAAAGCTCATGGATAATTTAATGAAGGATTACGAAACTAAATTATCTGCACAGATTAGAAGTTAATTGATTTGCTTTGCATACATTAGAGGATATGCAAATAGACCAAAGAGTATCAGATATATATAAAAAAGTCCTGCGATTGGCAGAGCAGAAAGAGTATTATCATAAACTCTGCTTGCAGCTGCAGGCCAACAATAAAGAACTTACTGAAAAGCTGTATGAGCGAGAAAATGCTTTTCAGGATATTTTGGAAAAACTGGAAGAAGCGGAAGATAGATTTAGGAGTAAAACAGAAAGTGACCCGAAAGAAAAAGCTCAGCTTAAGAAAAAATTAGAGCAACACGTTAAGGATATTGACGATTGCATAGATTGGTTAAAAAATATCTAAATAGGCATAAATGGATACTTCAGTTAAGGATAAAATGGATATTCAAATACTGGATAGGACTTACCCTATTGAGGTGTCGCCTGATAATAGAGCAGCCTTAGAGCTGGTGGTTAGTGATCTGAATCAAAAGCTGAACTTGTTTAAAAGCAAATATTCTAATAAGGATAAACAGGATAGCCTAGCAATGGTGGCCTTACAATTGGCCGTAGAACTCTCTGAATTTCAGCAGGAGTTCGAAGCTGTGGCAGAAGCAGAACACCTGCTTAATAAACTGAATGACGCTTTAGACCAAGTGGTTTAATTTTATTTACTTCCTTTCTTTTTCGTTTGTTCCCATTATATAAATACTAAATCTTAGTAGAATGGAACAACCTATGATAATGGGTATAGTAGGAGGACTTTTTGCAGGAGTCGTTATAGCCTACTTTGTAGTGAAGTCACTGATGAGTAAAGGCAATAATTCGAAGATTTCTGAGATGAATGCCAAGTCCGACCTTATCATCAAAGAAGCAAAATTATCTGCTGACCGAATCCTAAATGAGGCTAATAATAAGGCGGATCAAATCCGATCAAAGTCAGAATCGGAAAATGAACGCATCAAGCAAAAGAAGATTCAGGAAGCCAAGGATAAGTTTGCTCGTATGAAGAGCCAATACGAGACGGAGAAAACACAACGTCTATTGGATCTAAAAGAACGTGAAATGGAGCTTAAAGCTCTAGATAAAGAGTGGAAGAGTAAAGAGGATAAATACCAGTCTAAAATGCAAGGTCTAGACAATAGAAAGAATGATCTAGATCAGGTGGAAGCTGAATTAAAAGCTGTTCGAGAGAATTTAGACAAACAATTGAAGATTGTAGCGAAGCGTAAAGAAGAGCTAGATCGCTCTCACTCGGAGCACATTAAGGCATTAGAAACTGTCGCTCGCTTGAGTGAAGAAGAAGCTAAGGAGCAATTATTGGAACAGGTGAAGGCTAAGGCGGAGACAGATGCTATGGCTATCATTAAAGATACCGTATCGCAAGCTAAGGCAACAGCTAATAAAGACGCGAAGAAAATCATCATTCAGACTATCCAACGTATGGGTGCTGAATATACCATTGAAAATACCGTATCCGTATTTAACCTAGATTCGGACGACCTTAAAGGTCAAATCATCGGTAGGGAAGGACGTAATATTAGAGCTTTAGAAGCTGCTACTGGTGCTGAAATCGTGGTGGATGATACGCCTGAAGCAATCGTGATTTCCTCTTTTGATCCAGTTAGAAGAGAGGTGGCTAGATTGTCCTTGAAGCGATTAGTAGCCGATGGTCGTATTCACCCTGCCAGAATTGAAGAGATCGTTGCTAAGACGAAAAAGCAATTGGAAGAGCAAATTATCGAAATAGGGGAACGTACAGTAATCGACCTAGATATCCATGGATTGAATCCATACTTGGTAAAAATGGTAGGTAGAATGCGATTCAGATCTTCTTATGGTCAGAACCTATTGAAGCACTCCATAGAAACGGCTAACCTTTGTTCCATCATGGCTGCAGAATTGGGCTTATCACCTAAACAGGCTAAGATGGCTAAACGAGCAGGTTTATTACACGATATTGGTAAGGTATCGGAAGAAGAGACTGAATTGAGTCACGCGATTCTAGGTATGAAGTTGTGTGAAAAATATAATGAGCATGCAGTAGTATGTAACGCAGTAGGTGCGCACCACGATGAAATCGAAATGAATAATATCATTTCTCCATTGGTACAAGCCTGTGATGCGATTTCAGGTGCTCGTCCAGGTGCGAGAAGAGAGATTCTTGAATCGTACTTGAAGCGTATTGGAGAGTTGGAAGAATTAGCTATGGGATATGATGGCGTTCAGAAGGCTTATGCTATGCAGGCAGGTAGAGAACTTCGCGTTATTGTAGAATCTGAAAAGGTTACTGATCAATATGCGGATGATTTAGCCTTTATTATATCAGAAAAGATTCAAACAGAGATGCAGTATCCGGGTCAAATCAAAGTTACAGTGATTCGGGAGAAACGAGCAGTCTCCTTTGCAAAATAATAAAAAGGGCAACTCTACGGAGTTGCCCTTTTTTTATTCTAGCTTTTGTAATAGCTGAATGATAGATGCTATATGCGCCTCTAGGCTTTCTTCTAGCGGCATACCATAAGCCAGTAGTTCGTTAGACTTCAGCATAGTTTCCATTTGTTGAACTAAGTCTGCCTGCACCTTTTTTTCTTTTAATGTCTGAGTTACCGTTTGAATACTTTGAACGGTTTGATTATCGAGAAATCGTTCTGCCATGTAGGTGTATAATACCTGATTGATTTGTGTGAATAGTACGGTATTGGTTTGCTCTCCTTGTCCTAAGTCTTCTAATGCTTTTTTAGCCTTTTGGAAGGCCTTACTTTTTCTTTCCATGGCTTGTCGCTCTGCACCAAATGCCTGATCATAGCGGTCTTTATACCACAAGCTTCCTGTAAGTCCAAGTGGAAGTAAAAGGCAAAGCCAAAAACTCCAATGGGTACTCCAATTTTGGTTCATAGGCTTGAGCACTGCAGGTAGTTCGACAGTCATTATTTCCAGCTCATCGCTGAGTGATTGTTGCTGTGGTACTTGGCCGATATTAAGTCCCAGTCCTTGTTTAACATCGAGTTGAAGACTCAAGGTGTTGGAGTTTAAATAATCCATAGAATCTGGAGAGAAGTAACATACATCAATAGGTACTTCGTATGTTCCAACTTTTAATGGCGTAATTAAGTATTCATAGATGACTTGATTAATCATAGTGCCATTTCTGTATTCAACCTTATCCTCTTGGATGATTTTTGGAGGAAAAACTTCAAAGGAGTCTGGTTCTAAGGCTAAATCAGGGGCCTTAATATTTTTGATATCTCCATTTCCTTCTACTTTTAATCGCACCTTGACTATATCGTCTGTGCTAAGGGTAGTATTTTCCGTTTCCCATTGAAAGCTATAGTCTCCAACTCCTCCAGTAAATGTTCTAGGTTCTGGATTGGGTAAAGGCAATATCTCTACATCAAATCTAGCAGAACTATTGGTGATTGTTTTACCCGAATTATTGAAAAATCCGTAGCGATCATTTTGATTGACTACATTGTAGGCAATCGTAGAGGATGGAATTTCAAGTGTCCCAGATTGATGTGGATATAGGTATTTTCGTTCTACTACATAGCTCGTATATCTAATATCTTCAATGAACAAATCCTCTTTATAGTAGTAATTGGAATTTTCTACAAAGAAACCTTCAAAAGAAGGCGGAACGGTTATTCGTTGCCCTGTTTTTTGGTAAGGGAAAGGCACATATAATTTGTATTCGAGAGGGATGACCTCTCCTAAGTAAAACGTGTCTTTGGGGATTTCAGCCCTAAAGAACGGCTGGCCACTTTCTTGAGTACTTGCTTTAGCTTCTACAATGTCAAAAGTTAAATTCTTGGTACTTAATCTTTTATTGGTTACCCGCACTGAAGCAGTACTAATAAAGCCTCGTCCTGGCTTAAGCGGCACTAAGGTATAGACCCATCTAAAACTCTGACTGGCTTTTCCATTGATGTTTTGATATTCTGAACGAGTGGACGGCCCTGATACGCTAAATCCTTTAAATTGTGGTGGTGCAAAATCACCCCCTCTTCCTCCATAAAGTACAAAGGAAACATTGAAGGGTTGGCCAACTACAAGAGGACCTTTCATAGAAGAAATGACCTCAAAATTCTGAGCCAACACTTGGTTAGTCAAGAGAAAAAATAGTATACCAGTCAACCAGTTAATCTTCATCACTTGTATTTAATTCATGCTATACCCTACACATCCATTTTACAAGATATGTATTACCAATCTTTTAGAATTTTTTTATTTGATTTTTTGCCCTTCATTTTCTCTTGCATGCGTTCTTCCTCGCGCTGTATCATTTCAAGCAGCTTATCAACTTCCTCTTTACTCATCTTTTCATCAGAAGCTTGTGCTTGTTGTTGTTTCTCTTCTTGTTCTTCTTGCTGACTAGATTGCTGTTCTTGCTCCTGTTCTTGATTTTCCTGATCCTGCTCCTCTTGCTCTTGGTTATTCTGTTCTTGCTCCTGTTCCTGTTCCTGTTCTTGTTGCTCTTGCTGCTGTTGTTCTTGAATCCGAAGCTGTTTGAGGGTATTCATATAATTTTCTCTCGCTTCTGTATCCGTTGGATTGATTCGGATAGTGGATTTATAGTTGTCTAGTGCATTTTTGAGGTCACCTTGTTGATAGAGCGCATTAGCCTTATTGTAGAGTGCATTAGATCGAATCTCTTCCGTTGAACTGGCAGCAGCTGCTTCATCAAAATATTTTGCGGCTTCTTCAAATTTACCTTGATTGTAGGCCGCATTTCCTAGGTTAAAAAGGGCTTGTACATCAGGGCTTAATGACTTAGCTTTTCTATAACCTGATTCAGCTGATTCAAAATCCTGATTCTTGTATGCCTCGTCAGCATCTCTGAGTAACATATGCCTACTTTGCGCCATACCAACTTGGGTAGTGCAACTCATCAGCAATAGTATTATTAATGGCTTAAGCTTCATAATCATTAGGATTTAGATGGGCGATTTCTAAGTAATAATTCGATCACTAAAAGCAGTATTCCTAAACCTAGGAAATACTGAAAATAGCTATAATAATCCGTATAAATACGTTGCTCCATTTCAGATTTTTCTAGTTGATTGAGTTGATCTGCAATTTGTTGAGCTAAGTTCCTTTCTCCTGTGTATGGGAATAATTGTCCACCGCCCGTTTGGGCTAATTCACTCAAGAAGGCTAGGTTGATTTTGGTTTGAACCAAATTACCCGCTTGATCTCGTTTGAAATCTCGATTTCCATTGAAAAACATGGGTATATATCCTCCACCTTCTGTTCCAATACCTACGGCATAAATCTTCATGCCTAAATCATTCAATCTTTGTGCCTCTTCAAGTGCATTTTCATCGTGATACTCCCCATCTGTTATAGTGAGTAAAACTTTAGCCGCTTGAGTTTCTTCAATGAAGGTTTGTTCTGCCAGTGAAAGCATAGTGCCAAACTCTGTACCTTGTGTGCTGGCTAAACTTGGTTTGGCAGCATTAATAAAGGTATTAAAGGCGCCATAGTCTGTAGTTAACGGCATTTGTACATAAGCATTTCCAGCAAAAAGAATCAAGCCAATCCTATTGCCTCTCATAGCTTGAACCAGTTCTATGGCCAACTTTTTAGCTCTTTCTAATCGATTTGGACTAAGGTCCTCTGCTAACATAGAGTTCGATATATCTAGCGCTATGATTAAATCAATCGCTTCTCTTTTGACGGTCTCTTTTTTGGATCCTAGTTGTGGGTTGGTCAGCGCAACTACCAAAAGGAGTAGGCTTATTAGCAAAAGAGCTTGCCTAGTGCGAGTTAGGATTGGTGCAGGGAGTTTTAATGCTGTTCTTAAGCGTTGAACATTTCCAAGCTTAGCCAACTTCACTTCCTGTTGCCGCCTATTGAACAAGAACAATAAGGCCACAAGGAAAACAATTCCAATTAAGTATATATAGTTTATATGTTCAAACTGAAACATCTCCATTAGCTAAAACTTCTAAGGATACTAAAATCTAAAAGTATGTTCAAGACGATTAATCCAAGGCCAATTAATAAAAATGGTCTGAAAAAATCGGACTTGTGTTGTATGACCGTAACATCCATCACCGTCTTTTCTAGTTTATTGATGTTGTCATAAATGGACAACAAACTTTCGATATTGGTTGCTCTAAAATATAGCCCACCAGTTGTCAAAGCCATTTCCTGTAGTAAATCTTCATCTATCACTACTCGGGTAGGGCCCATTACAATATTTCCATAGCGATCTATTCCTGTTGGTCCTTCTGCTATTCCATCCGTTCCCACTCCAATGGTATATACTCGGATACCTAATTCTTTGGCAAGGGTAGTGGCAAGTTTGGGGTCAATATATCCTGCATTGTTTTCTCCATCGGTAAGAAGGATAACAATCTTACTTTTGGCATCACTATCTTTCAATCGATTTAATGCACTGGCTAATCCCATCCCAATAGCGGTACCCTGACTTTCAAACATATTGATGTTCAAATTTCGAACAAAGTCTTTTAAGACATTATGATCACTTGTCAAGGGACACTGTGTAAAGGCATCACCAGAGAAAATGCTTAAACCAATTCGATCAAAAGGTCTTTTTTCAATGAAATCAAGTGCTACCTGTTTACTAGCCTCCAATCTATTGGGCTCAAAGTCCTTTGCTAACATAGAAATGGACAAGTCCATGGTCAAAAAGATATCAATACCCTCTGCTTTGATTTCTTCTTCTTTTTCAATCTCTTGAGGCCTAGCAAGTGCAACTATGAGCAGTAGCAGGGCAAGTATTATGGAGTAGGGCTGGATGATTTTGAGCCATACCTTCCAATTTTTGGGCGCCTGTTTCCTGGATACACCTGGAAGCCCAAGCATCACCCCATACTGTTTTTCTTTTCTTAGGTAATAAACCAAAAGAAGTGGTAAGGCAAGGATAAGGAGCAGAAACCATGGATCCTCAAACTGATAATTAGAGAGAAAAAGGAGCATCATGATGTTGCATTTTGAGGGTTTTCCAATACAGTATATTCAAACCTTACAGTAGATGGATCTTTAAGTAGTATATGACCTGTACCTAGTATTTTTTTACCTTGAATGATATCCAACAAAATGGAAGGCACAAGGGTAAAAGCAAACAAAGGATGAAGTAGAATAAAGATCAACATGCCCAAAATACCTGCCTGATTTAGAATGCTTCCTACCTTATTGTACAAGCTAAAAAAGTTACTTAAGCCTTTTTGATGCCAAAGTATGATAGGAGTGGGTAAGCTTATTTTTGCAATATCCGATTTGATAAATGGAAATTGGAAAGACCAATGAACGAGCTGAACAGTACTAGATGTATCTCCGTAAGCTCTTGTTTCCAATAAAATCTGTTGGAGTTCTGGAATAGCACCAAGAAGTACCTCTCGTTCTAAACCTGCCTCAATGGCCACTTGTAAGATTTCATCTGATTGACTTAAAACAAAGGATTGCTCCTGCTCTTCCACCGTAAGGTCAATGATTTTGCCTACTAAAGATCGGACCTGCTGATGAAAGTCAGCTGATCCCTGTTGTCCAGCATACTTGATTAGTTCAACTTCAGGCAATACTTCAAGCAGATTTGATTTTAATTCAGTAGGAATATCTTGAATAGGTTCAATCATTTGAATAAAAACTTGATTCCCTACTTCAAGTACGGATATATCGAAACGGGCAGATAAGTACCTTCTTAGAATCAAGGATAATTCCGTTTGATAGGCAGATTGCTCTCCTTTTTCAAGGAGCTCCATTTGGTCGAGTGCGCGTAAAGCCTCCATTGCAATAATGTGTGCCGGTCTTTTTAGTGCAGCAGCTGGAGGATCAAGTATATGATTACTTTGCTTGTTGCGTTTATACACATACCAAATGACAAAGCCCAAGGTCAGGAGCATCAGAACAAAATACACGATGGGAAGATAATCCTCCAATGTTTCTGGTTCTTCTATAATTGGTTTAATGTCTGCCAATTGAGTACTATCGGGTAACTGTAGATCACCTACCATCAGATTATGTGGATTGGAAGTAAAGATTTGATCTCCTATGTTTACTTCAAATGCAGGAATCACATATTGTCCGCTGTCCCAAGCAATCAGATCCCAAGTTTTTTCGTAATAAGCTTCTTCTAGTTTCCAATCTTGTTCATTCAGCAGTTCTAGATTAGCATCTAGGGTGAGCGGTGTAAATTGAATGGAATTAGTATCCGTAGAACTAACTCTTAGGGTCAAGGCATTACTCGTTCCAACTTCTACAGCTCTACTTTCTAATATGGAGGATACCTGCCCCGATAAATCCATACTACTGAATAGCAGCAGGACGAATGACCATATACTTATTGTCCAGTTCTGCATATTAGGAAGCTCTTTTTTTGAAGAATGCCAATAGGGTTTTGACATAGGAATCATCTGTTTTAATATCCATCCAGGATGCTCCGATCCGTGTAAAGGTCTGCTTAATGGAGGCTATCCTATCATTAAAAACACTCGAGTAATGTGCTTGAAATTGACTCGAATTGGAATCAATCCATTGGATAGAACCCGATTCAGGATCTCGAACAGGTATTAGCCCTGCTGCAGGAAAAGTAGATTCTAGGTGGTCGTATACATGTACACCTATGATATCATGTCGCTTTTTAGCTATTCGTAGTGGTGTCTCAAATGCTGGACTTTGGAAATCAGAAATCAAAAAGGAGATACTTCTTTTTTTAATCACATTATTGAAATACTCCAAAGCGACCGCAATATTCGTTCCTTTATGAACAGGCTCTATATGAAGCAACTCCCGAATAATCATCAGGATATGTTGTTTACCTTTTTGAGGCGGAATAAATTTTTCTATTTGATCACTGAAGAAGATTACCCCAACTTTATCATTGTTTTGTATGGCAGAGAAAGATAAAACCGCGGCAAGCTCAGTGATAAGTTCTCTTTTACTTTGTTCTCCAGAACCAAAAAAGGAAGATGCTGAAATGTCTATCATCAACATAACGGTTAGCTCCCGTTCTTCTTCAAAGACTTTTACAAAAGGGTCGTTCGTCCTGGCAGTAACATTCCAATCAATATTACGCACATCGTCACCAAATTGGTAGGCACGCACTTCACTAAAAGACATACCTTTTCCTTTAAAGGCAGAATGGTATTCACCTGAAAATAAGTGTTTACTGATACCTTTAGTCTTAATTTCTATTCGCCGTACTTTTTTTAAGAGTTCTTGAGTCTCCATAGAAAAAATTAAAGCACCACAATTTTATCAAGAATACGTCCAATTAAGCTCTCTACCGAGACTTGCTGTGCCTCCGCTTCATAGTTCAGTCCAATTCGGTGTCTTAGAACATCTGTTGCAATGGCTCTCACATCTTCTGGAATTACAAAGCCTCTTCTATTGATGAAGGCTTGTGCTTTGGCTGCTTTAGCTAAGTTGATGGATGCCCTTGGAGAGCCTCCATACTCTACGAAGTCAGCTATATCGGATAGTCCTGCAGACTTAGGATCACGCGTTGCAAAAACTAGATCAATGATGTATTGCTCTATTTTTTCATCCATAAAAATCTGCTGCACAGATTTACGGGCCTGCAGAATTTGTTCTTTACTGATCAATGGACTGACTTGTCCAAAGTCCTTTTGATTTAAATTTCTTCGGATGATTTCACGTTCTTCTTCCTTGTTTGGATAGCCAATGCTCACCTTTAGCATAAAACGATCTGTTTGAGCTTCAGGTAGCGGATATGTTCCTTCTTGTTCAATGGGATTTTGGGTCGCTAAAACTAAAAAGGGTTCTTCCAGTGGGAAGGTAGTTCCTCCAATCGTTACTTGCCTTTCTTGCATAGCTTCTAGTAATGCAGATTGGACCTTAGCGGGTGCTCTATTGATTTCATCTGCCAAAATGAAATTGGCAAATACTGGGCCTTTTTTTACGGAAAAATCTCCTTTGCCCGGATTGTAAATCATGGTACCTATGATGTCAGCGGGTAAAAGATCTGGCGTGAATTGAATTCTATTGAAATCAGCATTAACAGCTGTCGATAGGGTCTTAATGGCTAAAGTCTTTGCAAGACCAGGTAGACCTTCCAATAGGATATGTCCTTTAGCTAAAAGTCCAGTCAGTAGTCTATCAATCATTAAGGGTTGACCTACAATGACTTTAGCGGTTTCTTTTTTGAGGTCTTCTATGAAAGCGGAGTCAATTTGAATTTGTTGGTTCAAAGCCTGGATGTCCATTCCCTGCATGGTTTTCTTTTTTGATGAATTGTATACACTTAGCCTAAATAAAGAGGCTAAAAAAAGGAAAAAGGTTTAAAGGGGAGAAAAATAAATTAATTTTGTCATTAATACCAAAAGCAAAGGCTACATTTCTAGCATTATGCATAGGTTTAAATAGATATCTACAAAAGAAGAACAATATGAAAGGAAGGTATATTATCCTTTTGGTGATTTTTAGCTTGAATCAAATTGGATTTGCACAAACCTTGCAACCTGGGACGGATTTCGCTATCGTTGTTAGTCTAGCTACTAAGTTTAATAAGTCTACCTACATGGAGGATAAACTGGCAGCTGGTGGCTTGAGTGAAAAAGACCAACTGTTCTATGAAAACACCCTAGAGGAAATCAGTGGAATGGTAGATCAACAAGAAACCTACATCAAAACAGCTTTTGCAGCACGTTACATGACTAATCAAGTGTATTTTATATATGATTACATGCTGAAGGCGGATCAAAAGGACGATTTGTTTTTGATCGATTTAAAAGGGCAGCAATTGAAACTTTCGGATTTGGGTAGTTTGCCCGTGCTTTTTGTTCGTTCAGGAGATTTTTCTCCAACATTTTTAACGGAGGAATCTTTAAGGATTTTGAATAATCAGTTCGAACCTGCAAGTGCTCCTTTGGGTATGTTCAAAACTATAAAGGTGCGAGGGAATGCTTTATTTGCGTTAAAAAAGCCAGCGGATCAATGGGCAAGAAGTGTAGCGTATTTTCAAGAACACCTCAACACTGTTTTTTCAAGTAAGACCACTAGTGCTCAAGCTCAAGAATCCTTATTTTTTACTGATTTTCCAACTCCTCAAAACTAAGCGAATCAAATAGAGGATCTAGCTTGGAGGTATCTGTAAACTCTAATATTTCAGGAAGGCCTGGTCTGCCTACTCGGTCTGGTTTAGGTATAGTGTCGAGCCTTTTTCTAGCATCATCTAATAAGATGGAGTCTACGATCAGATTAGCTTTTGAAAAAAATTCACGTTGACACTTTTCTGCACTAGTCATTTGATACTCCACGATTCGTTGATCAATATGCTCTTGCATCAATTCCTCCTGAACACGCTGACGTTCTAGATTCCTATCCTTTCTAGAGGTACAAGACCACGCGATAGGACCAATCACTACAATGATCCACAAATATCTATTCTTCATTTGTAGGCTTTTTGGATCGCTCTATTTGAGCTTTGATTTTAGCTCTGCGAAGATTAAGAATAGAATCTACTACCTGATCTAAATGCTCTTCCTCCAGTAATTTGCATAGGCTATCCTGCTCAGTTGTGAGCATAGGGATTTGTTCTTTATAAATACTATCTGCAATACGCCTATTATTCAAGCGAAGCTTTGGCGCTGGTGGTTCAGAACAAGCCACTAACAAAAAGAATATGGGTAGACATTTAATCCAATTCATGATTCGCTTGGGTCGATTTGAATATCTTTCCGTTTGAGCTCAAAGTTTTGACCAAGATACACCCGACGTACTTGCTCATCTGCTGCTAATTCCTCAGCTGTTCCCGCTTTAAGAATATTCCCTTCAAACATCAAATAAGCCCGATCTGTAATGGAAAGTGTCTCTTGTACATTATGATCCGTGATTAAGATGCCAATATCCTTAGTTCTTAGTTTAGCCACAATGTATTGGATATCTTCTACCGCGATCGGATCAATTCCCGCAAAGGGTTCATCGAGTAAAATGAAGTTAGGTGAAGTAGCTAGCGCTCTGGCTATTTCTGTTCTTCTTCGTTCTCCACCGGATAAAGAATTACCCAAGTTTTTTCGAACTTTTTCCAATCTAAACTCGCTGATTAGGGACTCTAGCTTTTCTTTTTGCTCTTCCTTAGATAGGGTGGTCATTTCTAATACCGCCATGATATTATCCTCTACAGACAACCTTCTAAATACACTAGGTTCCTGTGGCAGATAACCGATTCCTTTTTGAGCCCGTTGGTACATAGGTAAGGAGGTGATTTCTTCTTGATCTAGAAAAACGCTACCTCCATTGGGTTTCACAAAACCAACTACCATGTAAAACGAAGTAGTTTTCCCCGCTCCATTAGGTCCAAGTAGACCAACGATTTCACCCTTTTTCACCTCTAAAGAAACACCCTTTACGACTGTTCTTTTGCCATATACTTTGACTAATTCTTCTGCTCTTAGGATCATATCTCTTTGCTTTATTCCCAGTTGATAATGGATTCAACCTCCCAATTCTCTCTAAGCTTTTCTATGGTAAATATACGCCTTTTTTCAGCATGTAACTTCTGGTCATAATTCCCCGTATCCCACTGTCCATTTTTGTTCTTGTCTTCAATCAATACCAAGGTATAGTCTCCTGGAAACATTGGACTGATGGTTTTAGTGAAGGTACTGCTTTGATTGATTTCAAAGGATGCTATGACATCATCCTTGAGTTGTAAAGATGCAAAATAGTTCAGCGTGCTATCTAAGCTATTGATGGATAGAGTCAGACCGGATAACACATCGGCTGTTGCAAAGTCGTATCTGATTTTCAGACTGTCTTGCCTTTTCTCATGCATAGTAGTGAAACTCCCAGGCAAAAACTGTAGGATTTTGGTTTTAAAGGTATCCTTAGGCAGCTTAATCCAAAAATTTCTTGGGTCGAGTGGATCAGGTCTAGCTAGGGATATGCTATCAATAAAAATACTATCTGCATATACGTGCGCCATAAAGGTATCCGTCATCATAACAGGTTCTTCGAAGCGTAATTGAAGACTATCGCCAGGTAATAATTTGGCCTTGGTCATATTGGTGTTTGGTCGATCTATCTGATGTCTTTCCAAGTCGAAACTTTTATCTGCTGTAGATAGATAAAAGGTATCCATAAAACTCGGGTGATCTAAGATGACTTGGACAGAGGTATCTCCTTTAGGATTATACCAAATTTGGAGTTGGTCTTCCTCTAAGATATACTCCATGTCTTGGTAACGATCAATCGATATAGTTAGACTATCTGGTACTCTATTGAATGTGAAAGTAGCAAGGCCCTTCGTTTTGATATCTTTTTCTATGATTCTAAGTTCTTGTACTTCTTGGAACATATCGAGTTGGATAGGCTGAAAGAAGCTATCTGTTAATACAACTGCGCTATCAATAAATCCTATGAGTTCACTCTCCAAATCGAATAAGTAATTGACATTCTTATCTACTAGGGCAATTAATTTAAAAGTATCTGCTCGGAGGTTTCTGAAATGATAAAAACCTTGATTGTTGGTTTTAGTGAAGTAAAACGGCTTTTCGGTGCGAACTACGGAATCTTGTAAGGAGGTATATAACATGACCAAAGCCTTATCAACCGGTTCATTGGAAAATGCATCCAACACCTGCCCTTTTAATTCCAATGAATCAATATAGTCGCCTGTTGAAAAGACATAACGGAGATCATAAACATTACCTTCTGTGTAGTCTTTAATAGCGTTTCCAAAGTTGATGCTGTAGGTTACATCGTCCTTTAGTATTTCCTCTTCTGCAAATTTGAAGATGACCGTTTTGAATTTTTTTAGTTCTACGTCGAAGTTATAATCTAGGGGAGGAGTGATAATGACTTGCTCCGCTGGGCTTTGTAAGTTGAGAAATTCATCGAAGGTGAAAAAGAGGTCTTGCTTTTCAAATCTAATGACCTCATTGGGACTAGATAAAAGGGTATCAAGTACTGGAGGAATAGTGTCTCTCGGACCTCCAGTTGGATTGACTATTTGAGCACAGGAGGAGCTACTTAGTCCTAGGGATAAGTACCAAAGTAAACTAAGGAGGGTAGAACAAATAGCCAAAAGTTTTTTTCCCATGATGCAAAGGTAAGTTCTTTCTAGGATAATGCTTTATCTTATTTTTTCTTGTTTAAAGGGTGGAAACTTAACATGGTTTCTTTGAGATAACTTTGATCGATATGGGTATATATCTCAGTGGTTAAAATAGATTCATGCCCCAGCATTTGTTGAACGGCTCTTAAGTCTGCACCTCCTTCTATTAAATGCGTAGCGAAACTGTGTCTAAAGGTGTGCGGAGAAACATTCTTGCGGATGCCCGCTTGATTTGTTTGGTTTTTGACTATGTTGAATATCATTACACGCGTTAGTCGAGCGCCTCTCCGATTCAGAAAGACATGGTCTCTGAAGGCATCTTTGATCGTCAATTGCGAGCGGTAGTGTTTGATATAATACTTGATCTGTGTGATAGCTTCTTCTCCAATAGGAACTAGTCGTTCTTTATCCCCTTTACCAATCACGCGGATAAAGCCAAGATCAAAGATGAGGTTGGATATTTTTAATTCAATGAGCTCACTGACCCTTAGTCCAGAAGCGTATAGGGTTTCTAG
Source organism: uncultured Lewinella sp. (assembly GCA_913056515.1). Lineage (GTDB taxonomy): Bacteria > Bacteroidota > Bacteroidia > Chitinophagales > Saprospiraceae > AM-2324. Next base: position 28,427 of record CAJXMP010000011.1, read on the forward strand.
GATAGCTCGATTTCTGTGTCCGAGTGGATCAGATAAGTCAACACTTTCTATTATGGATTGTACTTCTTCAATACTTAATACTTCTGGAATTTTTTGTGGGAGTTTAGGACTCTCAATTAACTCCAATGGATTAGTTGTGATTAATTTTTCTACTAATAAGTATTTATAAAATGCTTTGAAGGAGGACAACATGCGGGCTTGAGTCCTTTCCGATAAGCCTATTTGGTTGATTGCTGTGATGAATTCAAGAATATCTGTACGTTGGATTTGAATAGGATTGATGGGCTGTTTTCGCTTGGTAAAAAAAGCCTGTAATTGTCTCATATCCTTTTCGTAAGCCAAAAGGGTGTTTTTGCTCATACCTCTTTCTAACATGAGATAATCTACAAAACCAGTAATAAGACTATTCCAATCCATGTAATTTTATATTGTTATAAATATAATATTTCCCTAAATTTAGGAAAGTGTCAGCTCAGCTCGTAATGATTATAGGTATAGCTGGCATCTAATGGATGGCCTTTTAGTCACTATTAGCTATCTGCTGTTTTATGTGTCAAGTGTCATAAATGCCTTAATCTGAGCTAGAAGAACTTCGAATCAAGTTGATGTAGTTTTCAGATTCTGTTTTAATACTTGAACTTAAAGTGCATAACGAAGAATTTATCGATTCCGTTTGTTTATACACTTAAAAAATGGAAGAAGGTATAAATCTCAGCAGACTATATTATTTTGTAATAATAACAGACCAATAAACAATATGAATATTGAATCTTTGAAACAATTTCTAGCAGGAATTTCAGCTCAAGAGAGTGTCTTTTTCCTAGGGTTTTTGGCCGGAGCCTTTTTAATTGGATTTATTCTAGCTTGGGTGATTTGGGGGAGTCGTTCTAGAAAGTACAGAAAGTTGATGGCCCAAAAAGATTCAGCCCTTAGTGAAACTGAAATAGAGGACATGCGACATACCCTGACGGAGCGGGAAAAGTTGATTGAGGAATTTGATGCAGAGTTGAAAGCTTTAAAGCTTAAACAAAATTCAAGTATCGAAGATCAAGCAGTCATTGAGGCATTAAAACGGGATAATAGTGGCCTTTTAGCACAAATCAAAACCTTGAAGGGAGAGATTCAAGCGATGGAGCAAGAGCAGGCATCTACTAATGAATCAGGGGATGCAGCGACTATAAGTAATCAATTAGATGCTCGCTTGGCACAGATTGAGGAAAAATTGAGTGCTATTCAACTAGGCACACCTGAGCAAGAGCAGCTCTCGACCTCAAATGAAGCAGCTGAGACTAATCCAAGCCCACTCGAAGATGACGGGCAGCACATATCGGATGCCAAACAGTTGGTATTAAGCAGCTTGGGTACCACTATTCCGAAGGCTACTGCGGATGATAGGGATGATTTAAAACTGATCAATGGAATTGGTCCTTTCCTAGAACAACAGTTGAATGATATTGGGTTTTACACCTTTAGTCAACTAGCTGCATTAGATAAACCAACGGGTAAAGCATTAGCTGTTACCATTGGATATTTACCAGAACGGGTAGCAAAAGATGGTTGGGTGCGTCAGGCTAGACATTTTAATGTGCTCAAGCAAGAGGATCCAAATGCTTTAAAACGTATCGCAGAGTATCCAACAGATATTACAGATCTACAAATTTTTAAAGGTATTGGCAGTAAGGAAGAAGATGTATTGAAATCAAATGGTTATCATAATTGGGAGGATATAGCACAGGCAGGCTTTGACGATGTCAATAAATTATTGGGTGAATTGTTAGAAAGTAAATTCACTTCAACGCTTTCCCAGCAAGCTCAAATGGCGGTAGAAGGGAAGTGGGAAAAATTGAAGGCTTTTCAAGACTTTTTAAACTAAAAAAAGCAGCCCTGGTTTTAGGGCTGCTTTTTTTATTTATCTAAAAAGACGGTGCTAGATGGCATGTATAATTTAATTTCTGTTTTATCTAATACCTCAATGATTTTAAAATTCAAGATTTCTCTAATTTCCTGTTCCTTAGGATAGGAATGCGTATTGATCGGAAATTCACACATCATCTCAAGATAGGATTCATTGATCTCGGTGAATCGGAAAGCCACTATTTTGTGGATGATTTCTGGAATACTATCCGTAAAGGTTTTTAATTCCGTTCTTAGTGCTTCCATCTGTGCTTTAGAGGTTGCACAATCCATCTTTAGAGATACTTTGTATAATCTAAACGTTCTTGCGCCCAGGTTATTGATGGTTGAATTTGCAACAATGCCATTTGGAATGGTGATAATAGTCGAATCTGATGTTTTTATACGAGTGGATCTAAAACCAACTTCTACAATGATGCCCATAAAGTTAGGTCCTTTAACTAGGTCACCTATTTGAAAAGGTTTATCAATGAATATCATAACTGATCCAAGTAAGTTTTTAACCGTTTCTTGGGCCGCAAGTGCTATGGCTAGACCTCCAATAGATACACCTGCTAGTAAAGCTGTGGTGTTAACCCCAGCTAGGTTAAGGATATGGATTAATGCTAAAGAGATAACAACTACCTTGATGAATTTATCCAATAGAGGCACCAGTTGATCATCCATGGAATTATCTGTTTTTTCAGTATAATTCACAAAGAGCTGCACAATTACATTGATTAATTGAAGAACAATAAACAAAAAGATTATTGCTGAAACGATATTGAATGTGGTAGTTACCTTTTCAGCTATATATAGCTTGAGTTGAAGCATCGGGAGTACCAATCTTAAAAATTGGATTAAGATTAAATAACTCATCAACTTGGGCAGTCGGGTAAGGTATTTTCTATTATCGGAGTCTTTTTTAGTTTATAGAGCGGTCTTAAAGTCCTTATTGTTTTGCTAAAAACTCCTATTGTCCTGTTAAATGGGAGTAGTTTTTATTTATCATATTCTTAAATACTTGTTGGCTATTTGCACTTTTCCTTTCTTAGGTATTATATGTTATTAACCAATCAAATGATAGACATGAAATACTTGCAGGGAAAAGTTTTTGCTACTATTTTATTAGGAATGGCCTCTTGTGTGCCAGATGATACCAATATTTTCGGATGTCGGCAGCCGGCAGGATTGTTAATTGAAGATGCCTTTTTTATGGGGGATTTCGATGGTATTAAGGTGAGTCATGATGAAACAGTAGTCATTACTCAAGGACCCTTGTTTTCCGTTGTAGTGGAGGCGCCAGAAAGCATCATGCAAGTCATTGATCTGGATAATGATAATGGCACCTTAGTTTTAAGTTATGATGAATGTGTGACGCGAACGGATGATGTACGATTGCTAGTAACTCTGCCAGAATTGAAATGTATTGATGCACGTGGTGATATTCGTGTAGTGAGTACCAATGTAATTGTTGGGAATAAAATCAATATTGATACTAGAGGGGATATTACTATGGATCTAGCATTGGATATGGATGAGATTGATATAGACGCTAGAGGAGATTCGAACATATTATTAGAGGGGCTGTGTGATGAGTTGGATATTAAGGTAACAGGTGATGCACATGTAGAGGCTTTTGATTTGACTGCATTATTTGCGGATGTGGTAGTCAGAGATGGTGCTGCCTTATTCTTAACGGTTTTGGAGTCTCTTAATGTAAAGATTACAGGTGATGGGGAGGTGTTCTTCAAGGGAGATCCAATGATAAGCGCCGATATTACAGGTGATGGTCATTTGGTTGATGCAAATTAGGGATAAAATATATACCTATATGATTGAAAAAGGTCTGACTACGCTGTGGTCGGGCCTTTATTAATAATTATGTCAGCTATGTGCTTGTCCGTAGGGCTACAATTAGTTTATAATGAAGATAATAGTGGCTGAAAACTAGACTTTTAGCACTAAATCAAAATAATTAGTAAATTGTAATAGCTTTTTATAAAGCGCTAATAGCAAGTTTTGGTGGCTGAAAACGGTACATGTATATCGAAAAGCTACTGAAAAAAAGAAACAGCTCTTCATTTTTATGGAGGGCTGTTGTCTATTTAGTTGATTTTCACTTTGGTAAATATTTACTTTTTGTCTAATTTATGCAATAGCTAAAAGGCAAAATCATGAAGTACTTAGTCTTGTACTTTTTGCTTGTTCAGTAGTAGGATTAGATTGTGTTTCGTTGAATCCGGATTCTTCTCGAACCTATTTAATTCGAGTGGTTGATTTGTTGATTGCGGATAATAAAATCAAGGAAGGACTGATCCATCTTTGCACCTAATACGAATTTGACACTGTATGGTCGAAGTAAGCGAGTAAAGGGACAGATTGTGTGTAATGATTTTGTTGATTTGACTGGAGGGCTTGATGCTAATGAGGACTTTTTGGGTACGCTAGTACCATAATGATGATAAATATTATACTAACTAAAAATTAAAACATGAGAATTTTACCATTTTTGACAATCCTACTGTTTGTTTCGTGTGATCAATCAGCAACTGTGGACCAATCAGCAGATGCAGCGCCTACGGTGATTGGTTATGAGATGAATGATGAAAACAAAAGAGTTGATATTGTTGCAGGGGAGATGGCTTCCACAGAAGTGGTCAGCGCTTTCTTTGATGCTTACAATAATGCAGATTTGGAGGCTGTAAGTACTATGGAGCATGAAGATGTTAAGTATTACACACCATCTGGTGCAGTCATTGAAGGAAGAGATGCGCATTTGGAGATGGCCAAAGAATTTTTTGCTGCTAATGAAAATCCACACTGGAATATTAAATGGTCTATGTCAGCAGATGTAAATTTTGTAGCAAAGGATGTAGAAAACTGGGTAACTTCCGGTGTTGAAATGTCTTTTGGCCCCGATTCTGCTAGAACTACGGTCAATCGTGTAGTAGATTTGATGATAGTCGATGGAATGGTCAAGATGGGTTATATCTATCAGCGCACCTTGGCTGAATCAGAACAAAATAATTAAGGAATATAAAAAGGCCATGTTGTTACATGGCCTTTTTTAGTACATCTGAGAGGCTTAGAGGTGGCTGAGCTGATGTAGGAGGATATGCCTAGTAAATAGATAGTTACACCAAAATCTTAACATCAAATTGATTGTCAGGTGGTTACAATTTATTATTTTAGGTTACTTGATAGATACAACTTAATACTATGAACCGCCTGACATACCTATTCTTATTCCTCGCATCTATAGGATTTGCTCAAACGCCTATTACAGATGCTAATTTCAATGAAGCTATTACTATATGCCTATCTACTAATCCTGTAGATGGTCTGTGCTATGACTCTGAGTTTGGTGCTATGCCTGATTGGGACGTGAGTAGTGTTACAAGTATGAGCCAAGCTTTTTATAACAAAGAATTCTTTAATGCGGATATTTCAGCTTGGGATGTAGGTAACGTAACAGATATGGAAGCCATGTTTTTTAACGCGTCCAATTTCAATCAGGATATAGGCGCCTGGAATGTTGGAAATGTAACTGACATGGTTGGTATGTTTGGAAATACGCTTTTCAATCAAGATATAGGTGGCTGGGATGTAGGCAATGTAACTACAATGAGGAGCATGTTTAGGAATACGCCCTTCAATCAAGATATAGGTGGCTGGGACGTAAGTAATGTAACAAATATGAAACAAATGTTTGACGATGCCTCTACTTTTGATCAAGACATAAATGCTTGGGATGTAGGCAATGTAACAAATATGGTAAGTATGTTTAATGATGCATCTTCTTTTAATCAAGACATAGGTGGCTGGGATGTTGGGAATGTTACAACTATGCTTCTAATGTTTAGTGATGCATCTTCTTTTGATCAAGACATAGGTGGCTGGGATGTAGGCAATGTAACAACTATGGGAGGTATGTTTAATGATGCATCTTCCTTCAATCAAGATATAGGTGGCTGGGATGTTAGCAATGTAACAGATATGGGAAGTATGTTTAATAACGCATCTGCTTTCAATCAAGACATAGGTGGTT
>CAJXMP010000012.1 GCA_913056515.1 uncultured Lewinella sp.
TGGCGATTATTGGATAAAAAAAGGGTGAAGCCATTTAGCTTCACCTTTTTTTTATATAAAATTGGATTGATCCATCATCACATAGTACTTAGGGTCATTGACATCATTTAGAATGACATTGTGGAATTTAGGATTTGCCTTTGTAAGGATTGCTTTACAATCTGGACTTAAATGACTCAACCTAACTTGCTTGCCTTCTTTTTGATATTTTAAGATTAAGCTTTGAATAGCTTCCACACCGGAGTGGTCGGACACTCTTGATTCTATAAAATCAATTTCGATTTTATCTGGATCATTTTTGATGTCAAATTTAGTATTGAAGGCTGTTATTGATCCAAAGAATAATGGTCCAAATATTTCATATACTTTGGTGCCATCCTCTTTAAATCTTTTTCTTGCCCGAATACGAATGGCATTTTCCCAGGAGAAAACCAATGCTGAAACGATAATTCCAGCAATAACGGCTACAGCCAGGTCAAAGAAACTTGTTATTACGGTGACTAGCACTACCCCAAAGGCATCTGACTTAGGGATCTTAGTCATCATCCTAAGACTGGACCAAGCAAATGTTTTTATTACGACAATAAACATAACACCTACTAAAGCTGCAATTGGAATCTGCTCAATGGCAGGTGATAGGAATAAGATAAATGCCAATAGGGCCAATGCAGCAACTATACCAGATAATCTGCCTCGTCCACCAGAATTCACATTAATCATAGATTGACCGATCATGGCACAGCCACCCATACCGCCAAAAAAGCCATTAACAATATTGGCTAAACCTTGCGCAAAGCTTTCTTTATTAGACCTTCCTTTAGTTTCAGTGATTTCATCGACTAGCGTTAAGGTCATTAAGGATTCAATCAATCCAATAGCAGCCAGAATAAAGGCATACGGTAGAATAAATTTTAATGTCTCTAAGGTCATTGGAACTGCAGGGATGGCAAAATCAGGAAGGGAACCTTTTATTCCGGTCCCTCCTTTGGCTTGTACAAAACTTAAAACAGTTTCTGTGTCAATGCCACCAAAAATTACAATTCCGCTGATAACTAGAATGGCGGCTAAGCCTCCAGGGATAGCTTTATGAAGTTTGGGTAAGAAATGCATTAAGGCCATGGTTAATCCGACTAAGCCAAGCATTGGAAGTAGGTTGTTCATAGGAAGCCATTGCCCATCAACTTGGAACATCTCCAATTGAGCAAGGAAAATAACAATAGCTAAGCCATTCACGAATCCCAACATAACAGGGTGTGGGATTAGACGAACAAACTTTCCTAATCGAAGTATACCAAAGAGCATTTGGATTAATCCCATCAGTAATAGGGTTGCAAATAGATATTGTAATCCTGCACCTGAGGCTAGTTCGTTTCCTTCTTTTACCAGTGATACCATTACAACTGCTAATGCGCCTGTAGCACCTGATATCATCCCTGGTCTACCCCCGAAGATGGAGGTGATTAGACCCACCATGAATGCGCCATAGAGACCGACAAGCGGAGGAATACCTGCTACAAATGCAAAGGCAACTGCCTCTGGAACTAGAGCCAGCGCTACGGTTAAACCTGAAAGTATATCATCCTTAGCGTTTGCTGTTTGCTTTTTGAAAAAATCTACCATTACCCTAATTTTGCTGCGAAAATAAGGGCTTCAAGTCTAAATATCAAAGGGAGGTAAAATAAGCCGATATTGCCTAAACTTTAATATTTGGTCACACCTGATGATGGCTCGTTAAGATTTTGTTTGTCAAGGATTTAGGTGGCTATTGTTTGGTGTAGAAGTGTTGAGTTGAAATTTAAAGAAGTTGGAATAAAATGAATAAAAAAAGAGGTAAGCATCGCTTACCTCTTTTTTTATACTGCTGGATAAATGTCTTTGGTACCTAAGTGATACAGCATTTTTCCATGATTGATGACTGCTCTTCTAAATGTTTTAGCACAGTGATAGGGTAGGTCAAACTCCTTAGCTGTCTTTTTAACGATAGCAGATATCTTTCTGTAGTGTACGTGGCAGATATTCGGGAACAAATGGTGCTCTATTTGGAAATTAAGTCCACCAATGAACCAATTTAGTATTCTATTCTTAGGTGCAAAGTTGGTAGTGGTTTGGATTTGATGCACTGCCCAGTTGTTTTCTACTGTTCCTGTCTGTGGTTGTTCAATAAACTGCGTTTCAGGAACAACGTGAGCAGGTTGGAAGATGACAGCCAGTGCAAAGCCACAAACGAGGTGCATTAAGACAATTCCAGCGATAGTTATATACCATGGAGCCTGCATGAATATCAGTGGTAATATGATAAATAGACCATAGTACAAGGCTTTTAACGCAATTAGTTGAGCCATCAGTCCAGTATAGGATTTATGGAGTGACTTCAAAAGCCCATTTCTGTGGTATCTAGTCAATTGTCGGAAATCTTTGGTGGTCATCCACTCTAAAGTCATCAGCGCATATAATGGCCATGAATAAAGGTGTTGCAGGCGATGGTGCTTCAATCTTTTTTGTGTAGGAGAAAATCGGAATAATTTTCCTGAATCAATATCCTCATCCATTCCATGAATGTTTGTGTATGAGTGGTGTAGCACATTATGTTGTAACTCCCAATTATAATGATATCCACCTAAAAGGATAATCGATCGGCCTAACAGCTTATTTACGAACTTGTTTTTGGAGTATGCACCATGAATGGCGTCATGCATGATAGATGTACCTACTCCAGACATTCCAATACCCATCAAGAACCACATGCTTAAAACAATCCAAATAGAATCGAAAACATTAAACATGAGTAAAATGTAAGGAACGAAGTATAATGCAAACATAAAGAAGGTCTTTACGATCATCTCCGTATTAGCATGTCTAGAGATTTGATTTTCTTTAAAATAGGCGTTTACACGCTTTCTAAGTGTATTAATGAAATCAGCATTGACTTCTCTTGAAAATTTAATGTGCTTAAAATCCATAACACTCGTTTAATTTCTAGTTCATCTATTCAATAGATTACATAGACTAGTTTAAGATAAATTGTTACCTGTAATTTGAGTTTTAGTGTTGTTGGGTTAGGAAGAACTTTCTTTAATCTTATTTAAGTTCATCTTGTAAATCAACCGGATTAAACCAGGTGCCATTCGGGCGAGTAAACTTAATATTTTTCCAGTTGGTGTGAGTACTTTTTTGAATTTTCTTTTTTGAATTTGACGGATAATTGATTGGGCAACGATATCTCTACTTTGTTTTTTAACATTTTCTCTTTGAGGTAAAACTACTTTTTTTCCGTCTGTATCAAGTATTTCTTTGGTTGTTTCGTTTTGTGTAAATCCAACATAGGTCAGACCTACAAAAATACCATAGGGCTTTAATTCATTGTGGGCCGACTGGGCAATTGAATTAATGGCATTTTTGGTGCCACTGTAAATCCCATTATATGGAATTCCATAAAAAGAAGCTATAGAGGAGATAAATTGAATAGATCCTTTAGTCTCTTTTAAAAATGGAATAGCTGCTTTTGCGGGATACACGGAGCCAAGAATATTTACATCAATCATTTTCTGATAAATATTGGGTTCTAGGTCTTCCATAGCACCTCTAGTGGCAATAGCAGCGTTGGTAATTATAACATCAATTCTTCCAAAATGTTGATGTGTTTTTTGACATAGTTCCTCACAAAACGCCCAATTAGATACATCACCGGCTATGGCTAACACCTCATACCCAGCTGCTTTAAATTCAGCTGCTGTTACTTGAAGTTTAGCCTCATTTCTAGCATTCAGAACCACTCTTGCACCTGCTCTAGCATAGCTCAAGGCAAGTGCTTTGCCTATACCTTGTCTAGATCCTGTGATAATTACTACTTGAGCTGATTTATTTTCCATTGTTTAAATATCCATTTTCTTTGAACCATTGAATGGCGTCTTCTACTGCAGTTTGAATGGGAGTAGCTGGTAAGTTTAATTCTTTCCTTGCTTTTGAAACGCTATAATATTGATCTATAAGCGAAATTTTGGCTACTGGATATGAAATTTTAGGCGCTTTACCAGAGATTTTACCCATTAATGATCCGGCGTGACCAGCTAATTTGACTAAAAAGGAAGGGACTTTAAGTGAAGGAGGTTTAACTCCTGCTGCTTGTGCAATGATTCCAGTAGCTTCTTTGTAGGATAAGTTCTCATTACCTAGAATGTACATTTCTCCGATACGACCCATAGTCAATGCATTGCAGATTGCTTGAGCAACATCTTTTACATATACCCAATTCTTCCCACCTGTGGTGATCATTTTAAGTTCTTGTTTAGCCACAGCTAGTATCATAGCTCCACTAGAGGGTTTAGAATCATAGGGGCCAATCATAAAAGTAGGATTGACTATTATGGCTGGAAGTTTTTGCTTTTGGACAGCTTGTAAAACCTTTTCTTGAGCAAGTAGTTTTGAATCCACATAATCTAGCCCAAAGTTTTTAGCCATAGTAGGTGTAGTTTCATCTCCTGGACTAGATTTTTGCCCATATCCGAATGCTGAGGCAGAACTAATAAAAACGAAGCGCTTGATCTTATTTTCTAATGCGGCTTCTACAAGGTTCATGGTGCCATCCACATTTACTTTATAGTAGATTTCATGTCTTATAGGCCAAACATTAGTCAGTGCCGCAATGTGGATAATTGCATCACAGCCTTTAGCATGTTGTACTAGACCTTTTTTATCTAATAAGTCACCTTCTACAAACTCTATATCAAGTCCTTCTAGTGTACGACTTTTACTCCCTTTTTGAATTAGTGCCTTGACGGTATAGTTTCGTTGTAACAGCTCTCTAACTGTATTTGAACCTAACAGGCCATCGGCTCCAGTGATAAAAATCTTTTCCAATAGTCTATGTTTTACTTGATGCACTCAAGCATACTTAAATAATTGTGGTTGTTCGCTACAATTATAAAAGTTTTATCTCCAATTCTTAAGTTTTCAACTGTTTTTGAATTGGCATTTAAGAATAAGCCAGTATCATCTATTGCTTTGAAATCTCCTTTTCCGTTTCCTTTAAGCAAATAACCTTTATTGGAATCATATCGAATCGTCTCTACTTCTGCGTTGTAGATAGCACCTACTCCTAAAATATCTACGTGACCGTCTTGATCGAAGTCCTTGACCAAGAAGTCTAAACTAGGACCAAATTGAGCTTGAGCTGGAAGTGCTTTTACTTTAAAGGTTCCATCTGCATTATTCAATAACATGACAGATTCGAAGGTATTACAAGTCAGATGAATGCCACTATCTAATTTATCTTGACCATAAATGCTAGATAAGTCTGCATGTGCAAAGTCACTATAGGTTTGAAAGTCAGCTGCAATTTGAGGGACCTGCTGGGAGGAACATTCGCGTCCTCTTACAGGAAGCATGGTACCATTATTATCTTTTGAAAGTACGACATCAAAACTGCCATTATCATCAAAATCATTACAGTAGACATGGAATGAATTATTCCCTTTTGGATTAAATTTATTATTGGTGCCTAAGTTACCTACCAAAAGGTCCTTATGACCATCCTCATTGAGATCTACGGCTTCGATTTTATACCACCATCCAGTCAGGTCTGCAAATTCAGGCAGTATTTTTTTATTGAATTGACCATTTTGGTTTTCAAATAAGGTAATAGGCATCCACTCGCCAATCGCAAAGAAATCTTGATCTCCATCTTGGTCATAGTCCATAGCTGTAAGATCATATATCATACCAGCTGATGCAAAATCAGGTGCAATTTCTGCAGTAACATCTGAAAAAGTACCTGCATTATTTTCAAGGATATATGAAGTAGGGGAGAAAGGATATTTTCCTCCTATGACATTCGATCCAATCAATAAGTCTAGGTCGCCATCTTGATCATAGTCAATAGCCTCTAATGCTTTGGTATTGGTTTTAATGGCTGGGAAGTTTTGGGCTTTTGTGAATGTCCCAGCTCCATCATTTAAGTATAATCTATCTAGTTGAAGTGCTGAACCTTCCTTGAATTCATAGGATCCAGAGCCAATTAGAATGTCCAAGTCATTATCCTGGTCTGCATCAAAAAGGAGAATTTCCTGGTCTTCATATGCTTTGTCGTATTCTAAGAGATCTAAGTTAGTAGATACAAAGGCACCATTTGCACCTTGAATGAAAATCATAGCAGGTTTGTTATGACTTCCTCCGAAAATAATATCTTCTTTCCCATCACTATTTAGATCTGCTACTGCTGAACATGGGCCTAGAGTTGATTTTTTCTGTGGAAGTAATAGCTGATCCATGTAATCATCATAGTCATTTTCTAAGTGTACATAATTGATCCCCAATTCAAAGCTATTCGAGGATTTAAATAACGCATTGACCTTATTTTCCTTTGAAGCTATTGCCTGACTTGCGTCTTGTTCATTGACTTGAAGAATCTGGTTGGCATCTACTTTCTTCAAGACAGTATTTTTACCATTTGGCCAAGTAATTTTAACTTCATCAACAGTTTTTTGGGAACCTAAACCAAAATGAATCCTATGATCAACAGAGGAAAGATAGCCACGGGTGGTATACAATTCTTTTTGTTGCGTTTGGCCATCATAGGAAATTTCTACTTTAGCTCCAATAGCCATGGTATTAGGCGCATTTCCTTTAAGATCAATGGTTAGATAATTGCCAGTACTCTTGTTTTTAAGAATCATAGCTTTATCCGCTGTATTGTTTAGAATAAGATCCAGTGCCCCATCATTATTTAAATCTGCATATGCTGCTCCTGAAGTAAAAGTCGGATTAGCAATACCATATTTACTGGCTGAATTTTTAAAATGTAGTTCCCCTTGGTTGATATATAGGGGATTGATTAGTTTTTGCGATGGCAAGGAGTTGATCAATTCTTGTAAATCATAAACTACTCCATTGGCTTGATCTTTTGCCATCTTAATATTAAAATCCCTGTTGCCAACATCTTTATAAATTCCGTTGGTTACATATAAATCATTTAGACCGTCATTGTTGAAGTCTCCAATAAGAGGCGCCCAAGACCAATCTGATTTTGAAATTCCGGAATATTGCCCTATATCTGTATAAGACCCATTTTTCATGTTAAGGTGTAAGGCATTAGTCATGTATTGATGATGGAATCCATTTTTAACCATCTCCAAGAAGTCTGACGTACTCATTGAAGCCATGTTTTCTTTTCCACGAATGTGGTCATCAGCCATCATATCAAGTACTATCAAATCATTATAGCCGTCATTATTCATATCTCCAATATCGGAGCCCATGGAGTAGAAAGAAATGTGCGAAAAGGTATTCAATATTTCATCCTTAAAAGTCCCATCTTTTTGATTGATATACAAAATATCTGGCTCTAGATAATCATTGGCTACATAGATGTCTGGCCAATCATCATTATTGAAATCTCCTATGGAACAAGAGAGTCCCCATGCCTTGTTGTAAGTCCCAGCCTTTTGAGTTACATCTACAAAAGTATAGCCCGTATTTTCATATAAATGATCCGAGGTTAATGCCTCAATATTGCTCATGATTTCAGAATTGATCTTTCCATTATTTTGGAAATCTATTCTATGGTTGAGTTGATACATATCGAGGTCACCATCCTTATCATAATCAAAGAAATAGGATTGGGTACTATAACCTAAATGTGCAAGCCCCCATGCTGCTGAACTTTCTTTAAAGGTGTTGTTTTTTTGATTGATATATAGTTGATTATATCTATACTCCGGATAACCCACAGCTGCGGATCTTGAAATATAAATATCTGTCCATCCATCATTATTGATGTCTACTACAGAAACTCCAGTACACCATCCAGTAGGATCATCTAAACCTGCACTTTGGGTAATATCTTGAAATGAAAAATTTCCTTGATTTAGGTACAATTTATTTGAACCTAAATTGGATAGAAATAAGATATCCTGTAGTCCATCATTATTGATGTCCAAAACAGCTGTACCAACCCCAGAGTACAAATAAGGATAATTGATAAAATTGAATTCAGGTGTTTCAGTGAAAAAGTTTTGGAATTCAATATGCGTTATAGAGTCGGGGACCAATTCAAATCCTGATATAGATTTTACAGGGCTTTCTTTTTGGTCACAACTCATTAATAGCGTCATAATCATTAAAAAGCTACCGTATTTAAGGATATTTTGGATTTTCATCTTGTAAATAGTTTATTTTTTGTTGAACCACAAGTCTTTTTCATTTGCTTGACCTCCTACATAGTCTAGGAAGATTTCTTCTCCAGCTGAGATATCTTTTATTGCTTCGATAAACATTAATGCATCTACAGCGTCAATTTTGACTTCTGCATTGGGTGCATGGCTATGGTTATATAATGAGCCAAACCCCAAGGCAATACAAGCGGGGAAGGCTTTGTCTTCCATTAAAAAGTAATAATTATATAAGTTAGTCTGGTCAATTGATTTTAAATCATCCTTAGGTATTTTTATTAGGGGACAAATTTCAATTAATGCACCTTGTTCAATATCATTTAGACAGAACATACCTCTTCCTGCAATTTTACTTTCAGCGAAGAAAAGTCCAGGATGGCTTTGCATAACTATATAATGTTTTTTTAAAAATACCTTTCAAATCTAATAAGAATGTAGCTTTCCTCATCTTAAAATTCAAAAAGTTATATTTATTTTTTTTAGCCAACTAATGAAAAATATTTTTGTTACCTTAATAATAATTTTAGATTTGCCTAAAAATTAGATTTAAGTTAGATGAAATACCCCCATTTATTGATTTGCCTATTGTTTGCTTTTGGTCTTGATGGTCAATCACAAACTCCTTTAACTTTTCAAGTTTTAAGTAATGGAGAATCTCTCCCTTTTGCCTTATTTCAATCAGATTCTTTGGAATATACAGGACAAACTGATAGAAATGGTTGGCTTGAAATACCAATTAGCAGGGAGTTTGAGTCTATCGACATTAAGATCAATTACTTAGGTTTCCATGCTATAGATACCCTTGTAACATATGCTAGAGGGATGGAATCAATAGCACTTGAAATGCGTCCATTATCCATTTTAATGACAGAATATGTTGTGTCAGGGACTCGAACCAATAAGCGAAGACTGGAGTCACCCGTAGCTATTCAAGTGCTATCAGGTAAAACTTTGGGAAAGGTAAATGCATCCAATTTGGCGGAAGGCATGTGTTTTCAGCCGGGCTTACGCGTTGAAAGTAATTGTCAAACATGTAACTATACCCAATTAAGAATAAATGGTTTAGGCGGTTCCTATTCTCAAATTTTGATCGATTCTCGACCAGTTTTTTCCTCTATTATGTCCCTGTATAGTTTAGAACAAATTCCTTCTAATCAGATAGAACGAATTGAAGTAGTACGAGGTGGTGGATCCATTTTGTATGGTGCAAATGCCATAGCTGGTACAGTGAACGTAATTACTAAAGAACCTCAATCCAACAGCTGGAGTATTGCTGAACAAGTAGGATTAATTGGTGGTCAAAGTTTTAATCATCAACTAAATTTAAATGGGACTATTCTATCCACGAATGGCAAACAGGGCTTTTCAGTGTATGCCCATGATAAGTATAGAGCGGCTTATGATCACAATGGTGATGGCTTCTCGGAATTACCTTTGTTGCAGCAAACCTCCTTTGGTGCTAATTGGTTTTTAAAGCTAGCCCCTCAGCATAAGTTAGAAGCCAATATTTGGAAAATAGATGCCTACCGAAGGGGAGGAGATCAATTGGATTTACCTGCCGATCAAGCCGAGCAATCAGAAGAAAGAGACCATCAAATATTGGCTGGTGGCGTAAATTATGTATATCAATCAAAGGATAAAAGAACAAGTGGCAGTTCTTATTTTAGTTTTCAACAAACCAATCGAAAACACTACACAGGTATTGCACAATCCAATGGATGGGGGAATACCTCTAGTTATACCCTTGTCGGTGGGGCTCAGTATAATCGTATTTGGCGAAATAAATTGGGCGAACAGACTATGACTATTGGTGTGGAACATCAACAGGACTATACCTTCGATGCTATTCCTGCGTATAATTATTTGATCGATCAGTTAGTCGATTTGACTGGAGTCTTCATACAGTCTGATTGGAGTATTAATTCTAAATGGTCCTTGTTATTTGGGGCTCGTCAGAACTGGCATACCAATCTCTCCTCTTCTATACTAACTCCTAGACTAAATTTGCTTTACAAGGCCAATGACAAACACCAAATTAGACTTTCTTATGCGCAAGGCTTCAAACCAGCTCAAGCCTTTGAAGCAGACATGCATATAGCTTTTTCAGGCGGTGGTATTTCAAGGATTGAAGTAGATAATGACTTAATTCCAGAGACTTCAGACAGTTATACAGCTACTTGGGATTTTAATCAAGCAAATAGCCAAACTATTTATGGTTTTACCTGCGCTGGATTTTATACCAGATTACATCATGCGTTTACATTACAAGAAATCGGCGCTGACTTATTAGGTAATCAAGTATTGTTAAGAAGTAATGGAAGTGATGCTATAGTAGGTGGCATAAGTTTGGATGCTCGCTTGAATGTCAAAGATTGGTTTCAAGTGGAGAGTGGGATGACGATACAGGACGCATTTTTTGAGCATGCTGTTTCTTGGTCATCTGAGTTGCCGGGAGAAAAAACATTTCTTAGAACTCCTGCACAGTATGGATATTTTAATCTGGGTATCAGGCCAGAGCAAGATTTAAATGCAACCATTGCTTGGGTGTATACAGGTCCCATGTTAGTTGCTCATTTTGGTGGTTCACCTGAGCAAATGCAAGACGAATTAATCCAATCTCCTTCCTTTAATGATATCAATATTCAATTGGAATATCTAATGAAACTGCCATCTAGTTCCACTAACATAACTTGTCGCTTGGGAATAAGCAATTTGCTGAATGCTTATCAGAACGATTTTGATACAGGGCCTTTTAGAGATAGTAATTATATCTATGGACCTTTATCCCCACGCAGTTACACCCTTGGATTGATTCTGAGTTTGGCAGACTAGGCTTTAACGGATGAATTTTTCTTGGAGATCAGCCCAGCAATACCGTTCCACAAGTTAATACGGGTTTGCATGGCTTGGACTGCTACTTCTGTGGCTTCTGCCCACTTATTGGCGTCATCACCACAGAGTTCTTCCACCATTTGAAGCGACAATGGTCCATGCTCGTCTCCATCCATTTCTATATGTCGCTCTAGATAATAGATCAGTTTATCACATTGCAATTGTTCTTCAGAACTTAGGTGTTTTACAATGCCTATGAACATGTCTGGTATTAAATCTTCTCGCCCAAAGGTGAAAGCAGCCGCAATTTTGTGTGGCTGACCAGTTTCGATGATGCTAAAGGTAAATGCTACAAAAGCTTGCGCAACCTCATTTACTTTTGTTTGAATAAGTGCTTGGTCAACGGAGCTATTTTGTTGGATTAGATTGGTGAAAGATTTGATGTCTTGGGTATTTGCTTGGATTTGCTCCATAGCATCCAGATACATCTCAAAATGACTTTGAACATGACCATCCGCATCCATGTCAGATTCTTCTCCAAGCACTATTTCATTAATAAATCGGGCTACTTGCGGAGAGGACGCAGGAATCCACGGAGATTTTACACAGGTTAAATGTTGTTGAAGACTTTTTAGCAGGGACATGAAATCCCAGACTGCATAGACGTGCGTTTCCATGAAAATGTGCAAATCTTCGATACTTGAAATACCCGTATACAACGGGTGATCAATGAGTTGGTCCTTTACAGATTCAACTCGATTTATTAGGTTGTTTAGTTGATTCATTTCTACAGCAATCTTTCTGTTGCAAATATAATGCGGCTCCCCTGGGAAAAGTTTTATTTTTCGGAAAAGAGAGGATTGTTTACAAAAAGCTGATAAATAAAGAACGAAAGCGTTGCTGTCAACAGACAGTAACGCTTTCTTTTAATGGCGATTAAACAAAATTTAGTATGTGAATCCCATGAAAAATGAATCTAAATTCTTTGTCACATACATGACAAATATGGCAAGAGGTTTAATCAATTCAAATACCTAAAACCTATTAAAAATGAATGTAATATTTGCTTTCGGAGCGTATTTGCTTAAGTTTGGACCAAAATTACCCTATGAAAAAAGTAATCTACATTCATGGACTAGGAAGTTCCCCAGTACCCGCCAAATTAGACATCATTCGCTCGTATGCTGAAGTTGTAGCACTTCATTTAGACTATGAGCAAGATCCAGATAGTTATAAAAAGATTCTTCAACTGGCTTTAGATGAACAGGTAGAAGGTGTAATTGGATCCAGTTTGGGTGGATTAATTGGACATCATTTAAGTGAAAATTTGGGCTTACCTGCTTTATTGTTTAATCCTGCACTGTATCGAGATGTTCCAGCCGCATATGGCATGCAGCTTGAACAAGAAATTTCACCTGCTAAAATGGTCGTACAAGGAGCCAAGGATGAGATTGTAGATCCTGTACAAGTCCGTAATATTCTAGATAGTAAGTCACGCGAGGATTGTTTGATGCATATCATTATCAATCAGGATATGGGACATCAAATTGACTTGGTGAATTTCAAACGTTATGTGACCTGGTTTTTCAATATGATGCCTTAGACTATAGTACATTTAGCTAATTTACCTTTGATTCGTTTATCCTTGCTTTTTTGAATCACTTGTTTAGCTTGATTGGCTTGTACAGCTGTGTAAGAAACTCTATCTCTTATCTCAATTAAGCCAACTGCTTTGGCTTCTAATCCAATAGTCTTGCATAGAAAGCCCAGCACATCTATTTTATTGACTTTGTCTTTTTTGCCATGGGGTATTTTGATAGTAACCCAATCAGGGTGTCCAATAGGCTGAATATTAATTGCAAAGGTTGGGATATTATCGTCTAGATAAGTAAATGAATCGGTTGGTCTTAAAAGCAGAATAGCTAAGCCTGATGCATGCATTCGAGCCGTTCGTCCATTCCTGTGGGTAAATTCCGCTTCGTATTTTGGAATATGATAATGAACAATAGCATCTAGGTCCTCTATATCTAAGCCACGTGCAGCCAAATCGGTCGCAAT
Organism: uncultured Lewinella sp.; assembly: GCA_913056515.1. Lineage (GTDB taxonomy): Bacteria > Bacteroidota > Bacteroidia > Chitinophagales > Saprospiraceae > AM-2324. The sequence goes on from CAJXMP010000012.1 coordinate 13,056, forward strand.
TAGAATGTTCGTACTGCCATTTCTAAGTTGTGTGATGGACAATTCTCTTTCTTCCTGCTCCATTTTGCCATGGTAGGCAGCAAAAGTCAGCTGCTTTTCATGCAGGAAATCACAGATTTGATCTATGGTAGCTCTATGGTTGCAGAATACAATAGTTGATTTGCCTTGTAAAGTGCTTAAGACTTCATAAAGGGCGTCTAATTTATCTCCTTCTACCAGGTGTTTTTGTATCTGAAGTTTGGTATTTGATTTATTCTTTTTGAGGAAATTGATTGTATGGGGCTTTTTGACATCTAGAAAACTTGGGAGCTCTTGCATGTCAGTTGCAGAAATCAGGTATTTCTTTTGTATGCCTTTAAGCCTAGCCAGAATTTGTTTCATTTCATTATGGAAGCCAAATTCTAAGGACTTATCAAATTCATCTAAAACCAATTGATGGATATGATCGGGTGCAATGGTTTTTCTTTTGAAGTGATCCAATAAACGACCAGGTGTACCGATAATAAGTTGTGGTTTTGCAGCTAAGTTATTTCGCTCCACACTAAAAGGGTGTCCACCATAACAGGCCGTGACTGAAAATTGGCGCTGCATTTTTTTGAACACAGATTCGATCTGCAGAACTAATTCACGAGTAGGACAAATGATAAGACCCTGCACCTCTTGCACATCTGACTGCATAGCTAAAGCCAAAGGAATTAAATACCCGAGCGTCTTACCGGTACCTGTAGGAGACAAGACTTGAATGGTTTTGTGGTTTTTCTCCGCATTCAGTACCGCCTCTTGCATGTCATTAAGCTGCTCCAGTTTCAAATTTTGGAGCATACGAGCTATTTGTTGCTGCTTGTCCTTCATAGGGCAAAAGTAACAAATAGCCCGGATAATCACTTACTAGAATCTCAATAGTGCTGCACCCCAAGTAAATCCAGACCCAAATGCTGCTAAACAAACCAAATCGCCTGCTTTAATTTTACCTGCTTCCCAGGCTTCACAAAATGCAATTGGTACAGAGGCTGCTGTAGTATTTCCGTATTTTTGAATGTTATTAAACACCTGATCTTCACTTAGACCTAACCTTTTTTGGACAAAAGAGGCTATTCTAAGGTTGGCCTGATGCGGTATCAGCATATCAATATCCGAAGTCTGAAGTCCAGCATCTTCCAAAACTTCATTGATGACTTCTGGGAATTTGGTAACAGCTAATTTGAAAACGAATTGACCTTCCATATGCGGATAGTGTAATCCTTCATCTAGCATTTTTTGTGTAATGAAAATTTCGCCATAAGGGCTATCCGTATCAAAACCATAGTCTATCGGTTGATCCAATTTATCATTATGGTAGCCACCATGTGATCCAGGTGCAATGAAAGATAGTTTTTCTGCGTATGTTCCATCAGAATGGAGTCTACTACTCAATATACCCTGTCCGTTTACTTCACTACGTTGTACAACAGCAGCACCCGCACCATCTCCAAATATAACTGTAACTCCTCTTCCTCTGGTGGAGAAATCTAACCCCATAGAGTGCATTTCAGATCCAACAACCAAGATGTTTTTATACATGCCTGATTTAATATATTGGTCAGCTATGGATAATGCATATAGAAAGCCAGAACATTGATTCCTAATGTCTAGTGCACCGACCTCTGTTCTTGTAATACCTAATTCACGTTGTAAAAGGACTCCACAACCTGGGAAATAATAATCGGGTGATAAAGTAGCAAAGATGATAAAGTCTACCTCTTCTTTGTCAATACCAGCTCTTTCAATCGCCTGCAAGGATGCTTGTGTGGCCATGGAAGTGGTGGTTTCTTTATGTTTTTCTGCATAGCGTCTCTCCCGTATTCCAGTTCGTTCTTGAATCCACTCATCTGAGGTATCCATTACTTGCTCTAAATCTTTATTGGTAACTATTCTCTCTGGAAGATATTTACCAAGACCTGCTATTTTAGATTGGTACATATTGATGGTTTTAGTTGATTTAATTCTAAATTAGAACTCCAGTTGCTGGGCTTTCAGTGCGGATAAGTTACATATTATGATTGAAAAACAACCTTTAGGCGAAAAAGAAAGACCACCTTTGAGTCAAATTATCCTGTATTCTTTTGGAAACTTAGGATATAGTCTAGGTAGCTTTAGTGCCATAAATCTGTTGGTTTTCTTTTACATGCCGCCTGAAACGGGTGAATCTATTTTCCCTCAATTCATATTTACTGGAGCTGTTTTTGGCGTTCTAACTTTATTGGGTGTTTTAAATTTTGGTTCGAGGATATTTGATGCCATTACAGATCCCTTAATTGCCTTTTGGTCTGATAAATCTAGCTATAGATTAGGTAAGCGAAAAACGATGATGTTGATAGCAGCTATTCCTTTTGCTTTATGTTCCTTTTTAGTTTTTTATCCTATCAGTGATAATTTTACGGGGAATGGTTATTGGTTGGGAATCACATTGTTTGCCTTGTACTTGTTTATGACCATGTTTACCGTTCCGAATAATGCGCTGATTTCTGAGTTAGGTCATCATCCAGCTGATCGATTAAGAATCAGTACAGCAGTTTCTTTAACCTGGGCCTTAGGATTTGTTATTGGGAATCTGGCTTATTCCTTACCAGATATTTTTGTGTCCGCTTATGATTTATCTAATGTTCAAGCTTTTCAATTAGTAATTGGAATATTTGCCTTGATTTCATTGCTGTGTATGTTGACGCCTGTCATCTTTTTGAATGAAAATAGATATGCAAAGCAACAGAGTAATGAGACAAATTGGAGGGTATCCTTGAAGATGGTCATGCAGGATAAGAATTTTAGGATTTTTTATTTGGCTGATACTATTTTTTGGTTTTCCTTGAATATTATTCAGATCGGAATCGCTTACTTCGTGACCTTGATTTTTGAGCTGGATAAAAGCATGGCAACAACCTTCATGATGATTGCCTTTTTTACTTCCTTGGCTTTATATTATCCTATAGGAAGACTAGCTAAGCGATTTGGAAAAAAGCGAATCATACTAAGCTCTTTAATATGTTTTGCTATAGCTTTTCTCATACTCTTTGCAGTGGATTATGTTCCGCAATGGGGGAATGTATTATTCTATGTACTTGCGCTTTCTGCAGCATTCCCAATAGGGGTCATGGGTATTTTACCCAATGCATTGATTGCTGATATTATCCATGATTCAGCCCATGCAGAAGAAAATGCATTATCTGGCATGTACTATGCCATTAGAAATATGATGACTAAATTTGGCGTATCATTTGCTAACCTAGTATTTCCTTCTATGCTTTTATTAGGAAATTCTATTGAAAATCCCTTCGGTGTTAAGATGACGGCACTAGTTGCTATGGGATTTTGTTTGTTGGGTTGGGTGGTATTAAAACAATTTAAAGAACCGGAAAAGGTTGTTGAATTATGAAACAAAAAGGATTAGGCGGAACCTCATTTGAATTTAAAGGACAAACCGATTTTTACCGCGGAAAAGTTAGAGATGTATATAGTTTTGGTGATACGCTACTTATGATCGCTAGTGATCGAATTTCAGCGTTTGATCACATATTGCCTAGACCTATTCCGCATAAGGGACAAGTCCTCAATCAAATCGCAGGTTATTTCCTAAATGCCTGTAAGGATATTTGCCCCATATGGTTAGAATCTACGCCTGATGCTAATGTGGCTATTGGAAAGAAAGTTGTTCCATTTCGAATAGAAATGGTTATCCGAGGCTACCTAACTGGTCATGCTTGGCGTACATATAAATCAGGGAAAAGAGTGCTTTGCGGAGTAACCTTGCCAGAGGGCATGAAAGAACATGATGCTTTTCCACATCCGATCATCACACCAGCGACTAAAGCTGATGAAGGGCATGATGAAGATATTTCTAGAGCAGAAATTTTGGCTCAAGGTATTGTCTCAGAAGCAGATTATTTGAAGCTGGAGGAGTATACTCGAAAATTATTTCAGCGTGGAACTGAAATGGCGGCCAAGCAAGGGCTAATATTAGTAGATACGAAGTATGAGTTTGGTAAAATAGGAGAGGAGATATATCTGATTGATGAGATTCATACACCGGACAGTTCTAGGTATTTCTATGCCGATGGGTACGAAGAGCGTCAAGCCAATAATGAACCACAAAAGCAATTATCCAAAGAGTTTGTTCGAGAGTGGTTAATGGAAAATGGTTTTCAGGGCTTAGAGGGACAAGTCATGCCGAAGATGCCAGATGCCTTTGTGGAAAAGGTTACCGCACGATATATTGAATTATATGAGCAGGTGACAGGGCAGACCTTCCAAGCTGCCGATATTACCCAAATTGAGGAGCGCATTGTCCAGAACTTGGTTGGACAATTTGAATTGAAGGCATAAAAAATACCCATCCAAAGGATGGGCATTCCATAAAAATCTAATCGCCTTTAAATATTTGTCTATGATATATAGTCCGTTAAGTATTCAAAATGCTGCCCTAATTGGCCTTGATCAGCCACGGTTGCTCTCTCAATAACTGGACTATTTTCTGTCAATAATTCTTCGATAACAAAAGATATGAATTGTTGTCCAAAGGAAATCGATGCATCTCTTGGCATCTCATTGGGCAAGTTATCAATTGTCATCATGCATATAGCTTGATCTTCGCTCCAATCACATGCTTCCCCTCTTTTTTTGTCGAATCCAAAAAGGGGATCGGCAATAGTGGATGCTTTTATGGTAGCTGGAATAGAGGCTACTGGAGCAATATCACAAGTTACATCTGCAATCGCTTGGATGTTAAATGAATCATTTTTCATGTCCTCCAAACTAAAAAGTGCGGGAGCTTCATTATCCCAATACATACCATTGATCAGTACATCACTTCTGTGAGCGAAAGGTAGGAAATTCGATTCAAATTCTTGTGGGTTTTGGTAAAATTCTTTTTTGCTAAACGCTTGCCCATCCTTGCGTTTTACATATTCTTTGCTGGAGATTTGAGTAAAAATGGCTTCATCATAGGTATGCTTGAGATAATCTTCAGGACTTACTTCCTTGATATTCATGTCTTTAAGTACCTCTGCGGCACCCATACTCACTCTACCTGTACCAGTAAGTACTATACGCATAGGTGGAAGGATTAAATTTTTGTAAACGGATTGAGCTTCGGCATAATCTTTACAATCTCGCATTCTTTTCAAATCAAAAAGGCCAGTTTTCTTTCCATAAGCCAGGACGCCATTATGAGCCCCAACCATACCCGCAAATTTCCCAAATGCAATTAATCTTTTACCGGCATCATCCGTTAGAACCTCGTAGTCAATAAGTTTGATTTCCTTTTTTAAAATTTCCTGGAGTAAACCCTTATTGTAAGGCTGTTCTTTGATGGTATGAGAAAAGAACAAGTAGGTCTTGTTTGCTATCAAATCAGCAATTTTAACCTCTTTGACCCCCATTAGTATATCACAATCTGTTACTTCATCTACTAGGGTAATGCCTTTTGCTGCATATTCATCGTCTGAAAAGCATCTAGATGGTGATTTTTGAACGACTATTTCTACGGGATATTTTTGCAGTATTTCTGCGCAATGATCAGGTGTAAGTGGTACTCTAGAGTCTGGAGGAATTTTGCCCTCTCTGATAATTCCAATCTTCATGCAATAATAATTTTTCCCTAGTCTTTGGACGGTGTATTATGTGACCGTAAAATAGGAAAATTTATGGAAGTGCATAGTCGGAATAGGGCAGAAATAGGAATTTGATTGAAAGGGGAATTAGACTTGGATTAATTGCATGGATAAGCTTTTGATAATCAAGAACTTTTTATCATTACAATTTTAACAGTCTGTTTGTGGGCTTTTATTTAGCTTAAAAAAGCTTTAAATTGCAGGTCCTTTGGAACTATATGCAAGCTTGACTAGTTTAATCCTTGCATTTGGGGACGTAATGGAATCGACAGGAATGACTTTCGATTAGTAAGCATGCCGGAGCAACATTGCTCACTCCGTTAAAAAATGGGAATGAACATTTTATATGGCAACACAAATTATGCCATTGCTGCCTAATTCTAGGAATTAGAAGCATTTATGCCTCTTGCTTGATGCCTAATACACAGCAGGACCGCATATCAACAACTTGTAGGCTGGCTGAAAGGAGTATCTCCTCCGGACAGTAAGATTTCAGAGGTTAAGGTAGAAGGTGGTTGGTTTGCATACCTTCCTTTTACTCGAAAATTCAAGTGTAAACTAAGCATGTAGAAAGCTCTTTGATGCTTTCGCTGGACGCGAGTTCGACTCTCGCCGTCTCCACAAAGTAAAAGCCCAGCAATACACGTATTGCTGGGCTTTCTGATTAAAGATTTCTCTAAACATTAATCTTCAGCAGTTTCTGAATCTGAATCTGAATCTGCTTCTGCTTCTGCTTCTGCTTTCATTCTTGCATAGACATTGATTTTTTTGATTTTATCACCAGCAAATTCAATATCATGCACATGATGTTCTAAGGTTTCATTTCCTTCCTCATCTACATCTGTTAGATCATTTCCGGTAGTTAACCAATGTGTCATAACCCCTTCCTCATTTAGTCCAGAGTTGGTAATCATCCATTTTACAGTCCACTTTGGATTTCCTGTTTTAAACCAATTGTCTAGAATTTCAATATGGTCCTCGGTACCCATAATTACTGCACCGCTTGGTGGATATCCTTCCCATCCATCAGCATTAATTGCTGCAATCTTTTCTAAGTCGCGATCATTATGTGCATTAATATAATCTATCCAGATTTGCTCTAATGCAGTGTCACCCGCTACAAGGTCTGTACTTTGACCATCTTCCCCGATGGAAGAACCGATTACGGTAGGTGTTGTACTTTCTTCAGCAGTTTCTGGATTTGCACAGGAAAAAATAAGCATGGTGCAGCCTATTATTGTTAGTAATTTATTCATGGTAAACGTTTGTATGGTTAATAATAAAACAAATAAATTTTAAGTCAAATGTGGTATTCGTTTAAGCGTATAGAGTACCATCCTATTAGAAAGGTAATAGTTTTATTTATTGATTTTCAATTAGTTACAAAAAATTAACGGGAGGACCGAAGTCCTCCCGTTCACGCCTGGAATATGTTCAAAGATTATAATCTGACCATTTTTTTGGTAATCAAATAGCGGTCAACCTCCAGGGTGTAATAGTATATTCCTCTAGGAATATTTTGAAGTATTATATCATTATTTCCTTTCTCATAATTTCCTTCAATAGATTTAACCAACTGTCCGTTGATATGTCTAATGGACAGTTTGACTTCAGCATCTTCTGGAAGGAAGAAAGGAATTCTAGTCACCTTACTGAATGGGTTTGGAACATTCTGATAAAGCTCCATACGCTGATTGGCTTGTTCTCCTATCCATAACTCAACAGATTGAATTGGATAGGTATTAGAATACGCTTCAGCTGCAGTTATTCTAGAGTTCAATGAAATCAATTCACTTAGTTTTCCAGCTTTTAATGCTTCGAACTCAAAAGTGATCAATTCATCTTGATCAAATAGGCGTTCTTCAGCATCATTCCATGACGCCGTGATGGCTCCATAAGATAGATTAGTTAAGCCTATATGCTCCTCATTTAAGATACTGTAGTATGTTTCAACCAATCTCAGTGCTTGCTCGTCAAAATTCAGCGTAAACTGGAATCCTAAACTAGCTTGATTAGCGGATAAGCTTACTCGATAAGTCTGTCCAGGAATCAAGTCTTGATCTGCTGTTTGAATGATAAATGGATGATTCTCATCTCTATCCTCCGCTGGCATGAAGCTATGACTTTGAGCAGAACCATTCACATCACCAATCTTGATACCAATAAAGTTGACGTCTTGATCAGCGTCGATGTTATTGATACTAATCACCTCAGGGAAACCTGTTGCCCATGGATTAGTAGGATCTGGGAATACATAATCCGCATCTATAAATCTCCAAGACTGATTGTTCGGGAAGTTTAGATTAAGCGTTAGAATGAGTTTTCTAATAGCTACTAAATCTAAGGTTGAAATAGTACCCGAATTATTTGCATCTGCTGCAATCAACTGATACGGAGAATCTAATAGATCCATACCTAAGATATGCTTGGTAATGAATACTATATCCAAAGTGGATACCCCATTAGTTGGATCTAAATCCAATGTTGGAGCGATAGTATAATCTTCACCCGTTTCAAGCGCATCAAAAACAAAGGCTCCATCTACACCAGTCTCATAAGTGAATAATCCACCATTGATAGATACTGTTGCAAATTCTATGGCTTCATCTTCTTCTGTATTCAATGCACCAGCTACAGTTAAAGAACCTGTAGAGCAGGCGTTCATATTGTCTTGTACATCTAAAGCAACTACACAGAAGTCCGTGTTACCTGCTTCATCCCATACATGTAACTCAATAGTTTGAACACCAATATGGGAACAATCAAAGTCCTGTGTCGTTTGCGTAATATCCGCTGACAGGCTGAATTGTAATTGATCGGCGTCTGTACAGTTGTCGAAAGAACCGAAGTTGAAATCTGTAGCATTAACAGATGCCATGCCGCCGCCATTGCCATCAGGCATAATTTCTACCACTAGCTCATCAATACAGTAAGGTGTTGGTTTTTTACCATCTGTAAGAACAACATCAGTCGTCCAATAAGAAATATTTCCACAATCATCATTTACCTCGTATGTAAGCGAGTAAGTACCTAGTGGAACTTCAGCGTAAACGCCATTAGATCCAAATGCAGCTAAATCGGTAGAAGTAACCTGGTAGTCATAAGTCGAACATTCGCCTAAAACTGTTGGTGCAGGAATCGTAACGTCAAGATCACATCCAACCAACACTTCTATTTCGATATCGCCTGTTTCTTCAATTACAGGAGCTTGTGTATCATAGATGTCTAAGGTTTGTACATGTGTAACATAATCATCACCAGAAACACTATAGATATTATCCCCAGCTGATACTAGGATAGCATTCTCTTGTGATGTTCCAGAGTATGTACACCAGTTAATAGCAGTCCAAGTTCTTATAATTTTATAACAACCAATATTAGTTGTGTAATAGTAGTCATCCGTGTATGAAACAGCTACCATTTCACAGTCGTCCTCTGAAATTACAGCTTCTCCAAATTGTGGATCTGGTACAGAGCAATCTGCTTCTAATTCACCAGTCCAGTCTTCAGGGAAGTTAACCGTCCAAGAAGATTCATGTTCTATGGAGATAGTCTGAGTACATGGTAATGCGTTATTACCTGCCTCATCTACGGCTGTCCAATTTCTTATAATAGCACCTTCTCCACATTGATCAATCGTGTATGTAACGGATAAATCCATAGAAGCTTCACAATTGTCTACAACCATAGCTGGACCATAATTATCTAGGAAAGCAAATGCTTCTGCTGCTTCTAGATCTGGATCTTGAGCCATTTGCTCAGTTGCAAGATCTAAGGCTGCACCAAGTTCCTCGAAATAGACATTACAGTCAATACTTGTGTTGTCTGGACAAAGTAGATTCGGACCTAATTTATCCTCTACATCTACCTCTGTCATACATTGATTTGTATTACCATAACAATCTGTACCTCTTAGGATAACCATAACTACATCGTCTGAACAGTCAAAAGATACCGTTTCGCTGAATACTTGATCATCCATACGGGCTACTTCAAGCGTCTCCAAACAACAATTATCGTGTGAACCATTATCAAATACTTCAAAATCGACTATAGCTGTTCCAGCTGAGTTGAGCACAACTTCTTTGAATTGGATACATACCATATCAGGTGTAACAGCATCGGTTACCTCCAAGTTATATTCACAGGAACTGGTGTTTCCACAATCATCAATAACCTGATAATTTACTTCAAAAGTACCTTTCGGGATATCGGTAATAAGTCCACCATTAGAATACATAGATCCAAATAGGGTACTTGTAATTACCTCATAGTCAGAGCATGCATCAGTAATAGTTGCTGGTGGAATTAAATAATCTGTATTACATCCAATACCTGCATCCACACTTATGGTTACATCAGTTGGACAAGTAATAGATGCACCTGTTTGGTCTTTTACCTTGATGACTTGTAAATGCTGAATAGGGTTTATTCCTATTTGAGCAGGTAGGCATGGATCATATACCGACCATAATCTCAATATATCATAGGTTCCACCACAAAGGTTGAACACTAAATCTTCCATAACTATAGATAAGCCACATGAAGCTTCTTGGTCAAATGATGATCCGAAAGCAGTAGGAGACCCTGCAGAAGATGGATCTGTTAATTCAGGATTTGAATTCAAATCTCCACATGTTATAGCAGGATTGGCAAACCCGTCAAAGTTAGCAGGGAAATCCACATCTTCTAGTAATATACGCTCGATTGATATCGTATGTGAACAAGAACTACTATTTCCAGATTCATCAACCGCTGTAAAGGTTCTAGTTAATTCTGAAATAACATGATCACATTCATCTAAGTCTGTCACTACATCATTTACAATCCATTCAATTGAAGCTTCACAAGAAGTCAAGATTGCTGAACCTGTTGTTGCCTCGTCAGTAGAATCAAAACATTTAACAGTAATATCAGCAGGACATTCAATAATTGGATTATTATAGTCCTGTACATGTATTTGGCTCCAACAGAAGTTTCCTGAGTCAGGATCAAGCACCATAACTAGGAAGTTTTCTCCTACGTCATTGACATCAACAAAAGGCGAATTTGGTATAGGAAATCCTATCATATCCGTTATTGTGATTTCGTAATCATCATAGCAATGATAATTGTTACCTTCCAATAACATATCTGCATTCAACTCCTCTAAACAATCAGCACCTAGTGAAACATTAACCAAATCATTACAAACCATAGTGTAAGGATTCGGAACATACTCAATGACTTCAATGGTAAATGAACACATATCTGAATTACCTGCCTCATCTAGTATAGTAATATCTACAGTATGTAGGCCTATGTCAAATGCAGTACAAGGTTCAATAGAGAATATGGTATCTGTTACTGCACAATTATCTGTTGCTGAAAGAGGTTCATAGCATACTGTTATATCACATAGCCCCCCATCTAGATTGAAGATCATATCAGCTGGACATTCAACAACAGGTGCTTCCGTATCATTTACTGTGACATCAAAAGAACATTGATGGTCATTTCCAGCTTCATCAATCAATGTATATAGAACAGTTGTTGTTCCTACACAGAAGAATTCACTTACATCATATCCTCCAAATGCTGTTAATTGACCATCTTCTGGCGTACAAGCGGCATCATCAGAAAGATATTCTACTGAAATAGAACCCTCTTTACAATTATCCACTAACCAAGGATGAATCCAATCAAATTGAGCTCCACAAACACCAGGGTCATTACTTAATACTACATCATCCATTTCAAATGGATTCATACAAGTGATTTCTAATGACCATGCCTCAAGTGTAAATGATCCTGAAGTATTCGGTGCAATGTCCAATGTCCATATTCCTTCAGATTTTATGGTATAAAGATCGTTGAATAGATCATATGGAAGGGATAAAATTGGAATTCGATCACCTTCTGGACTTATCAGAGTAATATCTGCATTAGATACATCTACCGTTCCACTTAAGTCAAGTGACATTTGTCCAATGATACAAGCGTCAGTGATTTCAATTGTAGACTGATTACACTGATCTTCATTTACATCGGTTAATCCTGCACCTGAATATGTGTTTGTATTTGGATCTAATTCGCCACAGAAAGGATCTTCATCATCTAATATAGTTACTTGGAATGAACAACTAGCAGATGACGCTGGCTCCGATTGAAGTGATGTTATTGTACCATTGTCTGCTAAAGCATCTAATGTAGGATTTAACAAACCAATCGTTAATAAAGAACAATTTTCTTCTACTGCCCAGTCGGCGGCATCATCAGTATCTGCCTCACAATGTCTATAAACATTTCCTCCATTTAGTACTCCTGTGAAATTGTTACAAGTACTAGCTCCATTAACAGCAACTTGATCAATAACATTACCCATGTACTGAATTGCGTAACAAGCAGGTGTAGTTTCCAAAGCATCATAAGAGAATTCGAAAACCATAACATCTCCTGAGGCTAAAACTGTTGGAGTAAGTGCTGGCAGGTTAGTAACCATAGGTAAAGTTTCTATGGCGTTAGGGTCTATTGAAGTTCTTACTACCTCTAAGCAGTTAATATCAATGGCTGCTGGACCAAGATTAACAATTTCTAATTGGTCAATAGCAGACCCCTGACTAATCTCAGAAATTAATAAAAGTGGTTGGGAACTAACATTATACTTAACCCAAGTATCACCTTTGTCAAATATTTCACCACTCGCATCTCCAACACCACATCTTATTCTATCTGTTAGTGCTTCATCTGCAAATATTTCATAAGTCAAGGATAAGTTATCTTGACATACGCTTGAAATATCTGCGCCTATATTATAAACAACAGCATCACATCTCCAATCATCCGTAGTTTGAAGCACATCTTCTGGACAATTAATTTCAGGAATATTCCAGTAGTCATTTACTATCACCTTAACCTGACAGGTGTCTTTATTGCCAGAAAGATCAGTTGCTTCCCAATACATAATAGTTGTCCCTGCTGGGAATCTATCTCCACTTGTCAATCCTGTATTATCAATTTGTACTACAGTTGGCACATCGCAGTTGTCTTCTGCAAGCGGTAATGCAAAGTTGACATAGGCATCACAATGGTCAGTTTCTGTATTTTCTACAACTGGTGGATAAGGGCAGTTGATAAATATTGGATCTAAATTGTCTTCTACAGTTACTGTAAATGTACATTCCATGAAATTACCCGTTGCATCTTCCACATAATAGAATACGGTAGAAACTCCCTTCGGGAAGTCATAACTAGCATTAAATAATGCGACATCTACATTGGTAGTACCATCATTATATATATTCAATAGAGGATCTAGATCGAATGGTCCCTGAATGGTTCCATCTGGATTAGTTATTGTAAAGTTATATTCTGTAATCATACAGTTATCATAGATACCACCTGATAAAATATCTGGGTGCAGCCATGTTTCATTACTTGTACACACATAGTAATCTGTAAATACAATACCAATATCGTCCGGACAAGTAATAGAAGGAGCTTCAGAAGCATCGTCGTTGTCACAGGATCCAGAACGCGCAATGGTACAACCACGAGCATCAACCACTGTGATTGACCAAGTTGGTTGAGTATAATCTACTCTAAGGATACCAAGGTTTTCCTGGAAGTCTGATTCATTGTGACCATTAGCTTGATTATAGGTGTATTCTCCGTCCGTATCATCATATACTCCATCTCCATCTACATCTAATCGAGTACCATCATAATAAATAGTATATGGTTCTAGACCGTGAGATAATACACCAAGTTCAACGGTTCGTTCTGTGAAATCTCCACACAGACACATAGGATCTCCCATATCAAGCGCCTGTCTCAGTTCAAAAGTTTCGTGTACGATCAACATACATTCATCCACAGGATCATTTCCATTTTGCGGAGGAGTCGATCCAGGAATAGTTAATGAATAATTGAATGTAACAAATCCTGAACCATCTCCAGGAGTGTAAATTCCATCTGGACTAATTGTCCCTGCTGAAGTACCTGGGTAAGCAGCATCTTCATCATAGGTTGTAATTCCGAAAGAACCACCAGTAACACCAAAGAAAGGATGGTCAGCTACTTCTTGATGAGATATTACGGTTCCATCAGGTAAAGTGATAACCAAATAATTAGTCAAATCATATTGTGTAGAATTATTATCTGCCAAACAGATTTCTGGTGCATCCAAAGCCAATTGAACCCCATCAAAGAAGTTCAATACTGTTACATTAGATAGACAAGTTGATGTATTATTAGAGGAATCAGTAATCAATAATTGAACTTGATTTACCCCAATATCTTCACAGTTATAATCCTGACTTGTTGAATAAGGAGAAGTCGTAGCACCGTTCTCATATTTTGCTATTTCGATAGAAACAATCTGACAATTATCCCAAGAGTTTGCATCAATAAATATTTCTCCTGGTGTACCAGAGTTTATCGAATAAATGGTGGCTTCACCTGCATCATTTAATTGAATACTTACATCTTGACAAATCGCAACGGGATCAATTTCATCTATAATATTTACCGTAATTGAACAAGTTTCAGTATTACCGGATAAATCAGTTGCTTCCCAAGTCATAACTGTTGTTCCTTCCGGGAAAGCTGATCCTGATGTTAAACCTGTATTATCTATTTGAACTACTGTTGGGACATCACAATTGTCTTCTGCTAATGGTAAACTAAAGTTTACATATGCATAGCAGTTGTCATTTTCCGTAGTCATATTAATTTCAGGATAAGGACAATTAATGAAAACAGGTGATAAGTTGTCTTCTACGGTTACTGTAAAGGAACATGCTACAGAATTACCAGTTGCATCTGCTGCATAATAATGTACAGTCGAAACACCTATGCCAAAATGATGCTCAGCGTCAAATAACTCGGGATCAACATCTAAATTACCATCAGCATCAATATTCAGTAATGGTTGAAGATCATATGGTCCTTCTGAACTTCCATCAGCATGTTTGATATAATAGATATATTGATCAACAACACAATTATCTGCTAATTGACCTGAGAATATATCAGGATGTGTAAATGATTGCAAGCTTGAACACACATACGGATCAGTATAAACAACGCCAATATCTGCTGGACAAGTTATTGTTGGAGTTTCAAGTACATCTGCATTATCGCAAGATTCTGAACTAAAAATCTCACAACCTCTACTATCTACAATCGTAATAGACCATACGTTAGTAGTGTATTCCATTAAGATTTGCCCAAGATCTTGCTTATAGTCAAAGAGATCGTAACCTGAAGCCATGTCAAAGGTGTATTCGCCATCCATATCATCTGCAATGCCATCAGAATCAATATCTAGTTTACCTCCTGTATATTGAATTGTATATGGCTCTAAACCACCTGTTACAATACCTAAGTCCACAAATTTATGAGTGAAATCTCCACATTGACAAGTTGGAGGGTCAAGTTCAAGTGGTTGTCTTAGTTCAAATGATTCCATTGCAATGGTATAACACCCTAATAGATCATCTCCAATCATAGAAATCTGGTCGCCCATATAAAGGAAATAGGCAATTGTTACCATACCTGAACTAGTTCCAGGTGTATAAATACCTGTGTCTGGATCAATATATCCAGTTTCACCAGGTTCATCTGGTGAAATTCCTAAAATACCTTGGGCATTAATTCCATCTGAAGGTCTGAATTCTGTAATAAAGAATCCTCCATGCACATCAGGGCCAATAGCTCCGACATTTTCATGGAAAATTACATTAGATGTTCCTGGTTCTATGATTTGTAGATAGTTCGAAAAATCCAATTGCTCTGGATTAGTCGCTTCTAAACATAGTTCAGGGAAATCCATTGAAATCTCGTAACCTGAAAAGAAATCTTTAATTTCAATTGTTGCAATACAAGTACTAGAGTTGCCGAATTCATCACTGACCATTAATGTCCTGTAGTTGATTCCTTCCTCCATGCAATCAAATGATATACTAGGAACAAAACTATTGCCTTCTTGAATTAAGAAGCTCAATGATGTAGTCACATTATCAAATGAACCCGCATCTAATTCAGCTGCATTTACTGTTGCTAATCCATTATTATTGAGCGTTTTTTCAACAAATCCACATAATGGAATAGGAGGAGTTTCGTCAACAATAGTCACATTGAATGATTGGGTTTGGACAATAGTTGCATTAGATGCATCTAAATATGACATAGTATATTCAACAGCTGTTGTTCCTAAATTAAATACATGACCGCTTGCATCGTCACTACCAGTAAAGGTGGTTGCTCCTGTTGCTGAATAGCTGATTGTTGTGTTACATCCTGCTCCGGATAAAGGAGAAATTCCAGTTATCACAGCATCATCATAGCCATAATTTGTAGGATATGTTATATCTCCTGGAGCTAATAGGACTGGATCTCCAGGGCCTACTTCTATATAAAACGAACATGAAGTTGTATTACCATTACATCCAGTGGCAAGATATTCAACTGTGTGAATACCTACTGGTAATGAAGAACCCAAAGTAGGTCCTTGTACTTGCCAAACACCGTAATAATCTCCAGTATTTGTAGGGGGTGATGCATAATACGATAGAATTTCTCCATCACAAGCATCTTTTGCAATTGGAATGGACCAATTTGCTTCTACATTACAACTATAATCTTCTGAAAAAACTAGTGTTTGAGATGTTGGACAATTTACAAAGTCTGGTGAGCTTGTATTTTTTATGTATACTTTTTTGTCTTGAGCATCAGACCATTGTAGTTCCATATCACATCCAGCTGTTTGTATAACTTCTTCAATTACATCACCAATTACTGGAATGAATCCTAAAGGCAGTACGTCCGTAAGTGTTTTACCGGAATTATTGACTTCACCACATATATCTGCTGGAGGATTTGGCCATCCAGAAACCATTCTTAAAGAAATTTCTCCTGAGCGGTTTAGATTGTTTGGAATGGTTTGATTACTTAGAGTTAATGGATAATCACCTTCATGCACCATGTAGTCAAATGATCCATCACCATCCGTGTCGGCGACGACTACTGTTTTACCTCCTGATCCTTGTGCAAAGCTACCAAGATAGTCAAATATTGCTTGAGATAAAGTCTTATTACATTGAATGGCATTATACAATGGCTCCAACGGTCTCCAACTTATATTCACAGGCCAACCTATACAAATACAAAAATTAAAAACATCACAAATTGTACCAATAACTGGCAAATCTTCTATCTTGGTTTGGTTGGAGTTTTCTGGTACTGTTATTCCTGCAAACGAAGATTGGAATGAACTCACTATACTTGCATCTGAACAATTGTATACATCTTGCGCAGGTGTAATTGTACCATCAATTAAGGTGAATAGGTTGATTGATAAAAATGTACATCCGAGCTTGAAATCTGATTGATCATTAGCATAACAAACACTATGACTTGGTGCCTCACAACTACATCCCGCACCATCATTATAAATACTGAAAGTCTCACAATCTGAGGCTGTACAGTCATCTGCATCAATTGCACAACCAGAAGCATCTTTTGTGATTTCTAAACAAATATCATAGATAACGGTTTCGTTAGCACCTGGAGCACTTGCGCTAAATAATAAATCTTGTGGAGCATCTCCAGGACAATATAATTGAGTATGTACCTCAACACCATTTTTCTTTACAAGCCATTTAAAACGATTAGCATCATTTGTGGCTGTGGTAGGAAATGGTGCTTGGATAGAGAAAGCTGTTGGAATACAAGAAGGGAATCCAGATCCTAATTCAATGTCAACCTCTGGTTTTAAACCTATATTAAAAGTGATTATATCTGAATTCGTAGCTGTAGAGCAGGAGTTATTGCTTGAAGCAGTGTACACAAATTGGTATGTTCCAGCATTTTGAATAATAAAAGCATCATTATTAAGTAAGGTGTCAGCTGGATGATTAGGGTCAGGTATTACTGAATAGGTGCCATTTGAGGAAGATGAAGCATCTAAATAATTGTTTAAGTAAATAAAGTCTCCAACAGAAGAACAATTCAAATCTACAGTTGATTCTGTAAATACAGCAACTGGATTCTCATAAACATTAATGAACCTGGACATGGTGAAATCCACTCCGTAAGTACAATCATATGAAAATGACAATTCATACGTTCCTTCATTGAACTGAGTTGGGTCAAGGTACGTATTACCATTGCCATCTTTACTTAACACAGTTTCAACTCCATCATTGGATTTCATGGTGAAATTACCTCCACCTTTAAGGCATATTAAATCAACTGGTGATCCATCGGCTGTTAATACATTAGTCAATCCAAGTAGTATTGGCTGCATATCTTCACAGACATCATTAGTTGTATTTGCATTATTGTCAGAAAGTGTAATCTCTCCCTCTGAGGGACAATCTGCAATTGGTGTAACTATAATTGGATTAACAACAAACGTTGTATCACCAGAATCATTAGCTGTTTCAGAATGGCTTACTTGAAATAAAAATTCTCCAACACAGTTTCCAGAATTGAATATATTATTTGGAAGGGTAATTAATGTATTAAAATTTGATGTGTTGGTATATATAGGATTGTTATCTCCACAGGCATAAACATCAAGTGTAAAACTAGAATTGTTGTTTGTTAAATTTAGCTTAAAAGTATTGGAAGACTTGGTTTCAATGGGAACTTTAAATTTGACAATTTGATTGGTAGTCATATTAACTGAACTCGACTGATAATTAATCTCATCTTGCAAAGTTGTTGATGGCAAGTTTGTCAGTCCCGTGGTACAATCTTGACCCTGAATACTTAAGGAAATGAATATCAATATTATTGAGGTTAGTAATATTTCCTTAATTTTTTCGATGTAAGTCTGATTGAGCATACTAGTGCTCAACAAGCGTGTGTTTGTCTTTTTCATGATTACAATTTGTGTAATCATCAATTTAACTATTTACAACATTTCTTAGTTTGAGTCTAGTAAGGTTTTGGCTGGTCATATTACATTTTCACTCTATTAGTAATTATTGAATACCTAATAATTGGTATGTTATTAATTATTGTAAACAACCGATTTCATATAAAGTATATCAATAAAATTCAAGGAAGTGTTTCAGTATTAAATTTTAATTCTTACTTATTATTGCATTCGATAAAAAGAAAGCTTGCTCTTCATGCCAGCTTCCTCCATTTCGACAACCAAGCTATCCTTGGAGCTTATCTGTAGACCTAGAAACACCGCATCTACCTTCGCTTGGGTCGTATCTTGAAGCTTTAATAGACCTTGTTTACTCACTTGGTAATGACCACATTCGTGATGCAATAGATTCGAGTGATAACAATATTGACCTTGAGCATTGAAGCTTAATTTAACGGGAGCCAAATCAATAGCTATAGTGCTATCTTGTTGAACATATGCATAAGCTTGCCAATCCCCAATTATGCGTTCAGCTAACTCGTTTTTACAAGACGTTAAACTTAAGCATACACAACAAAAAAGAATAAAATGGGACCATCGCATAGGAACCAATATTTTGAAGGTAGAATAATTCATTTTAGTGCATTAGGCTGTAGATGCCTAAGAATCCCAAACACCCAGCTAAAAATCCTAAGAAGGCTAACCAACTGATTTTTTTCAAATACCAAATGAAATTGATTTTTTCCATACCCATAGCCGCAACACCCGCTGCAGATCCAATGATCAACATCGATCCACCCGTTCCTGCAGAAAAGGCAATGAAATGCCAAAGTTTTGCATCAATAGGATCCGTATACATGCCAATCGATGCCGCCACAAGTGGTACATTATCAATGATAGCAGAAAGTACACCTAAAATCATGACTACGATATCTTGATTAGGTATGGCAGCATCCAACGAAATAGCCATGGACTTAAGCAAGCCTACATGTTCTCCATTCGCTAATGTCACAGCCACCGATTCTAAAGCAGCTACTGCTACCAAAATACCTAGAAAGAATAGAATGCTAGAAAGCTCTATCCTTGACAAGGCCTTGTGCGCAGAATATTGATGGTTAGTTTCTTTATCAAAATCTTCTTCAGGGTGTATGAACTCAGATACTAACCACACCACACCTAAAGAAAGCATCATACCCACATAAGGAGGAAGATGTGTGATAGATTTGAATACAGGCACAAATACAAGTGCCAAAACCCCGGTGATTAGCATCACCCTAGAACTCAATAATTTCTCCTCTTCTTTTTTGCCTTCGTGATCATAATCTCCAGGTGTAATATTACCCTTGAAGGCAGGTAGGAATAAAGCAATTCCGACAGGAACGGCTACACATAAAACAGATGGAATAACTAGATTTTGAATCAATCCAACGGTGGAAACTTTGCCACCAATCCATAGCATAGTCGTGGTAACATCTCCAATTGGAGACCAGGCACCACCCGCATTAGCCGCAATAACAGCCAAAGACACAAACCAAATACGCTCTGTTTTATTCGGAACAAGCTTTCTCAATAAGGAAACGAGTACTATAGTTGCTGCTAGGTTATCTAAAGTTGCGGACAGGAAGAAAGCAAGGATAGAGATCAAAATCAACATGGTACTCTTCTTCGTCGTCTTAATCCTATTGGTGATTACGGAGAATCCCCTATGTAAATCTATCAACTCCACAATAGTCATCGCACCAATCAAAAACAATAGGATTTCCGCTACTTTTCCAATATGATGCAATAAAACATTGGTCGTATGCTCCATCAGCGCTCCACTGCCATCTGCTCCATGACCTACACCTGCTATATGTCCATGATGATCTACTAAATCGATATGCCCGAGTGCAATCACGCCCCAACAAAGGGCACCCATAATTAAAGCGGGGACTGTTTTATCAAGTTTTAATGGATGTTCAAATACAATGGCTAGGTATCCAATCACAAATATTGCAACAATTGCAGCAAGCATATTCTTTGGT
>CAJXMP010000013.1 GCA_913056515.1 uncultured Lewinella sp.
ATGTCGTAACGGGTGTTTCGGGTTCGGGTAAAACCACCTTAATCAAACAAATTCTCTATCCTGCCATTCTGCAGCATTTAGGTGAGCCTTACACTAAAGGGATAGGTCGCTTTGATCGCTTGGATGGTGATATAAGGTATATCACTCAGGTTGAAATGGTTAATCAGAATCCGATTGGAAAATCCTCTCGTTCCAATCCGGTAACTTATGTAAAAGCATATGATGCTATTAGGAGTTTGATGGCATCGCAACAATTGGCTAAGTTAAGAGGGTTTAAGCCAAAACATTTTTCATTCAATGTAGATGGAGGTAGATGTGAAACGTGCAGTGGGGAAGGGGAGCAGGTTGTTGAAATGCAATTTTTGGCAGATATCAGATTAGAATGTGAAGCTTGTAAGGGCCAACGATTCCAAAAAGAGGTACTCGATGTTCAATATAAAGGAAAGAATATTAGTGAAATTCTAAACTTGAGTATAGATGAAGCTTTAGCGTTCTTTGAAGGTAAAAGAGAAGTGATTCAAAAATTGAAGCCTTTGCAGGATGTTGGCTTGGGATATATTCGTTTAGGGCAATCGAGTAGTACCCTATCTGGTGGGGAGGCGCAACGCGTGAAATTAGCTTCTTTTTTAGTCAAGGAAAATCCTAAAGATCGCATCTTGTTTATTTTTGATGAGCCAACTACTGGGCTGCATTTCCATGATATTCAAAAGCTTTTAGATGCACTTAACGCTCTAGTTGATAGAGGCCATACGGTTGTTGTTATTGAGCATAATATGGAAATCATTAAATCTGCTGACTGGATTGTTGATTTGGGACCAGATGGTGGAAAAGCCGGAGGTGAATTGATATTTGAAGGTACACCAGAGGATTTAGTTAAGTGTTCAGGTTCCCATACAGGCGAGTATTTGGCAAAAGTATTGACTTAAGTTTAGTTCGTGCCCATGATGGTATGAGTAAGCTCATTTGTTCTTTTAATTCTTAGTATCTTGCGGAAAATTTTACATCAGCATTGAAATATCTCCTCTATTCTTTAATTATTGGCCTTTGTTTTATTTCGTCTGCTTTCCTTGTTGAAAGAGATACATATGAGGTGACAATAGATCAGCCCATGCCAATCAGTGGAGATTGTTCTTTAACTTTACAGGTTACTTCTTGTGGTCAGAAACCCTTGAAAGGGGGGACGCTTGTTTTATGGACTGATCGAGGTAGGAAGATAAAGCTAGATTTGAATAAGAGTGGCTTAGGGAAGGTGAACTATTGTATGCTGAAACATAATTTTCCAGTGGAAATAATGAAAATAGCTTCCTCTTATGGTGATCGAGCAGATCAAGGAACAACGGAACGGAGATTTTGGGTAACTGAAGGGCTAGAATATGTACAGGTAACCGATTCTACATTTATGTATCGTACAGATACGGATCAATATTACTATAGCCAGTCGTCAAAAGAATCTATTATTAAGGCGAAGTTAGTATACCGAGGATATAAATTGAGAGGAGATCACCTTAGCTTTAGGAGGCATCGTAATTCTTTTGATATGAAACCTCAATTATTAAAGCAATTCTTAAAGGGTAACTTTCGTTTAGAGGGTAATACCTTAATCTTTAATTTGAGCATCTGCACATGACTACACGTATAATTATTATTGGTTTCTTGATAGTGATGGCTTCATGGCAAAACCACCTTCAGGCACAAGAGCAAGATTCCATCTTATATTCAAATACTAGTTTTGAAGACCTTTTAGACGTAGTAAAGCATGCAACACTGAGCTTTGATTTGCCAGATGATAGTTTTTTGCGTACTTCAGACCCTAAAGTGCTGATCTCTAAAAAATGGACTTCAAAAGTCGCTTATCGAGTAACTCCAATTGGCTTTGCTCAAATGATACCTACCTTTCAAGAGAAGTATGTCATCACTTCTGATCGTGAACTATTGGGACAAGAGCAAGTGACCTTACATGGTAGAAAAGGGTTTGTTTCTAAATTTCGCGAACTCCAAGAAAGCGGAGATCATTACATCGTCTGGGTGGTTATTTTTGGCGATGAAAAAATCACCTTCTCTGCTTCTGCTACTTATCCTGAATTTCATGATGAAGCCTTAGAGTCATCCTATTTTCAAATGATGAAAAATGTGGACCTAGATCTTGGTCAATAGACATCGATATCTATAATGACTCTTAAAGCAGACATTCCTTTTATTGATTTCAACCAATGGCTGGTTTCGTATAGGAATGTTTTCTCTTGCTGGAGTTGTTTATTACTGGCGTTTCTTTTAATCAAGAATTCCTGGATGTAATAATTGTTGATTCGGCTAATCGCCGGAGTGGATGGTCCCAACACGCCGGATTTGAGATTGGCAAGTAAGGCTTGTTGTAAATGTTTGCTGGCACGTTGTAACACTTCGTTTTTCTTATGTTTGAGTTGAATCTTGATCAAACGGCTAGCTGGTGGATATTTAAATAGCTTTCGTTCTGCCGATTCTCGATTGAACATGCTGATGTAATCTGCTTTTATCACATCATTTAATACGGGGTGATCAGGTGAAAAAGTTTGAATAAGGACTTTACCTTTTTTATTTTTCCGCCCTGCTCTTCCTGCTACTTGAGTAAGTAACTGATATGCTCGTTCCGCTGATCTGAAATCAGGAAATTGAATCATGGGATCGGCATTGACAACACATACTAATTCAATCGCATCAAAGTCTAGTCCCTTGGAAATCATCTGGGTACCTACTAGAATATCAATGTCTTGGTTCTCCATCGACTTTATGATACGCTTATGTGCAGATTTACTACGAGCACTTTCTAGGTCCATACGATCAATCCGAGCACTTGGGAAAAGTAACTGTAAGTCTTCTTCAAGTTTTTCTGTGCCATATCCTTGTAGTTGGAGTTTATGTTGATTGCCTTTGGGACATTGGCTAAGGGGATGCTCAGCGTAACCACAGTAATGGCAAATCATTTGATTCTTGTATTTGTGGTAGGTCAGGCTTATATCACATTTGGTACAATGCTGCGTATGACCACAAGATGTACATTGCATACGTGGGGCATATCCACGTCTATTTTGAAATACAATGACTTGTTTATTTCTATCCAAGCAGTCTTGAATCGATTGAATCATCTGCCTGCTGAAGTTATGCTTTACTCTATTTTGCTGATAAGCTTTTTTGAGGTCGATGAGTTGTATTTCAGGTAATTCAATGTCGCCGTATCGTTCAGAAAGTGTAACCAGTCCATATTTACCATTGATAGCGTGCTCATAGGATTCAATAGATGGCGTTGCAGTTCCTAAAAGGGTTTTTGCTCCCACTAAGTGGGCCAAATATAAAGCAGCATCTCGACCATGATATCGAGGAGCAGGATCTTGCTGTTTGAAAGATCCATCATGAGACTCATCGATAAGAATGAGTCTTAACTTTGTAAAAGGTAAAAATATGGCTGACCTAGGACCAATAAATATACCTTTCCCTGTTCTGGCTTGTCTAAAGAGTTCTACGCGTTCCTGATTATTCAGTCTAGAATGGTATACATAAACTTGATCTCCAAATACCCGTTGAAGCCGTTGCACCAATTGCGTAGTGAGGGCAATTTCTGGAAGTAAATAAAGGGACTGTTCAGATTTAGAAAGCTTTTCTCGAAGTAACTCAATATATAGTTGCGTTTTACCTGAGCCGGTAACCCCGTGAAGCAAACAGGTGTTTTGCGTTTCAAACTGTTTTTGAATATCAGTTAGGGCTTGTTGTTGGATGGCACTCAGTTCTTTCGCTTTTTCAACATAAATAGCTTCATTATTCAATCTTGAAATAGACAGGTCTTTAAGTATCCATATTTCTTTTTTCACTAGTGCTTGAACAACCGAGCTATCCAATCCCGGCAGGGTGCTAATGGATCGTCTAGGTAGTTTTTGCTCTTGATCCGCATGTTCTATAAAATACAGTAAAGCCTTTTGTTGTCGCTCTGACCGACTGCAAAGCTCAAATGCCATTTCCTGAGCAAGGCTATCTCCTTGGTAGGCTTCATTCCAATAAATATAGGTCTCTGTCTTGGCTTTATACTTATCTAGTGCGTGTGCTTTTACATAAATCAATCTTTTTTGAATCAGGGACTTTATGATATGGGCAATACTATTGAGCTTTAATATGGATTGTAATTCTTTTACGCTGAGGCTTTTTTGAGTAAGCAGGGCTTCTGTTATCAAAAATTCATTCGTATTCAGCCCAGGCATATCTTCTTGGTAAAATGGGGACAAGCTCAAAACGGTTTCTGAGTCTATTTTAAGGTGTGCTGGTAAAGCAGCATGCATGACTTGCCCTATTTCACAAACATAATAATTAGATAGCCACTCCCAGAACCGAATATGAACCTCATCTACAATAGGTGCCTCATCCAAAAATTGAAGAATGGACTTATAAGCCTTATTGGAGGTTTGATCCTGGAAAGAATGGATAATTCCAGTGGTAATCTTTCTTTTTCCTATGGGAACTTCTACGCGCATTCCAACCGCTAAGTGCTGAAGGTCTTCTTCCTCTACTTTATAGCTTAGGGTTCCTTTTAATGCTAGAGGAACAATAACATGGGCAATTTTTTGAATGGTACTTTTTTGAAACATATAGTTAGCTACAAAGTGAATGAGGTTCAAATTTAAATCAAACTAAAAAGAAAATATAATCTAGTTTTCAGTCAATTAGCTTTAACGAGATTGTACAATCAGTGACATTTCACAGGCTTTTCAAACTTTTATATAGGCTTACAAGAATGGCTGATTTAAAAAAAAATTGAAGTCTTGAAATTTGTTTTTTCACAATTTTGATAGTTAAAACATTGTTTTTATTAGCATTTTTGCTGTTTAATGGATTTTATTTTTTTCACAATAATTTTTTTTTGTTCTTTTTTGGGGCTTTAATGGAATGCATATTTGTATTGTAAGCGAAAGGAAAGACAAAAGAGTCTGTGCAGAGATTGGATGTGCTTACCACTCCTTAACTGGAGACACAAATTGAAATGATGTTCATGGGATTATAATTTGTTAATAGTTTTATGCCCCCGACAAGGGGGCACTTTTAACAAAAAAAAGAAGATTGCGGGAACAATCTTCTAACTGTGTAAATGAATTTGTGTCATGGGAATAAACAAGTTAAACAGCTCATTGCTGTTATGTAATAAAGATATATATTTTTTATAGATATAAAAAAATATTTATGAAAAATTAAAGAAGTTTTTGGATATGTTCATGGGATTATAATTCTGAAAGTCGTACTGTGTACGACTTTTCTTTTTTTAGAAAAAGATGTCTTGGGCCAATCTAAAGGTGTTACAATGGGCCTCTACGATATGTTTAAGCTGTTCTGAATAACCTCCACCCATACTGATTGCTAGCGGTATATTATTTTTCTTGCACGTTTCTAACACAAATCGATCCCTAGCCTTACAACCATCCATAGATACATTCAATCTACCTAGCTTATCAGTTCCGAGTATATCGACTCCGGATAAATAAAAAATAAAATCAGGCTTTACAGTGTCTATTAATTTTGGTAGAATATCCATTAAAGTATTAAGGTAGAGTGCATCTGTAGTTCTATCAGCTAAGCCTATGTCTAAATCGGATTGTTCTTTTCGCAAAGGATAATTCTTTTCTCCATGAATACTAAAAGTAAAGACATCAGGATTTTGACTGAATATTTCTGCTGTTCCATTTCCTTGATGAACATCTAGGTCTACCACTAGGATTTTAGTTGCTTTTTGTTGATAGAGTAGTTCATTTGCTGCTATGCCTATATCATTTAATAAACAGAACCCTTCTCCTCTGTTGGTGAAGGAATGATGGGTGCCTCCTGCTATATTCATAGCTATACCATGTTCCATAGCTTTATATGCTGCCTCGAGCGTACCGCCAGCAATATGCCTACCTCTTTCTACTAAGGCTGGACTCATAGGAAAACCAATAGCTCTTATTTCTTTTGCACTCAGTTTTTGGTTCTTGAGTTTAGACCAATATTCTGCACTATGGGTTCTTAAGATTATAGATTCATCTAGGGGAGTTGGAGAAAAGAAATTTTGATCCTGTATGGTTCCTTCATAAAGTAGCTGCTCCGGTATCAATTCGTATTTGATCATCGGAAAGCGATGCTTTGGTGGAACTTTATATTTATAAATGGGTGAATAGGCTATGTGTAGCATGTAGCAGCTAAGTAATTTTTATAGAAACAAGTAAACAGCTAAGAAGTTAAAAAGCCAGCTGAATTTTCAGCTGGCTTTTTATTATTTGGCTATGGTGATTTCTCCTTTGTAGACTTGGGTCTCCCCATTCAGGAATTCGATAATGGTGTAAAAGACATAAACACCGTTTTCCATTTGCTTGCCAAGGAAAGATCCATCCCAACCATAACTCAGATCATTTGGCGGGAAATCTTTTGCTTCAAATAAGAAGTTACCCCATCGATCAAAGATTTGCAAGACTTGAATTTGCCTTACACTAGGACCAGCATAAATGGTAAATACATCATTTACCCCATCAAAATCTGGACTGATTATATTCGGTATGTATACATCTTTAACTGGATTAACCTGAACCAAGAAAGCCGCAGTTGATTCACAGCCAAGGGAATTAAATGCAATCACATCATAATTCATATCCATCTCAGGGGTACTTATGACTTGAGTACAAGTGTCACAATTTAAGAAAGTAGATGGAGACCAAATGACAGAATCAATATCAACTCCCGTTATTTGTAAGCCTACAGCATATCCTAAATCAACATTATAAAGACCACCTCCACTAATTTCAAATATTGGAGGATTGTCTACTTGAACTATTGTTGAACTGATTGATCCTAAGGCATCTACTATACTTAAGGCATATGATCCAGCTGATGCTGGAATAATACTATGTGGGAACGAAGTAATTTCCTCTACTATTGGAATCCCTCCAGGACCTACTAGGGTGAGTGCAATCGGTAAAGTAGCATTGCTAATAGAGTCAATAATGATTTCTCCATCTTCTTCCCCAAAACAAGTAGGTTCAATAACAGTGATAAAGAATGCCGTCTCCGGAATAAAACTCAGATTTACATTTACAATGGAGTCGCAGCCATTGATGCTGGCATTGATTAATATTTCCTGACCACTTGGGTTATTAATATCGTATGTGGTGCCATTTACTATGATGGATCCAGCTGCAGGAATTTCATCCGTTACAAATCCTATAGCTGGAGGGAAGAAGTCAATATTAATGTCAACAATGGAGTCACATCCATTAGATGCTGCATCGGTCAATATCTCTTGCCCAGTAGGATTAGAGATATCATAAGTGGTACCATTGATTATGATGGATTCATCTTCACAAATAGTTGTTTCGAAAATACCAGTTGCATCAGGTAAAATGTCAATTTGAACATTAACGGTTGAATCACAACCATTCACTGAAGCGCCCACAAACACCTCGGTACCAACTTGATTATTAATATCATAGGTTGTTCCGTTTATCTCAATGGATTCATCTGAACAAAGTTGGTATGTTTCATCTTCAATGACCTCAACAAAGAAATCAAGCGTGACAATTATAATGGAGTCACATCCATTTATGGCTGCTCCTGCTAAGACCTCTGTACCTGTAGGATTATTCACATCGTAAATAGTACCATTCACAGTCATGGATTCAGTAGTACAAATGGTTTCAATGAGGTCAAATACACCTTCGTCCAACACAGAAATGGAAACATTAACGATTGAATCACAACCATTAATATCAGCACCTAAGAGTAATTCAGAACCTGTTGGATTAGATTCGTCGTATACCGTTCCATTATAAGTTGCTGAACCACCTGGGCAAATAGTCAATACTTCTGTACCAGGTATTACATTGAAAAAGTCTATAGTAACATCTATGATAGAGTCACAACCATTGACAGCGGCTCCAGGGAGTGTGACGGTCCCAGTTGGAGTAGTTTCATCAAAAATACTACCGCCTACATTTATACTTTCACCCGGGCAAAGCGTCTGCTCAAATATGCCAGAAGCTACAGGGAAGAAACTCAAATCAACTTGAACAATAGAATCACAGCCATTCAAGCCTGCTCCTACAAATGTTTCTGTACCCGATGGATTGGAGAAGTCATATGTCGTTCCATTTACCAGTATACTTGAGGTAGAACAAATGGTATCATCAAGTGTAAAGCTAATTTCAGGGAAGAAGCTTAAATCAATATTTATAATAGAGTCACATCCATTTTGCGAAGCAGCACTTAGGGTTTCTGTTCCACTTGGATTGCCATTGAAATATGCTGTTCCATTCACAAACAAGGTATCCGTTAAACAGATAGTAGGATCTAATGTGGTCGATGCTTCAGGGAAGAAGTTTAGATTTACTTGAACAGTAGAATCGCAACCTTGAGTACTCAATAATACCTCTGTACCTGTCGGATTATTTATATCATATACCACATTATTAACTAGGACAGAAGCATCTATACAAAGTGTACTATCAATAGTCGTAATAACTGGCGCAAAGAAACTTAAATTGACTTGTATAATGGAATCACATCCTAAGAAACTTCCATTAACTATGGTGTCTATGCCAGTTGGATTATTCTCATTATAGCTTACTCCATTAACCAGAATAGAATCTCCAGGACATAAGGTAGAGTCAATTGGATTTGTAACGGCAGTTACGAAGGTCAATTGTACATCAATCAAAGAATCACAACCAGTTATTGATCCATTAGGAATGGTCTCAAATCCAGTAGGGTTCAACTCATCATAGGTAGTTCCATTGACATCAATCGATGTACCTGAGCATAAGGTTTGATGTAGAAAGTTGGTATCCGGCTGAATAAAGGTCAAATCAATATTGACAATGGAATCACATCCATTAGATGCTAATCCTGCAAGATTAATCTGTCCACTTGGAATGGTTTCATCAAAGGTAACCCCCGCTACAACTATAAACCCTCCTGAACATAATGTATCGGCAATAAATATTTCAGAACTCAATAAAATATCAAGCCCGTATGTTTCTGAGGTACCATAGTCAATAGAACACCCAGCTATGCTAGACGAATTAAATATTAAGTCAAATCCGGTTGTAAAGTCAGTGTGTTCACAAATTTCTATCAATGAGTCTCCTTCAATAGTTATACTTCCAGGAATAGCCGTGGTACCATCAAAAACCTCATAATCAATCGTAACTGGATTGGCTGCACTAACATCCGTATTATTAACAACCACATTTACTTCAATACAATCATCCTCACAGAATTCATTGGGCACAGTAAAGGCTATATCCGGACTCGTAAAGGTAATAGCTACTCCTTGGGTGATAGAAAAACAAGGGTCTGATAGGTTAACCATGCCCATGCCGTTGTCATCTCCAGCAATTGGAGAGATGTAATAAGTGGTATTAGGAATAACACCAGCAGGATAAGGAATAACTGCACTTGAAGATTGAACTAATACATTTCCTAAACTAGCTGTTGGTGAGTCATGGATAATAAATCCTTCTAGATCATCCCCATCCGATACAAAGTCATTATTGTATAATGCGGTAACATCGATATCAGAGCTGTCGCATAATACGATAGGATTGGAAAAATCAATAGTACCAGCTTGAGTGGTACAATTACAATCAAAACTACCCATTAAAGTGGTTGGGTTACAGGTGTTTGTATCGTCTACAACGAAAGTATATGGTGTGCCAGCCGGAATGGGTGCTGAAACAAATGAAGTGCCATTCACTAGAACCCCGTTAACAGTGTAGGTGCTAGTATCTCCAAGCGAGATATCGAAACTTACCGTATAGGTCGTATTTGTTCCATCGCAGGCTTCAATAATATTGAATACAATAGGTGCCTCAATAAGATTAAGGGTAGTACTTGCGGTATCCGTACAATTCTCCACGGCAACATATTGAAGGGTAATGGAACCACTTTGTGCACTTGCATCCAATTCACTACCTGTTACACCTGGGCCGATCCATGTACCTCCAGGGTAATTCGTGTCTTCTAATAAGGTGAGGTCATATGCGGTTTCAGCATTACAAATATCTGTTGTTCCTAAAGTTGGTGTTACTGTTGTTTCAACAGTTATATCAGTAGTTGCATTATTTGTACAACTTTCATTAGGCGTATAGTCTAAAGTTATTGTTCCTGATAGTCCACTTGGGTCAAACTCCGTACCATTGACACCTGTTCCGGACCATATTCCACCAGGATAGGCCGGATCCTCCAATGTTGTTAAATCTACGAGCGTATCTGATGAACAAACTGTTATTGTACCTAATGTAGGGGTTAACGCTAGTGTTACATCTATGGTTGTCGTAGCTGGAGATACGCAGGCATCAGAAGAGGTAAATGTAATGGTTACCGTTTCATCACCCGCAACTTGAGATGGATCAAAAATAGTATCGGTAACATAATCACCAGACCAAGTACCATTAGGGTATAATGGGTCTAACAGTGTATTTAAATTTAAATCTCCATCTGTTGAACAAACTGTCGCTGAAGTCAAATTTGGAACGGCTCCAGAAACTACCTCTACCGTTGTTGATGCAGCAGAGCCACAGCCATCAGGGGTAAAGGTTAGGGTATTCGTTCCGAGTTGACCAGTTGGATCAAATGTTGTACCAGAGACTCCGGGTCCAGTCCAAGTTCCATTGGGGAAAACAGGGTCTTGAAGCGTCGTTAAGTCTAATGGACTGTCACTTTCACAAATAGTGTCTGTAGCCAGAATAGGTACATCTCCAGGAGTAACTATAACGATTACTTGCACTTCATCTGTACAGATACCAGAGACGGCTTCTACACAATAGGTATTGGTTCCTAATGGTGGGGTTTGGGTAGCGGAAATAGGTGTACCGGAACAATTACTTCCATTATAAAATAGAATAACCGGATTACTACCAGATGTTTCAGTAACCATGGTGTTTAAATCAATCATATCTCCTTCGCAGAGTGTTGCTACTCCAGTGGGGACCAGATTTGGGGATTGGAATATGGTTATGACAACTGGTACAGGTGCGGATTCACAAGATCCATCATCAACCACAGCATAAACTGTGGTTATACCAACCCCTACGATATAACTGGAAGGAGTATTGATTTGAATATTGGCACCAGCGTCTTCATAATAAGTTACGGTATTACTAGGGGTGTTATTAGTAATTTGATTGTTTAAGCTATTGAGGTTAACCTGCGCCTGTGTAGTTCCTAGAATGGTACATTCTGTAATGGCTGCCGGTATGGCTGCTGGTGGAGGCGTGATGATAAATTGAATAGGAACAGGTGCCGATTGACATAGTCCTTCAATAACCACAGCATACACTGTATTTGAACCCACAGAGGCTACATAACTAGTTGGATTTGGAACTGGGGTAGTAGGTGGATTATTATTGTCCAGAAACCATTCCACATCATCACCAGATCCCCCATTTACAATATTATCATAAGTAGTTAAGTCAAAAGTAGTGGTTCCACCCGGTCCAGCGCATTCGGTTACATTAAATGCATTGGCTGTAGGACCTGGTCCTACATTTACGGTGATTTCAACCTCGGATGTAGATAATGATAAGGGACAACCAGTTCCATTGAAAATACCAGAATTGTCAAAGGTTGCACTAAGTACAACGGATGCTGTTCCTTGCAATAAGCCGAATACATCAATAGTTCCATTCACTATATCAATAGAGGTTGGGTCAGGTACAATAACTGGGGGGACTCCTACTGTAGCACTTACAAAGCCCCATTCAGATCCAATACAAGTTGTAATAGGTATAGATATGGTGGCGGTTTGCCCCACGCAAATATCAGCTATTTGAGTGGCTGGTGAACAAGTAGGGTAGAAAAAATCTTCTGGTGGATAGCGCATATCAGCGATCCATTGAGCGTTAGCACAATTATTGGCAAATCCTGGGGATTCGTTTGCTGCTGCATTAAGTGCTTGGAAATTATTGATTTCTCTAAAGTCATCATTGGTAGTATTCAAAAACTGGTAACATATACCACCGCCACTTGTTCCAAAGTATAAATTATCTGGTCCACCATTGAAAGAAGTTGATCCCCCACAACCTGTTGGGTTACCATAAGCAAACCCATGATAATAAACACCACCGTCATCACGGATCTGCATGACATCTCCAGAATTATTCAAACTTGCTTTATTCCAGCTGGTACCATTTAAAGGTAATTGGGGCCCAATATAAGAACTGTTTCCTCCAGGTCCATTAGTCGCACAATTACAGTTTCCAGGAGCAGCAGATGATGGTGCTGTTCCACATTCTGTCATGTAGGTATTACTTGCATTCATAGGGCACCAACGGATCAAGTCACAATTGGAATCTGTGGGGTCACCAACAGAGGCAGCCTCTCCAGTTGGAAGAGGTGTAGGCAAGGCTCCATTGGCATATACAACTATAATGGTTCCTTCAGGAACAGCTGCCCAGGTAGCATCATTGCTAAATCTCAGGTGCCCTGTTGCTACACCGTGCCCAGAGAAAGCTCCATTTTCTGCAGGGTTTCCAGCGCCACAATCTGTAAACAATCCATTATTATCATCTATAATCCATCCTCGGATATCCACCGTACATGCTCCTTCTACTACTAACTCTACCCATTCACCACCATTTGTACCTTGAGACACTTCATTGATGACTAAGCCACCTTGAGCTTGTAGCAGCTGAAGGTTACCTAATAACAATACGGATAAGAAGAACCACTTTAATTGTTTGATTGACATTGCTCAAATTTTCGTTGTTCACTGTATGATATACAGTAATTGTAAACAGCATTCATTGAATAATACGAGGATAAAACCTAGTAATCCATTGCATGAAGCTTAAGGTGTTCATTAAACTTCATTTAGTCTTGTCATTGAGGCTACTTGGATCGTTTTGTGCTTGACAGATGGGTTAATTCCAGAGGATTTAATTGAACTGACTCATAAATTTAACCATACCTATCATTTTTACACAATCTCGTATAAAAATTAACGCTTAATACTTTATTTTTGCACATCACATTTTTTTCATTAATTCATTTCCAACATGCAATTGACCGATCAGGAAAAGGTAAGAAGAGAGAATCTGGATAAAATCAGAGACTTGGGTATAGATCCATTCCCAGCTGAACAATTTGAGATCAATGCTAGTGCCAAACAGATCAATGAAGAATTCAATGCTGAAGAAGGTAACTTCCAAGAGGTTAGTCTTGCCGGTCGTTTGATGATGAAAAGAATCATGGGTAAAGCTTCATTTGCGGAGGTTCAAGATTCAAGTGGAAAGATTCAAGTCTATATCAATCGGGATGAAATATGTCCAGGTGAAGATAAGACCATGTACAACACGGTATTTAAGAAGTTATTGGATTTAGGAGACTTCATTGGTGTAAAAGGGCATGCCTTTGTTACACAAACTGGAACCACCTCTATCCATGTAACCTCCTTAAAAGTATTGTCCAAATCGCTAAAGCCACTGCCCGTAGTAAAAAGGGATGAGGAAGGAAATGTATATGACGCTTTCTCTGATCCGGAGTTAAGGTATCGCATGCGTTATGTGGATTTAACGGTGAACCCAGATGTCCGAGAAACCTTCTTGAAGCGTACGCGCTTAATCAACGCTATGCGCAGCTTCTTTAATGAAAAAGGATGGCTAGAGGTAGAAACTCCTATTTTACAGCCGATTCACGGAGGAGCAGCAGCTGCACCTTTTGCAACGCATCACAATACATTAGATATGCCCTTGTACATGCGTATTGCGAATGAGTTATATCTTAAGCGATTAATCGTAGGTGGATTTGATGGGGTGTATGAATTTGGGAAAATGTTCCGTAATGAGGGTATGGATAGAACACACAATCCAGAATTTACCTCAATGGAAATCTATGTAGCCTATAAAGACTACATCTGGATGATGGAAATGGTAGAGCAGTGTTTAGAACAAGTTGCTTTGGCCGTAAATGGAAGTACTTCTTGTACTGTTGGAGCGCATGAGATTGACTTCAAGGGACCTTATCCTAGATTGTCTATGGCAGAGTCTATTGAAAAGTATACTGGATTTGATATCAGTGGAAAGACTGAAGCAGAGCTTAGAGCATTTTGTAAAGAGCAACATATCGCTTTGGACGATACTATGGGCTTAGGAAAGATTATTGATGAGATTTTTGGTGAAAAAGTAGAAGCAAACTTGATACAGCCTACTTACATAACGGACTATCCAATCGAGATGACTCCTCTAGCGAAGAAGCATAGAAGTAAAGAAGGATTAGTAGAACGCTTTGAGCTTTTTGTAAACGGAAAGGAGGTAGCAAATGCTTATTCAGAGTTGAATGATCCTATTGATCAAAGAGAACGTTTTGAGGATCAATTGAAATTAGCAGAGCGAGGTGATGATGAAGCTATGGCTATGGATGAAGATTTCTTAAGAGCATTAGAATATGGTATGCCACCTACTTCTGGATTAGGCATCGGAATAGATCGCCTTTGTATGCTTTTGACTAATAATGCTTCTATACAAGAAGTAATCTTCTTCCCTCAAATGCGTAAAGAAAAGTAATTGAAACAAAGGTGCTAGGTTGCATTTGCATTGAACCTTAGTTTCCTTTGATTTGTATAGAATATGTTAGTTCCAAGGTGCTTTTGCGTCTTGGAATTTTCATTCATTAAACATCCAATATCATGCAATTCCGGAAAAATCCAATTATGAGCCTGCTCGGCGTTATTGCAGCTTGGTACTTCTTGGTGATATCCGGTAATTTGAGCATTGACCTAAGTCCGCTTGGAATAGAGATTCCTATTACATTACAATCCTTAGCTGTATTGATCATAGGTGGATTGCTAGGTCCTTATCTTTCTGCTGCAGCAGTTTTAGCATATTTATTCACAGGAGCTTATGGCTTCACGACTTTTGCCAATGGAGCGTATGGTTACGCGGTCTTAGCAGGAAAGACAGGTGGATTTCTCATTTCATTTATTCCGGCAGCATTCTTTGTAGGTTGGTTTAATAATCCTAAAACAGATACCACTAGTCTAAAATTGATTAAGGGGATTTTAGGGGGTACTGGGATTATTCTAATCTTGGGCTACATGAGATTACTTAAATTCTTGGATTGGGATATAGCTTTTACTAAAGGAATCTTACCATTCATACCTGGAGCCTTATTCAAAGGCTTGATTGCATTCCTACTACTCAATATGATTAACAAATTACTTCAGTTACGAACACCTGAATAAAAAAAGGCTCGAATTATTTCGAGCCTTTTTTTATTTGAATGTGGCAATCTTCGTTAAGTTACCTTTGACTACATCATCAATATTTACTTCAATCTTTGCATCGAGTGGTAAAAAAAGATCTACTCTAGAACCAAATCGTATGAATCCAAAATCTTCTCCTTGCTTACCTTGAAGCCCCTCTTTGGCATAGGATATAATTCTACGTGCCACAGCCCCGGCAATTTGACGAACTAAAATAGAATCCTTGCCTTTTTCCAATACCATTGTTGTGCGCTCGTTTTCCGTAGAGGATTTGGGGTGCCAAGCCACAAGATATTGGCCAGGGTGGTACTTGTAGTATTTTACTTCACCCGAAAAAGGGAAGCGGTTCACATGCACATTCAGTGGGGACATAAAAATGGAAATCTGAATCCTTTTGTCCTTATAAAACTCCGTTTCTTCCGTTTCTTCAATCACTACTACCTTCCCATCCGCTGGTGCATATATGATGTTATCGTCAAGTACGGGAATATTTCGAACTGGATTTCGGAAAAATTGAAGGACTAGAATTAATAGAATAAAAAGTCCAATCCCTACTAATAGCCCTGCTATGGGATGCAAGTAATAGGCTCCAAATGCTACAAGAGGAAATAAGATTAAGCTCCTAGCTGAAATTTTGAATCCTTCTTTATGTATTGATAACATCAGTAATAAATTTCCCCAAAAGTAATCAATGCTCCTCAAAGGCTATATATGTTGTCGATAAGAAATAATTTTTTGTAGAAAAAAAAGTAGCCCGAGGGGATAGTTTTATACTTTTAAAAGAAAAAGCATGCGTTCAGCCTTTCGTGGTATTGGATATTATTCTAAAGCCATCTCTATATTGTTTCAATACAATCTATGGACTTACTTTTTAGTGCCTTCCATCACCTCCTTAATTTTAATCTTTACGGTGTTCAAAACTCGATCTAAATTGGTGGATCCAGTTCAATCCTTTATTGGTAATCTGTATCCTGAATCTTGGATAGGAAGTAATTGGATAGGAGGAGCACTGGACTGGCTGGGAGGAGCTGTTGGTGAAATACTAGTTTGGGGACTCTTACTACTATTGATGAAGCATATTGTCATGATTGTGGCCTCTCCATTTATGTCTTTATTATCCGAGCGAGTAGAGCAGATTGTTACTGGAAAGAAAAGTGGAGGCTTTCAATTTCAAAAATTTATTTCAGATATAATAAGAGGAATACGGGTTGCATTACGCTTATTGGTTAGAGAGTTGTTTTGGTCCTTTATAGTATTCTTGTTAAGCTTCTTCTTACCTCCAATAACCGCCATCCTTTTATTTTTAATACAAGCATATTACGGCGGTGCAGGAAACTTTGATTTTACTTTAGAGCGGTATTATGGATATAGAGCCTCAGTACAATTTGTAAAAGAAAATAGAAGCGCAGCTTTAGGGAATGGGATTCCTTATATTGCTTTATTGATGACTATATTCGGTTTTTTGGTTGCCTTACCTCTAGCGACTGTAGCAGGTACTTTACAGACATTAGAATTGATTCATGGCACGAATCAGAAGAGGATCGATTAAAAAAAGCCCCGATTCAAATCGGGGCTTTTTTTATAATGTTTCAATTATAGTGTTGAGCTCTTTTTTAATTCGCTGAAGCTTATCTAGCGTTTCAGCTCTTTTTTTATGATAGGATACTTTTTGTTGTAATTCTTGTTTGGCTCCAGCGATAGTATATCCTTTTTCAACGAGCAATTCATATATGAGTCGGAGTTGTTGGATATTATTAGGTGTGAACCTTCTATCTCCTTTAGCGTTCTTGACTGGACTTAGCAAATCAAACTCTGATTCCCAGAATCTAATCTTAGAAGTGGATATTTCAAACATTCTAGCAACTTCCCCAATACTATAGTATCGTTTGAGTTCTTTTTCTTCTATTTCTATCATGGTTTTATGTTAAGGCGAATGTTTAAATAGATTGTTTCGACAAATAAAAGATAATTTTTTTTAATATTTTTATCAAGTATTTAAGGGTCTGTTTTTCAGGATTTTACATTTGTCGTAAGTTTTGCATTTATATGGGGTGATGTTAAAAACTTCTTAATTCTGCATTTTTTATTTTGATGTTTAAAGAATTTTGTTCTATATTGACCATATAACACGAAATTTTATTCATTTCACAAAACAATTGCGTATAGCTTAAATTTCTACACTAAACTTATTTTTTTCTATTTGTTAACCTCAACAAAGGTTTAGTTATGAAATATTTGAGCATGTCTGATCAGCAATTGATCTTAGAGTATTTAGACGGTAATGAAATGGCTTTCAGATTCTTAATCGAAAGACATGAAGAACGTGTACGTTTGACTATACGCAAGTATGTCAAAGATGTTAATCAAGGAGATGATATCTTCCAAGAAGTATTCATTAAGGTGATTAATACCCTACGAAAAGGAAAATACAACCACGAAGGTAAATTTGGACAATGGGTCAATAGAATTGCCCAGAATCTATGTATTGATTCTTTTAGAAAGAAAAAGAGAAGACCAACACTTCAGCCAACAGAAGAGTTTGACATTTTTGATGTGCTAGGTTCTCCAGATGATAATATCGAGGAGCAAACCATCAAAGGACAGACTTACGATAAGGTAAGAAAGTTGATTGATCAATTACCTCCAGAGCAAAGAGAAGTAGTCATCTTAAGACATTACGCTGATATGAGCTTTAAGGAGATTGCAGGGCTTACTAGAGTAAGTATTAATACAGCATTAGGTAGAATGCGTTATGCCCTCATCAACATCAGAAAGATGGTCGAGGAAAAAGAAATCGCACTATACTAAAGAAAGAAATTGATCAAAATATGCTTAATTAAGGCGTGTGTTAGAGATCAATTCTAACACACGTTTTTTTTTAGCCTATGGATAGCCCACGCTGCATTTTGGCATAGTCTTTGGCAAAGTATGTCAGAATGATATCAGCTCCTGCCCGATGAATACAGTTCAAGGTTTCAGGCATAGCGGTTTTATAGTCTAACCATCCATTTTGACAAGCTGCCATAAGCATAGCACATTCCCCACTAACATGATAGGCTGCAATGGGTAAAGGAAAGTGTTGCTTCAAGTCACTGATTATATCTAAATAATTTAAAGCAGGTTTTACCATTAGTATATCTGCTCCTTCTGCGAAATCTAATTCACCTTCTAGTAAGGCTTCTTTTCGATTGGAAGGATTCATCTGGTAAGTCTTCTTGTCTTTTGGAATATCTTTTAGGTCCACCGGACTCGAATCCAAAGCGTCCCTAAACGGCCCATAAAAGGCAGAAGCATATTTTGCCGTATAACTAATAATGCCTGTGTCGGTATAATGATTTTCATCCAAGGCTTGTCGAATCGCCTCCACACGCCCATCCATCATATCAGAAGGACCTAGGTAGTCGAAACCTGCCTCTGCTTGTAGTACGGACATTTGAGTAAGAACCGCTATAGTCTCGTCATTGAGGATTTTTCCATCTTTAACTATACCATCATGCCCGTGAATATTGTATGGATCTAAGGCAACATCACTCATTAATGTGATTTGAGGAAATTGTTTTTTAATGGTTCTTGCGGCTTGCAGATAATAATTGTCAGGGTTTATCCCATAGGTTCCCGTAGCATCTTTGAGTTCATCTTTTATCTTAGGAAAAAGGATGAAGCTGTGTATTCCCAATTCAACACATGATTCAATTTCGAGTAGGAGTTGATCCAAAGAAAAACGAAAAATCCCAGGAAGGGAGGGAATAGCAGTTTTTATATGTTGACCGTCTTCTAAGAATAAAGGGAACACTAAATTATCAACAGATAACCTAGTTTCTTGAACCATATTTCGGACAGCTGCACTTTTACGATTTCTTCTCGGTCTAATGTTCATCACTTTTCTTTTTTGGTACTGGATCATATCCATGGCTACCCCACGGATGACATCGTCCAATTCGTTTAATCCCCAAATATAAGCCTTTTATAGGTCCCCATTCTTGAATGGCCTCTATCATGTAATGGCTGCAAGTAGGATTATATCTACATCTAGATGGGAAAATAGGGGAAATGGCCAATTGGTAAAACCGAACTGGTAAAATGAGTATCCATTTTATTACTTTCCCGATCATAATTATTCGATGTATTTTGGTTTAGAATCCTTGTCAAATAACAGATACTTACGCTTTTGGTTGAGTAAGTCTAGGTTGACTATATTCTTTTGTGCTTCAATGTGCTTTGTCAATGTTTGGATGTTTAAGCCAATGGATTCAGTAGGGGCACTTTTAGGGATTTCAAGGTAAATCCATAAGGCCATCAAATCTTCTGAAACTTCTTTTCCTATCCATTCCCAT
The DNA here is from genome assembly GCA_913056515.1 of uncultured Lewinella sp. Classification (GTDB taxonomy): domain Bacteria; phylum Bacteroidota; class Bacteroidia; order Chitinophagales; family Saprospiraceae; genus AM-2324. Next base: position 19,573 of record CAJXMP010000013.1, read on the forward strand.
TGTCCTCGTTGATCATTAATATCCAACTGAATAACCTGTTCTAAATATACATTCAATAGACTATCTACTGTTTCTTTTTCCCTAGGTGTTCCTATGTATAGATCATTGAATCCTTTTTCTTGAAACATATTTTCTAAATCATCAATAAAAATATGACTACTGATCTGAAAGGATTCATCTGTTTCAACGATATCCGTATGGCTGAAAAAATATTCATGCTCCAGATTAGTAAGATTTGGACTCAGAACAAGAAATAATATACAGTATAGTGTGTGTGCCATTTATGAAAAAATTAAGTAAAGGCTTATCAACAAGCCAAGAATACTTCCAATATATACCCACCATTTGGGATTTAGTTTTGGAAACCATTTAAACAAGTAGGATCCCAGTAACAAAACGGGAACAACTAAAAGTAATTGTGCCAGTTCTACTCCAATGTTGAATCCTAAAAGGGGAATAAAAATGGACTCGCCAGAATTTGCCAATGCGCCTGACAAATAGTTGGAATAACCTAATCCGTGAATCAGTCCGAAAAAGGATACCGTTACAAGTATAATGAGATTGGATTGCTTGATTCTGATTTGATTCATTATCAGATTCAAAACTGCTGAAACTGCTATTGTCAAAGGAATTAAGAATTCCACTACATCCATATTAACAGCAATAATGCCTGTGGTTGCAGCGAATAAAGATAGGGAATGACCTATAGTAAAGCCTGTTATCAGCCCAATCATTTTCTTCATTTCCGTTGGTTTGACCGAACTAATCAGTACGAGTAAAAAAGCTAAGTGGTCAATAGCTTCGATGGTCAATATATGATCAAATCCCAAGTTTAAGTAGAGTGAAAACATAAAATAATGCTTGTGTCAGATTCTCTTTAAATTGTAAAATTAGATAAGTGCTGCAAGTAAATAATAAGATTAAAAACATTTTTTTTCAGAAGATGTTATCTTTGCACTAAGTTTGTTATTTATACTGAGTCTAAAAAAGAATAAGAGGACATGGAAGATAATTTAATCTACTTTGATAATAACTCAACTACCCCTTGTGATCCAAGAGTTGTAGACGCTATGTTGCCTTGGTTTTATCAAAATCCAGGGAATGCAGCCAGTCGTTCTCATGCATTCGGATGGAAAGCAGAGGAAGCAGTTGATTATGCGCGTGAGCAAGTTGCTAATCTGATTAATGTAGAATCTAAAGAAATCATATTTACTTCTGGAGCTACGGAATCAGACAACCTAGCTATCAAAGGAGTATTTGAGATGTATGGCCGTAAAGGAAACCATATCATAACTTTGACTACAGAGCACAAAGCTGTTTTAGATGCTTGTGACAAGGTAGAGAAAATGGGAGCTGACGTTACTTACTTAGAGGTAAATAATGAAGGTCTGGTTGACTTGAAGGCACTAGAAGATGCTATCACGGATAAAACCATTTTGGTTTCTATCATGTGGGCCAATAATGAAACAGGTGTTATCCAGCCTATGAAGGAAATTGGAGAAATTTGTGCAAAGAAAGGGGTTCTTTTCTTTTCTGATGCAACACAAGCAGTAGGAAAGATTCCAGTTGATCCAAAAGAAACTGGTGTGCATCTGATGGCTTTCACAGGGCACAAAATGTATGGTCCTAAAGGTGTAGGTGCACTTTTTGTAAATAGAAAGAAGCCACGAGTTAAAGTGGTAGCTCAGATGGACGGTGGTGGCCATGAGCGCGGTATGCGTTCAGGTACTTTAAATGTACCTGGTATCGTTGGATTTGGAAAGGCTGCTGAATTAGCTAAACAAGAAATGGCTGCTGATGCTGCTAGACTATCGGTACTGAGAGATAAATTAGAGTCTGCATTGGAGTCTCGTTTAGAAGAGGTATATGTGAATGGATCAAGAACGCATAGAATGCCACATGTAACTAATATTTCATTTAAGCATGTGGAAGGTGAAGGGTTGATGATGACTTTTAACGAGAATATTGCGGTATCATCTGGTTCAGCTTGTACTTCAGCTAGCTTAGAGCCTTCTTATGTGTTAGTTGCATTAGGTTTAGGTGATGATTTAGCGCATTCTTCCATTCGTTTTTCTTTGGGAAGATTCACCAAGGAAGAGGAGATTGATAGAGCTATTGAGCTGGTTGCAAATGGGGTAACACACATGCGTGATTTGAGTCCTATTTGGGAAATGTATAAAGAAGGTGTTGATCTGGACTCTGTTCAGTGGCAAGAACACTAATATTTATTTAGAAATTTATAAAATATCATAATATGGCTTACTCAGAAAAATTGTTAGACCATTTTAAGCATCCAAAGAATGTTGGAACTTTAGATAAAAACAAGAAATCAGTGGGTACTGGCTTAGTAGGTGCACCTGAGTGTGGAGATGTTATGCGTCTTCAAATCGAGGTTTCTGATGACGGGAAGATCGAGGATGCAAAATTTAAGACTTTCGGTTGTGGATCAGCAATTGCTTCTTCTTCTTTGGCTACCGAGTGGTTGAAAGGAAAGAGTTTGGATGAGGCTGCTTCTATTGATAATATGGATATCGTAGAGGAGTTGGCTTTACCTCCTGTTAAGATTCACTGTTCTGTACTAGCTGAAGATGCTATTAAAATGGCTATCAAAGATTACAGAGAAAAGAACGGTATTACTGAATAAATCAAATTTGATCTATGTTATTTGTTGATGATTCTGCAAAGACTCAAGTCAATAGAATTAAGGAAACGCAAGGCCTTGGGGAGGATTACTTTATTAGGGTGTCCGTAACTTCTGGTGGTTGTTCGGGTCTTTCATATCAGATGGACTTCGACAATGAATTGCAGGAGAATGACCAGGTATTTGATGATAATGGTGTTCGTATCGTAACGGATTTAAAAAGCTTTTTGTATCTGTGTAATACAACGCTAGAATTTTCTGGTGGACTAAACGGAAAAGGTTTTGTATTCAACAATCCTAATGCTAGTCGATCTTGCGGATGTGGAGAGAGTTTTGCAGTATAGCTAGATTCAATATCAAAATATAAAAACTTCGTTCAGGCAACTGGATGAAGTTTTTTTTTGCATGGAAAATAGTTTTAGCTTTGTTCATATGCAGAAAGTATTGGTTATTCAAACTTCATTTATTGGGGATGTCATTCTTTCGACTGCCTTATTGGAATCTCTTCAGGAGCTTTTCCCTGCTACCCAATTAGATATTTTGGTTCGCAAGGGAAATGAATCCTTATTTGAGGGTCATCCATTTTTGAATCAGGTATATGTATGGGATAAAAAAGGGGCTAAATATAAAGGATTGTGGAGAATTTTGAGGCAGGTCCGGAAACTACAGTACGATCTTGTAATTAACCTCCAAAGATTCGGAACTACTGGTTTGTTCACCGTATTATCAAAAGCCCACAAAACTATTGGATTTAGGAAAAACCCATTTTCTTTTCTGTTTGACAAAGCCTATCCCCATGAACTTAAAGCTGGTATTCATGAAGTAGACAGGAACCAGGCCTTGATCCAGGAATGGACAGAGAAGCCAGCGAGTAGACCTAAGCTTTATCCTAAAGCATGTGATGTAAGTTCCTATGGTATAGAGCCCCCTTTTGTATGTTTTGCCCCGCATTCGGTATGGAAAACGAAGCAATTACCTACTGAAAAATGGATTAGCTTAGCTGAACAAATCAATAATGAAGTCAGCATTGTGTTTTTAGGAGCACCTAGTGAACTAGAGGCCTGTGATCAGTTGATGAGCCAGATTAATAGGGCAGGAGCTATGCATAATATGTGTGGTCGATTAAGCTTATTAGAATCAGCTGCCTTAATGCAACAAAGTCAGATGAATTATGTAAATGATTCTGCACCTTTGCATTTATGTTCTGCTGTTGATGCACCCCAAACAGCGTTTTTTTGTTCAACGAGTCCAGCATTTGGATTCACCCCTTTATCTACCATTTCAATTATTGCTGAGGCGAGTCCACAGCCTCCTTGCAAACCTTGTGGTCTGCACGGGAAATCTGCTTGTCCGAAAGGGCATTTTGACTGTGGTAATATAGATGTATTATCTTTGTAGGAAAATAAGTGCATGTGAATATTTCAAGATGGATCATATTGATATTGGATTTAGTGTTAGTAGCATTTGCTTTTGTAGGTGCCCACTTGCTTCGATTCAATTTTGAAGTCTATCCAGCCGATGGCTTTTGGTATTACATGCCAGGTATATATCTATGGTTCGGCTTGCGTTTACTATTCTTTCTGATTTTTAGGTCTTATGCCGGTGTAGTTTTTCAAACCAGTATAGAAGATGCACGCCGTTTATTCTTTGCCTTACTAGGTCCCACTTTGATTATTCTAATTTTTAATGCTGGGGGGTATGGGCCAAAAGATGCCTATTTATTGCCTTACACGGTTTTACTCATTGAATTCTTTTTGAGCATATTTCTTTTGGTGTCCTATCGTGGATTTGTCAAGGTATTATACATGTCTAATTTTTCTCAAAAGGAAAAACCTAAGCATGTATTGATTTTTGGGGCAGGCTCTGCAGGGATGACGGTTAAGAGTGTATTAGAATCAGCAGGAGCTGGGCGGTATGCTGTTAAAGCATTTATTGATCCTTCAGGCCATTTTGTACGTCAACGTCTAGGTGGGTTAGAAATCTACCCTCTAGATAAACTGGAACGACTTTTAGTAACTGCTCAAATAGACACTTTAGTATTTGCTGATGGTTCTATTGAAAGTACTGTCAGAGAACATGTTGTTGACCTCTGTTTAAAGGAACAAGTTAAAGTGCTCAGTGCGCCACCATTTCAGGAGTGGAGTGAAGGAGAGTTGAACTTGAGACAAATTCGGGAAATTAGAATCGAAGATTTATTAGAAAGACAAGAAATAAAATTGTCTGTTGAGCATATTGGACAAGAATTAGGCGGGAAAATTATTTTAGTGACTGGCGCCGCGGGTTCTATTGGTTCAGAAATAGTAAGGCAGTTATTAAAATTTGATGTCAAACAGCTCATACTGGTTGATCAAGCAGAAACGCCTTTGTTTGTTCTTGAACAAGAATTGAACGCACTCAAATATCAAGGTCGATTCGAAATTGTAATTGGTGACGTCAGAAATCAAACTAGAATGCGTAAGGTTTTTGAATCCTTCCAACCCCATGTGGTGTTTCATGCCGCAGCGTACAAGCATGTGCCATTGATGGAAGATAATCCTTCTGTAGCTATTCGAACCAATGTGCTAGGAACAAAGATTATTGCTGATTTATGTAAGGTTTTTGATGTGGAGAAAATGGTCTTTATCAGTACAGATAAAGCTGTGAACCCTTCTAATATTATGGGAGCATCCAAGCGTGTTGCGGAGATGTATGTCCAGGCTTTAAATCAGTCTTCTGATTCTGATAAACAGTCTTGTAAATTCATTACCACTCGATTTGGGAATGTATTGGGTTCCAATGGATCAGTGATTCCTTTGTTTCGCAAACAAATTGCAGAGGGTGGACCAGTCACTGTTACTCATGAAGCGATGACCCGTTATTTTATGACTATTCCAGAAGCTTGTCAACTGGTTTTAGAGGCAGGAGTAATGGGCAATGGAGGTGAAATTTTTGTGTTTGATATGGGAGAGTCTGTTCGCATTTATGACCTAGCGCAAAAGATGGTTTCTCTATCTGGCTTACAAGTTGGTCGGGATATTGAAATTGTAATATCTGGCTTACGTCCAGGTGAAAAACTATATGAAGAATTATTGGCTAATGAGGAAGAGACCCTTCCGACTCATCATGAGAAAATTATGATCGCTAAGGTTCGATCAAATCCATTAAAAATGACTTCTGATCAGGTCGATCAACTCATTATGATGTTTGATGAGCAAGAAAATGAAGTGATCGTTAGGTACATGAAACAGATGGTCCCAGAGTTCAAGTCGAATAATTCTAAGTTTCAGTCCTTAGACGATTAGACCCCTATTAATAATAGTTGTAGTTAGTTTTTATTTGGTGTTTGCGTATATTAACCAAATAATTATTGAATTCTTGCACGAATACAAACAACTATGAAGCAGCTTTATACCTTGATCTTTGCATTTTTATTCGGATTTTTTACATCGAATATTTCAGCTAATCCTGTCCTTCCTCTAAGTGATAATGCCATAGCTCCTAACTTTACTGTTACGGATATCAATGGAGTTTCTCATACGCTGTATGACTATTTAGACCAAGGTAAGATGGTTATTTTAGATTTCTCAGCTACTTGGTGTCCTCCTTGTTGGAGTTATCATCAAGCACACATACTTGCAGATATTTACAACACGTATGGGCCAAATGGGACCAATGAGGTAATGGTGTTATTTATTGAGGCAGATGCCTCAACTCCTCTATCAGCTTTGTATGGGACTGGTAACACACAAGGCGATTGGGTGACAGGTACACCTTATCCTATAATTAATGATGCGAGTTTGAATAGCGATTATGCTATTAGCTTTTTCCCAACTTTATATGCGGTATGTTCTGATCGTAAAATATATGAAGCAGGTCAAACATCAATAGCTGGTTGGTTGAATCGATTAGAAAGCTGCTCCTTAGATGGATCAGCTCTAATAGATGATGTTACTTGTCACAATGGTTCAGATGGAAGTATTGATTTGACAGGTAGTGGAGGATATGGAAATGTATCTTATAGCTGGAGTACGGGTGCAAGTTCTGAAGATATTGGTAATCTAAGTGCAGGATCATATGCAGTTACACTTGTAGATGATTTTAATCGTCAAGTTGTTTTAGAAATGGATGTAGATGAGGCATTACCCATTTCTCCTATAGTGGTTCAAAATATTGATGTAACCTGTAATGGACAAGCTGATGGTACAGCATCGGTAATTGCTACCGGGGGTAATGGTGGATTTTCTTATGTGTGGTCCAATGGCCAGACAGGTAATACCCTATCAAATGTAAGTGCCGGAACCTATGATTTCACTATTACCGATAGTGAAGGTTGTACTGGAACTTCTTCACTCTCTATTTCAGAACCACTTGCACTAGCTTCATCTCCTACTATTTTGCCAGAAAACTGTGGTAATTCCGATGGCTTATTAGTGGTCAATATGTCTGGGGGTACGCTTCCATACCTATACGATTTTGGGGATGGCCAAACATCCATTCCAACAATTAATGGCTTATCTGCAGGAGACTATTCAGTAACTGTTACAGATTTATGGGGATGTGAACTTGTGGAAACATATACTGTACCAGAAATTCCTGCTCCTACTGCTGATGCTGGTCCAACTCAAGAGTTGAATTGTACTGCATCTGTGATAACATTAGATGGTTCAGGATCATCAAATGGTGCTCAATATAATTATACCTGGACGACCAGTGATGGAAATATAGTAAGTGGTTCCAATACCTTAAATCCAGAGGTAGACGCAGCGGGTACCTACACGCTAGAGGTTTTTGATGGATCCAATGCCTGTGTTAGTTTTTCTGATGTAGTCGTTTCAGAGGATTTCACCATACCAGCTGCAGATGCAGGGTCTGATGCTTCGTTTGATTGTTCTACTAGTAGCATCACATTGGATGGTTCAAATTCTGATGCTGGCCCAGATTATACCTATCAGTGGCTTACGGATGATGGTGAAATACTAGGCGCTTCAGATGGCATAGAGGTAGAAGTTGGATTGCCTGGGACCTATTTACTTGAAGTGACCCATGTTGGTTCAGGTTGTGTAAGTAGTGATGAAGTGGTGGTGATTGATAATTCTGTAAACCCTACAGTTGAGGTGGATCCTGTTGGAGCATTAGATTGTGATACGGAATTAATGAGCTTGGACGCAAGTGCTAGCTCAGGGGCAGGGGAACTCAGTTATTCTTGGGCGACGAGTGATGGTCAAATAATTGGAGCTACTGATGGCTCATCTATTGATTTATCATTGCCGGGTACTTATACCGTCTCAATTACAGATAATTCTAACTATTGTGTTAGTTCCTTAGATTATTTAGTAGAAGGTGCATTACCGGTTGAATTGGGTGTTTCTGCGATTCAAGATGTGAGTTGTCATGATTCCTCGGATGGTTCAGCAGAGGTGAGTGGATCAGGTGGAGATGGTAACTTTACTTATGAATGGTCTGATGGACAAACAGGGGCAATTGCAACGGACTTGCTGCCTGGGTCATATACAGTTATTGTAACAGATGGAAATGGTTGTACAGCAGAACAAACTGTAGCGGTATCTGCACCTGAAGCATTGACTTTAGTTGGGGTATCAACCGATGAAACATCTGCTGATGCAAATGACGGAACTGTTCAAGTATCCGTAAGTGGCGGAACTGGAAATTATACTTATGAGTGGTCTAATGGTTCTACGGAGCAACAACAATCCGGCTTGTCGCCTGGTAATTATACTGTTGTGGTAACAGATGAAAATGGTTGTACATCAACGGTAGATGTTGATGTCAATGCATTTGGATGTGCTGTAACGGCATTAATTGAAGGTCAAGACATCAGTTGTTTTGGTTCAGATGATGGAACTGCTCAAGTTGTTTTCACTGGTGCTGAGATAGAAGAGATCGTTTGGTCTAATGGAGCAGAGACTACAGAAGTTACAGGTTTATCTGCTGGGATTTATACTGTTACTGTGGTGGATATTAATAACTGTCCAGCTGAGGCACAGATTGAAATCATTGAACCCACAGCAATATCTGTATCAGGTATTTCTACCGATTTAAGTTGTTTTGATTCTAATGATGGGGTTATTGATGCGATGGGCTCAGGTGGTACTGGAGTTCTGACGCCAGTATGGAATAATGGTATGACTTCTTGGATGCTTACAGATATGGAAGCAGGAATGTATGAGTTAAATGTGACGGATGAAAATGGTTGTTCTACCACAAGTACTTATACTATTACAGCTCCAGATCCAATTACTATTATTGAAAGTACGACTGATGTACTATGTTTTGGTGATGACACCGGTGCAATTTCAATTGATGTATCAGGTGGAACAGGTGAACTAAGTTATGTTTGGTCTGATGGATCAACCGGTGACCTATTAACTAATCTAAGTGCAGGTACCTACACTGTGGAAGTGCTTGATGAAAATAACTGTATGGAATTCGCCGATATTATTATTAGTGAGCCAGCTGAATTAGGTTTAGATGTTTTAAGCGTAACGGATTCGAATGATGATGTGCCTACAGGAGCTGCAGACATATCTGTTTCGGGAGGTGTCGCACCATATGCCTTTACTTGGACAGATGAGAATGGTGTTGTAGTTTCTAGTGAAGAAGATCTCCTTGATGTATTTGCTGGTACTTATATGCTAGAAGTTGAAGATGCGAATGGTTGTACTATTCTCTCTGAAGAAGTAGAAATACTAACCATCGTTTCTGTTGTTGAAACACCAAATGGTGTTCAGTTTGCGGTGAGTCCAAATCCTTTTAAAGATCAGTTGATTTTGCAAGTAACTGGATGGACGAACAGCAGTGAGGCGGAGATAAAGTTAATAGATTTACAAGGACGGATTGTTTATCAGTTTATTTTAGATGCTCATTCATCTTTGGATCAGATCATTGATACCGAGTCGCTTGAAAGTGGCATGTATTTTATGGAAATCAATATGAATGGTGAATCATTTGCCACCAAGTTGGTTAAATCATAAGATAAGTTTGTAGTATAAAAAAGTGCGGTCAGAATCATTCTGACCGCACTTTTTTTTATTCCAATTTAAGGACTTGAATAAATGCTTTTTGTGGTACTTCCACATTACCAATCTGGCGCATCTTTTTCTTACCTTTTTTCTGCTTTTCGAGTAGTTTTCTTTTACGGCTGATATCACCACCGTAACATTTCGCCGTTACATCTTTTCTCAATGCTGAAATGGTCTCTCTAGCAATAATTTTGGCACCGATAGCTGCTTGTATAGCTATTAAGAATTGTTGCCTAGGCAGTAGTTCTTTTAAGCGTTTACATATTCTTCTACCAAAAGCTTCTGCTTTTTCTCGGTGTACCAGTGCTGAAAGTGCATCAACAGCATCACCGTTTAGAAGTATATCTAGTCTAACTAAATTAGACTCTCTATATTCAATAGGGTGGTAGTCAAAAGAAGCGTATCCTCTAGTTATGGACTTTAGATTGTCATAGAAGTCGAACACAATCTCTGCTAGAGGCATATCAAAGGTTAACTCCACACGTTCTTGTGTTAAATAAGTTTGTCTTTTTAGAATACCTCTTTTTTCCATACACAAATTCATAATCGCACCAATGTATTCTGGTTTAGTAATGATTTGCGCTGCAATAAAGGGTTCTTCTACAGATCTTAAGATAGTTGTTTCAGGAAGGTCGGAAGGTGTATTAACCAATATTCTCTCACCCTTATTTAAGTTAGCGTAATAACTTACGTTTGGTACTGTGGTAATAACCTCCATATCAAATTCTCTAGACAGTCGCTCTTGGATAATCTCCAAGTGTAACATACCTAAGAATCCACATCTAAATCCAAAACCTAAGGCAGCAGAGGTTTCAGGTTCAAAAGTTAAAGAAGCATCATTTAACTGTAGTTTCTCTAGGCTTTCTCTTAGCTGCTCAAAGTCATCATTATCAATAGGGAAGATACCTGCAAATACCATTGGTTTCACATCTTCGAAACCTAGTATGGGCTCTGATTTATTAGAATCTAATGTAATAGTATCCCCAACCTTAATTTCTACAGAATTTTTAATACCAGAGACTACATAGCCCACATTCCCTGCTGAAAGTTGCTTTTTAGGTATCAAGTCCATACCTAATACGCCAACGTCCTCCGCGGAATATGTTTTCGCTGTATTGATAAAGTGAATTTTGTCTCCTTTATTGATCTGGCCATTTAAAATTCTAAAGTAGGCTATAACTCCTCTATATGGATTAAAAACAGAATCAAAAATTAATGCTTGTAGTGGAGCATTTGTATCGCCTTTTGGTGCTGGAATTCTATCCACAATGGCAGTCATGATATCTTGTATACCTATCCCCGTCTTACCACTTGCATGTATGATTTCTTCGCGCTCGCAACCGATCAAATCAATAATTTGATCAGAAACTTCTTCAATCATAGCAGATTCCATATCTACTTTATTCAATATGGGTATAATTTCCAAATCATTATCAATAGCTAGATAAAGATTAGAGATAGTTTGTGCTTGTATACCTTGAGAAGCATCTACTAAAAGTAAAGCTCCTTCACAGGCAGCTATAGATCTGGAAACTTCATATGAAAAGTCAACGTGTCCCGGCGTATCAATTAAATTAAAGGTATAAGCCTCCCCATCAAGATGTTGATAGTTCAATTGAATGGCTTTACTCTTAATCGTAATTCCTCTTTCTCTCTCCAAATCCATATCATCAAGAGCCTGATTTTTCATTTCTCTCTCTGATATAGTTTGTGTAAACTCTAAAAGCCGATCAGAAAGGGTACTCTTT
>CAJXMP010000014.1 GCA_913056515.1 uncultured Lewinella sp.
TAAGGAGTAAAAAAGACTCCTCAATTCGTGTGGCTTACAACCTTCATAAATCGAATGATGTTCAAGGAGTTGTTAGTGCGGGAAATTCAGGCGCAATGTTGGCGATCGGCAAGTTTGTTTTAAATCAAATCTCATCTGGGCCTAAACTTGAGGCATGTTTCATTCGTTTATTAATTCATCATTTATTATAGGATATCTTGTATTTTCACCTATTTTCTCTCTTTTAGTAAAAAAATATAATAAAATTATATTAATTTTTATTGGTTTAGCAATATGGTCTATATTTAATATTGCCAACTTCTTTTTTAATGATGTTTATATAATCATCATTATTTAAAGCTATCTTCACATTATAAGGATTCACAAAAGTAATGGTGGTTAATCTATTTTTTGAAAATTCAATTTATTTAATTTTTCAAAGTTTAGTTTTTCAAAATCAAAATTTGCAGCAGATGAAACCACATTTTCCAATAAAAATAATCCCGTTAGCTTGTGCAAGGTCAACACCTCTTGGCCTTCTTCAGGCGACCAGCCAAGCGTTGCTAAATAGTTAACTAACCCCTCTGGAAGTATCCCGGCCTCTCTAAAACCTTTTAGCTCTGTACCCCCATTCCAGTCGATTGGAAATACTGGAAACCCTCCTTTTTCACCACTTCTCTTGCTGAGCTTTCCTTTTCCGTTGGGGTTGAGGATTAAAGGAAGGTGAGCAAAAATAGGTTTTTCCCAACCAAACGCGTCATACAAGAGAACGTGTAGCGCCAAGGAAGGCAACCACTCTTCACCCCTAATAACATGGGTGATTTTCATTAAGTGGTCGTCAACTACATTGGCCAAGTGATAGGTAGGCATCCCATCCGCCTTAAGCATTACTTTGTCATCTAGTTCATTAGAACTAAATCGTACCGTCTCTCTAATGCGATCTTGAAAACTTATGACTTCATCTACTGGCACTTTCAACCTAATAGTATACGGAGCGCCTGATTCTAGCAATGCTTCTACTTCCGCAGGATCAAGACTCAGGCTATTTCGCATCTCCCCACGCACGGTATGATCATACTTGAAATTATGATTACCCTTTTCTTTTTCAGCCTGTCTTCTTTGATCTAATTCTTCAGGTGTATCAAAAGCATAGTAAGCATGTCCTGATGCTACCAGCTCCATAGCATACTGCTTATACATGTCCTTTCGTTCAGACTGTCTGTAGGGCCCAAAATCTCCGCCAATACCCGGTCCCTCATCTGGAGTAATCCCCAGCCACTCTAAAGCTTCCAAAATGTATGCCTCGGCGCCAGGTACATAACGTGTTTGATCCGTGTCCTCTATTCTCAAAATAAAGGTCCCATTATTGCCCTTAGCCAGTAAATAATTGTACAAAGCTGTGCGCACTCCTCCTATATGTAAGGCTCCAGTTGGACTTGGGGCAAACCTAACTCTACATTTTTCCATTCTAAATGAGTTAATTAGACACTTAAGCAGCGAAAATTCACTAATTTGCGTTCTTAAATAAATAAGCACAAAAATAATGGGTTTTTTGAGCTTAAAAAATTTAAAACTTACTATACTCCGACTTTAAATAAATGTATCTAGTAAAGACACCGAGATTAATCCAAAATCTCTTTCCCAATCTAAAGTGGTCAGTACCGACTACTGAGCAAAAAGTTCACTTGACTTTTGACGATGGACCTGTACCTGAGGTTACTACATGGGTACTAGACCAACTGAAGGCATTTAACGCAAAAGCCACTTTCTTTTGTGTGGGTGAAAACGTAGAAAAGAATCCTGAAATCTTTGAACGTATTATAGAAGAAGGCCACGCTGTAGGTAATCACACTTTCAATCACTTGAATGGTTGGTCATCAGATAACATCAAATACTTCCACAATATTAGAAAATGTGCACGCCTGGTAAATAGTAAACTATTTAGGCCACCTTATGGAAGAATTAAGTCAAAGCAGACTCAATTCCTTCAAAGGCATTACGATATTGTCATGTGGAGTTTATTGAGTGGTGATTTTGATCCTAAACTGAGTAAAGAGATGTGCCTGGAAAATGTAGTTTCCAATTTAAGTCCTGGATCAATTGTAGTTTTTCATGATAGCGTAAAAGCATTTGATAAACTTCAGTATGTATTACCCAAAACACTAGAATATATGCAACTGATGAATTATCAGTCAGAGGCAATAAAAGAATCTCCAGATTCTAAATCCATTAAATTATCAGCATAAAAAAAGGAGTGAAAATCACTCCTTTTTTTATGCCATCAATATTTCTTTCACCAGCTTACTCAACAAGGCTCCATCTGCCTTACCAGCCAATTCTTTACTGCACGCACCCATAACCTTCCCCATATCTTTCATACCTGATGCTCCCAGCTTTTCAATCTTTTCTTTTACAAATGCCCTAAGCTCACCTTCATCCATTTGCTTGGGTAGATATCTCATGATGACTTCTACCTCCTCTAGTTCTGCCTCCGCTAAATCTGTCCTGGATTGTTCTTGATATATTTTTATTGATTCATTGCGCTGTTTAACAAGCTTCTGGAGCATTTTAATTTCATCAACCTCCGACAATTCTTTTCCTGAACCATCCGTCTTAGCGAGCAAAATCGCCTGCTTGATTGCACGTATACCACGCATTGATGCTTTATCTTTTGCCTTCATAGCCGTCTTTAAATCAGCCATGATATTTTGTTCTAAACTCATAATATATCCTTTATTTGTGCTCTATAATCAATTTAGTTAAATCGGAAAACTCCTCCACACTAAGCATTTCAGGGCGCTTAGAGAATATAGGATCATCTAGAATTTCTTTATTCCTCACCATACCCCTCAATGTATTTCTCAACATCTTTCGTCGTTGACTAAAAGACAACTTAACAACAGTACGAAAAGTTTTATAGCTGCAGTCTATCCTAGGTGTTTCTCTACGACTTAATCGTATAACCGCAGACTCTACTTTTGGAGGTGGATTAAATGAGCCTTTTTTTACTTTGAATAAAAACTCTACATCGTACAAGGCTTGTGTAAGAACACTTATCACTCCGTAGGTTTTAGACCCTTCTTTTGTTGCTACTCGCTCTGCCATTTCCAACTGAAACATGCCGACCATTTCTGGAATCAAATCCATATGTTCCAAGGTCCTAAAAATAATCTGCGAGCTGATGTTATAGGGGAAATTGCCAATCAAACAGAACGTTTCACCACCAAAAACTTGAGTCAAATTTACCTTTAAAAAATCCTCCGCAATGATATGATCCTTCAATGTTGGATAATGAAGCCCAATATATTGAACCATATCCCTATCCGCTTCAACAACTTTTAGTTGATAGTCCTTCTTCAACAAAAATTTAGTCAACATCCCCATCCCAGGTCCGATCTCTAAAACGCGTTTAGTTTCTTGGTCCATGGTTAAGCTATCAGCAATATTCGAAGCGATCGAATCCTGCACTAAAAAATGCTGCCCAAATGATTTCTTTGCTTTCATGCTAATAGCTTAGAATTTTTAATTTACCAACAAAGGTATAATTACTTACGATATAAATTAATTATATTACTTGTTGCTAGTTAAAGATTTTTATGTTATATCATTTTAGATGTGTGCGGTAATATGTGATAGAACTTAATCTAATTTAGTATCAAATTTTTGACATGGATAAAATCAGGGTAGGCATTACAATTGGAGATATTAATGGCATTGGAATTGAAGTGATTCTTAAAACACTTTCTAATCCCATGCTTACGAAACAAATCACACCCATTATTTATGGTTCTACAAAGGTCGTATCCTATCATAAGAACACGTTAAACGATACCAATATTTCCTACCAATCTATCAAAGATGTTTCACGACCATATTCCGATAAAATCAATGTTGTGAATTGCTGGGATGAAAATGTGAACATAAACCTGGGACAATTATCTAAAGATGGAGGTACATATGCACTAAAATCCCTTGAGCGAGCAGTTGAAGATATTAAGGCAGGTAATATTGATGTGATCGTTACAGCACCCATCCACAAAAAAGCTATGGATCTAGCGGGGTTTGAATACCCTGGTCATACTGAATACTTTGAAGCTAAATTTACTGGAAGTCACCAACTCATGTTAATGACTTCAGATGAAATAAAGCTTGGATTGGTAACCATACACCTACCTATTCAAGATGTTGCCAAAAATATTTCTAAGAAATTAATCATACAGAAGCTGAAGATCTTCAATGAATCTCTTAAAAAAGATTTTGGTTTCGAAAGACCTACTATTGCCGTGTTAGGACTGAATCCACATGCGGGGGATGAAGGTCGGATTGGCAACGAAGAGATTGAAATAATCCGGCCAGCAATTATTGAAGCTAAAAAGCAAAACATTTTAGCTATGGGACCCTTTGCAGCAGATGGGTTCTTCGGATCTGGGAATTTCAGCAAATACGATGGCATATTAGCGATGTACCACGATCAAGGTCTAATTCCGTTCAAAACACTTACCTTCAACAGAAGTACAAACTTCACTGCTGGTCTTCCTGTTATTCGAACCTCTCCAGATCATGGAACTGGTTTTGATATAGCAGGGAAAGACATGGCAGATCCAAGTTCATTTAGATATGCTATTTTCAAAGCACTTGATCTTTTTAGACAAAGAAAACAACATCTAGAGGATCATGAAAATCCGCTTAAAAAATCTCAAATGTCTGAGGATAAAGAGCATGCAAAATAAGCGCCTTTTTTAGCCTAAAAATTATTCTTTTAGTTCCTTCCATTCTATCAAAATATAAAGATAATTTTATTTATATTTGCCCATATTTTATATGGTAAACATCCTATTCATAGAATAAATTAATTGGTTATTCCATGGAAAAAACAAGATACTCAGATACTGAATTAAAAGAGTTTGAACAACTCATCGATAGTAAACTAGAAGAAGCTTATAAGTTATTGAACTTTTATAAAAGTCAATTAGAAGATAAGAGTCTTAGTGGTGATGGTAAAGCACGTGGTTATGACAATAGCGTTGAATCACTTGAAACAGAGAATATTAATATTCTGGCTGCGCGTCAGAGCAAATACATCAAACACTTAGAAAATGCAAAACTGCGTATCATGAATAAAGTTTATGGTATTTGCAGGGAAACTGGAAAGCTTATTTCGAAAGAAAGACTTATGGCTGTTCCACATGCAACACTAAGTATAGAAGCAAAAAAGTCTAATTAATCCAATTCCTAGAACGCTTTCTTTCGGTTTAATTCCTTAATTTGGCGCATGATTCGACCATAATTAAGGGTAGAAGGCTATGGTACATATCCAAACCTTATCTACATAAAAGTCTGTAAATGAATTCAGTTACCAAAAAATCCATCATTCTTGTCTTATTGGTTCTTTTGATTGATCAAGTCTTGAAGATTTATATCAAAACAAATTATACCTATAACCAAACGACCTTTATGTTTGGTTTGGACTGGGCCCGTTTACAATTTGTGGAAAACCGAGGAATGGCTTTTGGTTGGGAACTGGATTGGACTTATGGTAAATTACTCCTTAGTCTGTTCAGAATAGGTGCTATTGGTTTACTTACCGTATATATCAGACAACTCATCAAAGAAGGTATGAACTTTAGATTGGTCTCTTGTTTTGTACTAATTCTTGCTGGAGCCATAGGCAATATGATTGACTCTGCATTTTATGGAATGGTGTTCAATGAATCTCTATTCTCTGAACCTGCCACTTGGACGATCGGAAATCCCGATGTAAGCGGTTATGCTGGATTTTTGCACGGACGGGTAGTGGACATGTTCCATTTCCCCATTATCAATGGTGTCGCACCTGAATGGATTCCCTTCTTGGGAGGAAAACATATTGAGTTTTTTAAGCCCATCTTTAATGTAGCTGATGCTGCCATATCAATAGGTGTATTCAACCTAGCGGTATTTAATTTTTCCTATTTTAAAAACAGTCCCCAGGAAAACAACGAAAAGGAGCAGACTGAAGATTAACTCAGTGCTCCTTATTAGTTATGCTCTTTAAGTCTGGTAATCTAATTACTCTGCTAAGAACTTATCGATAGACTCAATCGCTTGATTAACTCTATCGTAGTTAATTTCATAATAAATAAACTTACCATCTCTTTGTGTATCCACTACACCAGCATTTCTCAAAATTCTTAAGTGCTGTGAAGTAATGGATTGCTCCAAATTAAGGGTATTATATATCTTGTTTACGTTGATCTTATCATTTTGATCAATAAACGCCAAGATTTTCATACGAAGCTTATGATTGATAGCACGAAGTATTTCGGCAGCTACCTGTAACTTATCGTTATCAATATTTACTTGCGTCTTACTCATGGGTCTTTTCGTTTTGTATTTCAAAAAAATATGCTAAAGCATAAAATTCAAGTTCAGCGAACTACCTAATTATAGATAGAACTAAACGTAGATTTATTTACATTTAATTGGGTGGAAAAGTAGAATTGCTAAAAGACTTTCAGGGAGAAAGTATAAGAGGAAGATATCGATTAAAACTAATCGTTCAAATCATCAACAAAAGAAGAAATCTGAGCTAAACGCTCCTTGTCCAAAGAATAGTAAATGAATTTACCATTTCTATCAGTTACTACAACCTGTGCTCTTCTCAAAATCGCAAGATGCTGAGAAGCAACGGATTGTTCTAATCTTAACTTGATGTAAATATCAGTAACCGTCATTTTATCATTCTCCTCAAGTAACTGAATGATCTGTTGTCTACGGTCATGATTAATGGCTCTTAGAACCAGTACAGCTTTGCGTACTTCGTTGTAGTCGATTGGGATGTCTTTCTTCCCTTTTTTTAAGACTACGAAATCGTCTTTCTGTTTTCCCATAATTGTTGTGTTTATAGCAATCTCAAATTGTGTGTAGTTATAAATAGCAATAATAACTTATGAGTTAAAATTTGCTATTCTTTTTTTAGCTATAAACAAAATAATAATTTTTTTTCCTTAAATGTGGGAGATTATTAATATTATTTTTTCATAATGTATGCTACTTTGCCATTTTTATGGTCAAAAATTTTAATAAGTCGGACACCATGCAAATATTAATCAAAGTTATATTTGTATTCCCTAGAAATACTTCTTTTTAGAGGCTACTATATTAGGCGGTTTCAAGTAGAAAGGTATAGTATACGCAAGGTCTGAGAAAGTTCCCGCCTTAAATTTGTCCCAGGATGTACGAACTAACATTGTGGCATTTAAATGCACCTCTTGGAAGGTAAAAACACTATGCTTTAGCCACTGGGGGGCTTTACTAGCTGCATCCCCAATTATAAGTATATTTTTTTCAGTTCCTACCTCAGCTAAAAGCAAGTTTTCATCTAAAACAAAAGATTGGGCCTCAGCCACTTTGTGCTCAGATTGATATACCTGCATGTATACTTCATCTCTTCGAGCATCAATCATAGGTATTCGGATCCCCTCAAAATCATTCGGAGCCTGATTAGCCAAAGCCTCAAAAGAAGTACAAGTAATTAATGGAATATCCTTTCCAAAACAAAGGCCTTTAGCAACCGACAGGCCAACACGCAATGCAGTATAAGAACCTGGACCTAAATTTATAGCCACAGCCCCTAGTTCATCCAATGAGACGCCAGTTTTATCCAGCAAATCACTGACCAAAAGGGTTAACACTCTAGCATGGCTAAATGCTTCTTCCCCCTCCATAGACTGGATGAGTTCACCAGCTGCTGATAAAGCAACAGAACAACGTGATGAGGAAGTCTCTAAATGAAGTATAAAGGCCATAAATTTGGAATCTTACTTTGGGCTTAAGCTTTTCCTTTTATTAGAAATCTTATATTTGCCTTGCTTTCCCTGTGAAAGCCACAAATTTAAAGGACTAAACTTAAAAATAAGCTAAAATGCTGGATAAGTTAGAGGAAATATACTCCAGGTTCCTAAACCTGGAAGAGCAAATGTCTGACCCTGATATAATATCAGATATGAGCAAATACAAGAAAGTTAGCCAGTCCTACAAAGAACTTAAAGAGATTGTAGAAGCATACAAAGCATATAAAGCCGTCATTGAAGGCATTGAAGCAGCTCAGGAAATGCTTAAAGAAGACGATCCTGAAATGCAAGAAATGGCTAAAGAAGAACTCTCCGATCTTAAAAAGCAAAAAACAAACATGGACGAGGAGATTAAATACCTCCTTATCCCTAAAGATCCTGAAGATTCTAAAGATGTTATCATTGAAATTAGGTCTGGTACAGGTGGAGACGAAGCGAGTATTTTTGCAGGAGACCTCTATAGAATGTATTCCAAATATTTTGAGACTAAAGGCTTTAAAACCGAAATCGTATCCATTAATGAAGGGACAGTAGGCGGCTACAGTAAGATTGTGCTAGAAGTTAATGGTGAAAATGTTTACGGAACACTGAAATTTGAATCTGGTGCCCACCGCGTGCAACGCGTACCCAAAACCGAGTCCCAGGGTAGAGTCCATACCTCAGCAGCGACCGTTGTAGTTATGCCAAAATTGGAAATGGAAGATATAAATATCAATAAAGCAGACCTTAAGGTAGATACGTTCCGTTCCAGTGGTGCAGGTGGACAGCACGTAAACAAAACCGAATCAGGTGTTCGATTTACACACCTACCCACGGGTATCGTTGCAGAAAGTACGGATGGACGTTCACAAATCAAAAACAGAGAAATCGCCATACAAAGACTTTACTCTAAAATCTACGAATCCCAACGAGAAAAACATGAAAATGAAGTAGCCAGTAAGCGTAAATCACTCGTAGGATCAGGAGATAGATCTGGAAAAATTAGAACCTATAATTATCCACAGAATAGAGTTACCGATCACCGAATCAATTTAACACTATACAGTTTGGATAAAATTGTAGAAGGTAACCTCCAAGAAGTTATTGAAGCCTTACAGGTTTTTGAAAACACAGAAAAACTAAAGGCACAAGAGACCAACTAAGTTTCTGGGGGTACTACATTACTCTAAGGGATTTCATATATTTATCATTAAAAAAACTATATGAAATCCCTTTTTTATTTCCCCTTCCTTATTGGGCTGATCTGCACAACTATTCAAGCACAAGATGCATTTCAAGCTTTTGATTTAAACGACTTAGAAATGGGACCTGACCAGGTCATCCGTGTTCCTATTGAAGCCAAAAACACACCTTTCTTCACCCTAGCACTTACAATAGAACCAAATCAATTGAATAAGCTCTGGTATAGAACTATTATAAATCAAAGAAACCATCCATGGAACACCTTTGAAAAGGACGAGCACCATACTCACCCTCAAAAAGATATAAGCAGCCTAATCTTTTTACCTGCTGAAACTACTTGGTTAGAATTAAACTTGGGTAGTTATATACCCAAGCCAGGAGATGAGCTACACCTTTTCTTTCCAGATAAAACACAGCCTTCAGACACTCAGACCACTGTAAGAGGTATGCAAAACCTTACTTGCCCATACCCTCAACCCTCCTTTAAAGGAAGGGACCAATGGTGCCAAAGTCAAAATTGCCCAACCGATGTAACACCAATCATAACGGATGTCTCGCATTTAATCATCCACCATTCTGCTGGTGCAAATACCTCCTCTGATTGGCCTGCTGTTGTTTATTCCATTTGGAACTATCACGTAAACACCAATGGATGGGACGATATAGGATATAATTGGCTTATTGATCCAAACGGCGTAATCTATGAAGGTCGTGCTGACAATATTCAAGGTGCTCATTTCTGTGGACTCAATCCAAATACCATGGGAATATGTATCATGGGGACCTACACAGACGAACAACCTGCATCGCAGGCCCTAGAATCCATTACAAGACTCTTTGCATGGAAAAGCTGTCAGGAGAATATTAATCCTGAAGGCCTAGATTATCACCCACCATTAGATGACGAAATATTCACTGTTTCCGGTCATATGGACGGTTGTGCAACAGCATGTCCTGGTGATGAATTATATGCCTTACTCCCTGAAATTAGAGCCCAAATCCAATTGGAAATGGATGAAAGTTGTGGAAATATTCTCGCTCCTATTAATCTTCAAGCTTCTGAAACCAGCTCAGGTATTGTTCAGTTAACCTGGTCTGATCAAAGTGATAATGAAACGAGTTTTGTATTAGAAAGAAAGGATCCAAACAGCGACTACTTTTATCCAATCAGTACATTAGGAGAAAATGAAGAAAGCTACCTAGACGAAACAAACTATTTAGATGAAAGCCTATCCTATCGAGTATTAGCAGCCAACGAACAAGACACCTCCATATACTCCAATACGATTACTTTACTAACCACATCAATTGAGGAACTCGCTAAAAATCAAGCTCTTGTATCAATTTACCCTAAAGTATTTAATCAATTCCTTACCTTAAAGAATCTAGCGGACGAACCTATTAGCATTTCTGTATATCATGTAGGAGGACAGTCCATTCATACAGAAAAACTACAAGGTAATATGACCTATCAATTAAATACAGGGTCTTGGTCAAAAGGAATATACTTTATCCACTATCAATCCGCTGAACTAATGGAGACTATTAAAATCATTAAGCCATGATAAAACACATACAATGGATTCTAATCTTAAGCATTTTAGGTATTGTTTCGGCATGTAGTGAAACACTCCAAACCGAGAACCAGGAGCTTGAATCTAGACTATCAAAAGATGCTTTTCTTATGGAGAGCAAGTCTACTTTCTGCCCAGATAAAAGGGTTTGTGTTTGGACAGTAGAGTGGGATAGTGTGGGTACTCTAATAGGTGAAGTCTCCGATGAGCAGGCGTTTATTCATTTAAAGGAATATTGTGCACAGAACGAATATCCCTTTAATGTAGCCCTACTTCCAGATGCATCAATCAAAGAACCATTTGGCTTAATTAAAGTATCCGTGGCCCAAATCCGATCTAAACCTAAACATAGCTCGGAATTATTAACCCAAGCATTGTTAGGGCACCCTGCGAAGGTTATTAAACAAGAAAATGATTGGCTATATGTTCAGTTATTTGACGGATACTTAGGCTGGATAGAGTCTTTATCCTTTCAAGCTATGTCAAATGCTGATTTTGACATATGGAATAACAGCAATCGAGCACTTGTATTAGATAAATTTATTCCAGTATATAATGAAGATGACCTTGTTGTAAATGAATTAGTGGCAGGTAACATTGTTCAACTTAGTGATAACAACAAAATCGTTCTTCCAGATAATCAATCCGGATATAGTCCTGACTTAAATTATATCTCAATAAACGAATGGGGTGAGGCTATTTTCGACATCGATCAAATGATCGAAACAGCCAAAGGATACATGGGGATACCTTACGTTTGGGGTGGCACAAGCTCTAAAGGATTTGATTGTTCTGGTTTCACAAAGACTGCATTTCTGCTCAATGGCATTCAATTACCTAGAGATGCCTCCCAACAAGTACACTGTGGAACACTTATTGATGATAGTAAACAATTCGATCTCCTAGAAGTAGGCGATTTACTTTTCTTTGGTAGAAAAGCAACAGATGAAAAATCAGAAAAAGTTACCCATGTTGGTATTTATTTAGGTGAAGGCTCATTTATTCACGCTTCGGGAGAAGTTAGAATTCAAAGCTTATTTAAGGAAAGTCCAGATTTTGCACCTAACAGATATGATACTTATCTAAGAGCTAAACGAATCACGGCAGATTGTATTGGCACTTATCAACAAAAGCTTTAAATAAAAAAGTCCCAGTGTATTTGCACTGGGACTTTTTTATTTCCTTAGTATAGTATTATTCTTGCAGTTTGGCAGCCTTCACGTATCCTACTTGACCGTCAAAGATTACCTTCCACCAATACTTGTCGGTTTTTTCTATCAATTCAACCTCATCACCTGCTCTA
The DNA here is from genome assembly GCA_913056515.1 of uncultured Lewinella sp. Lineage (GTDB taxonomy): Bacteria > Bacteroidota > Bacteroidia > Chitinophagales > Saprospiraceae > AM-2324. The sequence goes on from CAJXMP010000014.1 coordinate 11,871, forward strand.
AATCTTTTTAGCACGGTAGATTGAGAAGTAGCTTCTGACCTCAAACTAGTTTTATCAATCAAATAATAATACAAGCCGGTGCCTTCATTTGAAGCATTATAATTAGATGTTGGTCTTTCATTTACTGAATTTGTATCCTCCATGTAAGTCCCTGTAATCGGGTTTGAGCTCATCATTAAATAAGCCGCTTTTACATAACCTACTTGTCCATCTAAATTGACTTTCCACCAGTACTTATTAGTCTCTTCAAGTACCTCCATAAGGGTTCCTTCAGATATTCTTTGAAGCACCGTAGACTGCGAAGTCGCCTCAGCTCTTAATGAAGTCCTTGCTGTTAATTCGTAAGCCATAACAACAGGTTCTTCCTCTGCTGGACTAGGCATATATTCAAGTACTTTTGGAGTTAGATAGAATATATTTCTAATCTGAGGTAATTCACCCATATCATCTTTAAAGACGTAATATTCTGTATCCTCATATCCCGCCTTTTTAACTACAATTCTATACTTTTCCGTACGATCAAGCTGCTTCACGAAATGGCTCGAATTAAAAGGTCTACTTGACGGACCTGCTTCTACACCATCTTCACCGGTAACATACACATCTACTATTACTCCTGAAAGCTCTAAATTGGTTTCTTTATCCTTTACTTCGCCAAATAATTCAATGAAAGGAGAAACAGGCACTGGAATTGGATCTGGTTCTAGCTCTGGCTCTGATACAGTCTCCACCGCAGACATTGGTTCTGGCTCTGGCATAACCGCTTCAGTGATTAAATCTCCCCCTTTATCTAATTCTTCCGGTTGCATTGCACGTTTTCCAAAAGTAAGATTCACACCTACACGGGCATGAATATTTCTTGCAGCAGATACATTTACTCCAAGGATGTTATCCGTAATGGCATACATCTGTACAGGTCCCTTATCAAACATGATTCCAAGGCCAACATTATTATATGTGTTATCAGTAGCTGTGTAAGAAGCAACCGCTGAAAAGGCATTACCTAGGTTATATGATGCTGATACACTAGCTGCATATTTAGTTGCTGGACCAAAAAACTGACCATGGAGCAACAAACCAAGATTAATTTTTTCACTCAATTGATAATTACCCCCAATAAGCACGCGAGGATGTAATCTGGTTTGATAAACACTAGTTGAATCCAGGATAGGATTAATAGAATCAATAGCAGAGCCATACGTTTCTGAAATTAAATCTCCTATTGCAGTGGAATCATTTAATGCTAAAATATCAATACCATCGAACTGAAAATTAAAATCATTCGTGGTATACATCATATTATTGCTGGTCCAATTAATAAATCCTAAGTCTGATACTGCAGCGGATAAATTTATTGCATCATTCAACTGATATTCTACACCTAGATCTAATCCATAACCAGTATTACCTCTTCCTGAGAATATATTATAGTTTTCAAGCGCTTCATTCGTTAATCCAGAAGAATTCACCGAATAAGCAGCAGTAATGTCCCAGCTATAATCTTGCGGATCGGTTACCCAAGTAAATTCACTATTACTTACAGATAAATTCTCCATACCTGATAGTAGCTTAACTCGTGCACCATAAGTCCACTTTGTACCTGCCTTCAAACTATACGACAAGCCAAACTCTCTATAATGATTAAAATCTGGACCTATTCCATTAATCGTTTGAGGTACACCTAGGTTAGCACCTCCATTACCATTCTGCACCAATTCAAATAAGCTTTTAGGGAACATAATCATTCCACTAACTTTTTCCGTAACATTAAAGCCAATAGAGTGTTTTCCCTTATTCATTTGTAAGTGGAATAGATCTATCTGAAGATTCGTCATCAAATAATTTGACTCGGCTAGTCCACTGGTGATCTGAGCTGGATTTCTTAAATAATTAAAAAACTCCGTTGATCCCGTATTGCCCCAATTGCTAATTTTGAAATCATAATCTGATGCAAACAAATCATCCACATCAAAAGCATTATTGTTATATGAAAAGTATGTCGATGATAAGGCTGGTAGCCCTACGGATACTTTCATATCTGTACTTCCACTAAATGCTGGATTTAAATAAGAAGCTTGACTTAGGTTTCTAAATTGGTACAGCGTCATATCTTGCTGTCCAAAGCCAAGGTTCATGGATGCCACTACGAAAAGTATGGCAGTATATATCTTTAAATTTTTCATTTTCTAGATTGTTCCCTATTAAAATTCAATTCTACCTGTTGCTTGGAATCCAAGCTTCGCATTGATGTAATACTCATCAAATAGCTTAACTTCCGTTCCATCTTCAAAGTCAGCGGTCTCGAATGAATACCTTAATACTAAATAGTTGCAATCAACCATATTACTTACTGTCGACCTAGATACTAATGCTTCTTTAACGGTTAGCACAGGTTCTTCATCGATAGGTTTTCCGTCAGGTCCAATCTCAGGTGATTGAATTAAAGGAAGGTCAAAATCACTATGGTATAAAGAGTCCAGTAGATTCTTATCTGCATCTAGAAAATAAATCTGCAAATATGCATTTGCCGGGAAATAACTTTCCATATTAGTCTTGATGACCAAGCTGTCTACCTCTGCAAGCTGTTCACCTAAATCAAAATCTAAAGTGTCCGTGAAATCAATATCCCCAATTCGCCCATACATAGGAATTTCTACGTCTAGATTTGCCGATACACCGTAATCTCTATGAATAAAACTCTGTGTATTGGGTGGGTTATTATTAATTACTCCATAAATACCATAGATAAGCTGTCGAACATTTGGAGACATCATGGCAGATAAATCACCGTCCTCATTAGAAATTTGTTCGAAGGTCTCTGCAAATTGACCTACTGTAACAGGCGCATTTATCATAGGTTGAATAGCGTCAGGATTGTACAACACTTCATTTAATGACCCATTATTGTCTATATACATGAGGTCCTCCACAAATGAATTCGTATTACCAAGGCCAATACCATTATTGATACGAAGATTAATCCTTGGGTCAGACAAATAAAAATCTGCATCCACGAACTCTGTAAAAGGATTAAAATCAATAGTGTCTTTTCCAAGTAAATAACTACCTGGTCCAAAATCACCATAGACTAACTCAAAATCCATTCCATCAAGCTCCAATGTGAAAGTAATATTGTCATTATCATCAGCGATATAATCGGATTTAACAATATTAATGGTCATGTCCACATCTAAATGATTATATGGGTCATTATCTGTTGATTGAGTAAAATCGATGAAGTAGCCATTTAATGGAACCATTAGAGAAGCTGTTGACGCCCCAGTTGTAACGTTTTCCGGCCACTCTAACTGATACATAAACATCTCCCCATCAGCATTGACCATGTTTGGAATCTGAATATCTAAGTATCCACCATGTCCCATGGTAGAGTTGATATTCACCATTAACTCTCCTTCATATAAGTACATGGAGTCAATCAGTATATTAAATTGACTTCCATCAGGATTTAAAACAGCAGGTTCAATAGTTAATACTCCTTGACCAAACGAAAAGCTAGCGCCTCCATTCAAATCTAATGCACTTTGAAGGGCTGGAGAAAAAGGAACCTCATTATCAATTACATTGGTACCATAATCTAGCTGAAATAAATCAGCAGGACTATAATCAAATAATTCATTTTCAAAAGTAAAGTAAATCAAACCATCATCGTCAGAGAAAAGACTCGAGTCTGATGCAATTCGATCTAATATATCTGATATGGTAAGTGTGGAATTTACTAATGGTCCGGCAAAAGTAGGGGACCAATCAGCTGTGGAATCGGGTTTACAGGATGTAATCGTTAATAGAGGTAGGCAAATTCCCAATAGCATGAGCCATTGAAAGCCACCTCTGAGATTGAGATAGTTTTGGACTTTCATTTTGTTAGTGTAGTTTAAAATGGATACAACGTTCAATTTTATGGTTTTTTCGGTATAAATTCAATGGTTAATAGAGGCCTTTGACCTTTTTTTGGTAATAATCTACCCCAGCGCCATACACCCAACCTGTTTTTCCTTTCCAGGTTTTTATTTTTATATAAGGCTCGCTAGCTTCTCTGGTCCCAAGATTTAGAGTGTATATACTATCCGTTACAGCTCCATCATATATTACTTTTGAGCCCAAGGACAACTCCTCTAAAACTTCACTATTTAGGTTAGGTTCTGCGCGAAGCTTAAGATTATTAATATTTACATATAAAATCGTCTTCTCTTGGACAATTTGCACCGTATCTACTTTATTTTCTGACAACTCTAAGCTAATTGTATCAATAGAAGCATTCTCTGATACCTCTTCCAGTTCCTCTATTGGTTGAATAGAATCTGAACACTGTTTGAATGCCCACAAAACGAAAAAGCCCAATAGTATGATCAATATGACCAACTCCGTGCGGGGTAAAACACCTTTCTTTTTTTTACTTGTTTCTTCTGTCATTTTACTCGTAAATATTTAGAGTAATGGATCCTATTTTCAGAATCCAATGAAAAATAAAGAGCTACTATACACCTTAATCCTTACTCTAATTCCAAACCTAGGACCAGTAACAGGGAAAAAATTAATTGCTTTATGTGGAAGCGCAGAGAATGTCTTTAACTCTACGGGCAGAGAAAAACTAAAACAACTTAAAGGATCCCGCGTGAACTTGATTTTAAATATGGATTTCGACAGTCTCTTATTAAAAGCAAAATTAATCCTTGAAACATTAGAAAAAAATAAAATTGATATTTTTTTTTATAAGAATAAAAACTATCCGTTTCGATTAAACTTCATTCCTGATGCACCATTAATTCTCTTTTCTAAAGGAAATGTAAACCTAAATAAGCCCCGAACACTAGCTATTGTAGGCACCAGAACTCCTAGCAGACATGGCTTAGAGACCTGCATGAAACTTGTCGAAGAACTCCGAAGCTATAACCCAACCATCATTAGTGGATTAGCTTATGGAATAGATATTTGCGCACAAAAACAAGCTTTAAAGTACGGCTTGCACACCCTATCTGTCATGGCTCATGGACACCAATTCCTCTATCCCCCTGACCACCAATCAATAGCAGAGCAATTACAAAAAAATGGAGGTCTTATCAGTGAATTTGATTTTCATCAAAAACCTGAACGTGAATTTTTTCCTATGAGAAATCGACTAATCGCAGCCCTCTCAGATGCCTGCCTAGTGATAGAAAGCAAAGCCAAAGGCGGTTCAATGATTACAGCTAACCTCGCCTTTGATTACAATAAAGATGTCCTAGCAGTGCCAGGTCGTATACATGATGCTAAAAGCAAAGGATGTAACCTCTTAATTAAAAACAACAAAGCTAGTTTGGTAGAATCGGCGGAAGATATTGCGCATGCATTGAATTGGACCAAACAAATTTCCTTAAACCTTAAATCCACCATAATTCCAAAGTTGAGCATGGAAGAAGAAAAGCTATTTAAGCTCATTTATGCCCAAAGAGAATCAGATATTGAGCAAATCTTTGCGCAAAGTAGTTTGTCATTAGATAAAATTAACTCAACTTTGTTAAGCTTGGAGTTTAAAGGCCTGATAAAAAGCCTTCCAGGCAAGCGAATAGTCTTAATAAACAATTAGCCATAACGTTTACATAGTGAAAAAACTACTCTACTTTATACCTGCCATTTTTTTGATTACAGCTTGTAACAAAAAAATTGATTCTGCAAATACCAATGAAGATAGCTTATTGCCTAAGCCAGGCAATGTTATCCTTTTAATTGGAGACGGCATGGGGCTTACGCAAATTACTGCTGGCCTTTACTCCAATAATAACAGCCTGAATTTGGAAGCATTTGAACATATAGGTTTACACAAATCTTATGCATCCAACAAGTTAATTACCGATTCGGCAGCTGGAGCCACAGCTTTTGCTTGTGGAGTAAAAACATATAACGGAGCAATAGGTGTAGACCCCGATACCATTCCTGTAAAAACGCTTTTAGAGATGGCAGAAGATCAAAAAATGCCAACAGGAATAGTAGCAACGTCTACTATTACCCATGCAACACCCGGTTCGTTTGTAGCACACCAACCGAATAGAAAAATGCAAGAAGCTATTGCAGAAGACTTTCTCACCTCGAATGTTGACTTATTTATAGGAGGTGGTATGAAATATTTTACCGCTAGGGAAAAAGATGATAGAAATATAGCAGATGAGTTAGAAACCAAAGGCTATCAAGTGGAAAGCTTTTTTGATGTAGAGTTAGAAGATATAAGCATTGATCCTTCTAAAAACTTTGGATACTTTACAGCAAATGATAGCCCATTACCCGTTGCCTCCGGTAGAAATTACCTGCGTCCGGCTACAGATCTTGCTTTAGAATTTCTATCCAACAGATCCAACGGAAAAGGATTTTTCCTAATGATTGAAGGGTCTCAAATCGATTGGGGTGGCCATGCGAATGACTCGGATTATATCATCAGTGAAATGATTGAATTTGATAAAGTCATTGGGCAAGTCCTAGAGTTTGCAAAGGCAGATGGTAATACTTTGGTTGTCGTCACTGCAGACCATGAAACAGGAGGCTATGCTATCAACCCTGGATCTGAAATGGGTGCCATTAATGGGGCATTTACATCGGATTATCACACCGCTGCGCTAATACCAGTTTTTGCTTATGGCCCAGGCGCAGAACTGTTCTCCGGTATATATGAAAACACTCAAATACACGATATCATTAAAGCATTGAAGCGTTTTCAATAAAAAAAGCGGCATGGATTTCATGCCGCTTTTTTTATAAATGTCTTTCAGCGTGATAAGAAGATCGAACAAGAGGACCACTTTCCACAAAATTCAATCCTTTCTCCAAACCAACCTCTTTATACTTAGCAAACAAGTCTGGGTGAATGTATTCCACAACCTCTAAGTGCATTTTAGTAGGCTGTAAATATTGGCCAATGGTTAATACATCGCAACCGTGTTCCACTAAATCATCCATAGTTTGATACACTTGTTCCTCTGTTTCTCCAAGACCGACCATAATACCTGTCTTGGTTCTATAACCTAAATCTTTGATTCGCTTGATTTGCTCTAAACTTCTATCGTATTTCGCCTGAGGACGAACTTTTCGATATAAATCTCGTACAGTTTCCATATTGTGGGAAACAACTTCTTGACCACCTGCAATCATACGCTCTAGTGCTGGCCAATTTGCTCTTACATCTGGGATTAAAGTCTCTATAGTCGTCTCGGGAGACGTTTCTTTAACTGCTTTCACTGTTTGATACCAAATTTCAGCTCCGCGGTCTTTAAGTTCATCCCTATTAACAGATGTAATTACGGCGTGTTTAACCTGCATTAAACGAATAGCCTCTGCCACTCTTCTAGGTTCATCCTCGTCATATTCCGGTGGTCTACCGGTCTTTACCGCACAAAATGAACAAGATCTAGTACAAGTATTCCCTAATATCATAAATGTAGCAGTACCTGCACCCCAACATTCACCCATATTAGGGCAATTACCACTTTGACAAATGGTGTGCAAGTTATACTCATCAACAAGATTTCTGACTTTTTTGTAGTTCTCCCCGATAGGCAACTTAACCCTCAACCAATCTGGCTTCCGTCTTCTGCCACCGTCATCTTTTTTATCTACAATTGGAAGTTCAATCATCGCTTTCTTTTTAACAACACTCGCCTCTAACTTTTGTTAGAAAACCTTAGCTTCTTTTTCCTAACTGCAAAGTTAAGAAAAGATTGATGAAATATGGTCGGTTCTCAACACCATCAATAGGGACCATAACAGGAACGCGTTTTGCAAATACATCAACTGCAAGACCAGCTTCAACCGCTCTTAAATATTCGTCAAAAGCACCCCAATCAACGTGTACCGCAATCTTTGCTGTGCCACCTGGAATAATACCTATCTCGTCCAGACCAATAGACCAAGGAGCAGATCCACGCATTAAATTAGTGTTGAGAAATTCTTCTGCCGTTTCCTCCGAATATTTTACCGCCGAGGATCGTTGGTCAAAGTTTCGGATTAGCACATAATAGGGCTTGGTTAACCCAAGATTGAATCCAACATTATAGTTTATACCTACTGCAACCCCTTTTATTCTTGATTTTTCAGAAAAATACCGCTTACCACCTACCGCAGCAGTTATAGCATAAAAATTATTTTGCTTGCCAAAAACAACGGACTCGGTCAAGTCAGAATTGTTCAAGGATAGTTTATACTCTTTATGGTGTTTAAATTCTGTAAAACTAACTCCAAAGTATCTTGTCTTATAAAAGGTATTTAGCTTACCCCAATTAACACCAAAGCCATAACCTTTAGTTTGTTTGGTTAAGTCTACACTAAACTCACTATTGTAGATTATTCCTGTACCACTATAGCGCTCTTTTTCTACTCCAGAAGACTGAGCAAAAACAGCAGTTACCCCAAAACAAATAAAACCAATAATGTAAAGTTTCTTATTCCGCATATCGTCAATATTACAAGGCCAAGTCTACTGATAGAATATAAGTTAAACAACTTGTAAACTCAAAAATAACAGCCCTTTTAGACCTATTTTCACTTTTTAAGGTATATTAGAACACTTAATTGCACAAAAATGATGGAAAGTGCCTTAATTCTGCTCAACAATAGCCAAACGAATAGGCATCATTATATTTTTCAGTTCGTCTTTGAAGAGAACCTCGGAATACCATTCGAATGTACCTCAAGTATTTCACAATTTGAGGAGGCAAATAATTCCATTAAAATCAATTATTCGAACCATCCATGTAACACTTTATGTGCTTTATCCATATTTAACGCTGAATTCCTTCAACAAATTGGATTTAACCAAAGTTTACCCACCATTCAAGGCTCAGGTACAGAAACTACTATCTTTCCAAGCCCTAAAGATTCATTATTCGACTTTAGTTTTGATGTGTTTAGTGCTATCTTTTTTCTCTTAACTAGATATGAGGAATATCAAGACACGCCCAAAGACCAACATGGTAGATTTCAAGCTAAACATTCTGTAGCTACAAAACATCAATTCCTTCAATTTCCATTAGTAGATATTTGGTTAGACGCCATTCAACAAAAACTAGACCTACCCAATGTACCTAAACGAAAATTTAAATTCATACCCACCTTCGATCTGGACCAAGTCTGGTCTTACAAGCATAAAGGGATAAGTCGTTTGGCTGTAAAATTAGTCAGGTCCTTAATTAGACTTGAGCGAAGAAATATTGTTGATATTATTAATATCCTAATAGGAAAAAAACAAGACCCTTATTTTGTCTTTAATTACTTATTTCAACTCCACAATCAACATGAACACATCCATCCCATTTACTTTTTAGCCGTTGGTAAGTGGTCCAATTTCGACAAAAACACCCCCATCAAAAAGCATTCATTCAAACTATTTATTCAAGACTTATCCTCCCGATACAAAGTGGGACTACATCCATCATACAGTAGTAATACAAAAACCCATCAACTCCAGAAAGAATACAATGACCTTAAAAATTTAATAAGCTATCCATTAAAAAGATCTCGACAACACTTTTTAAAAGTAAGCTTTCCAGAAACGTATTCTAATCTGATTCAAATTGGAATAGAAAAAGAATTCAGTATGGGATATGCTGAAGCTATAGGCTTTAGAGCTTCTACCGCTAGACATTTCCTTTGGTATAATTTAGCACTTGAGCAAACCGAGCAGTTAAGGATTTACCCATTCCAAATCATGGATGTTTCCTTATTTAATTACCTCAATCGATCGAGCCAACAGGCTTTGCATGATTTTGAACACATCAAAAAACAAATTGAAACGTATGGTGGAAATTTAATAACCATTTGGCACAATAGTTCTTTTGATGAGAAAGAGGGTTGGGATAAATCCAAGCAAACTTTTTTTGAAACCCTGTATAGCGAAGCTGCAAAGAGTCAGATTTTTTCCTGAATAAATCCCTTGTACACCATAAGAACAATTGCATTTAGCTATATTTAGGGTCCGACTAACTCAATTAAAACAAGCATTATGGCGACTCATATACTGACCAATATAAATAGCATTACCAATAACTTCTTGGCTGAACTTAGGGATATAAACATCCAAAAAGACTCCTGGCGTTTTAGAAAAAACCTCGAGCGACTATCCATGGTTATGGCCGTGGAGCTAAGTAAAACGCTGAACTACCAAACTAAGGAAACGGAGACCCCTCTTGGTGTTTCAGCTAGTAACCTACTCGCTGACTCCATAGTAGTAGCATCTATTTTGCGAGCAGGAATACCTATGCACAATGGATTTCTGGAGGTTTTTGATCAAGCTGAAAGTGCTTTTGTTTCAGCTCAAAGAAAAGTACACAAGACGGGAAATTTTGATATAGAACTTAGCAAAGTAAGTGCGCCTGACTTATCAGACAAAGTATTGGTTTTATGCGATCCCATGTTGGCTACTGGTGCCTCTATTGATGTGGCTATTCAAGCATTAAAAGAATATGGTACTCCAGCAAGTATTCACATTTGTGCAGCCATTGGTTCCAGAGCTGGTAAGGAACACATTGAACGCTTATATCCCGATGCTCAACTATGGATAGGAGACCTTGACGAAGAATTAACCGGTAAGTCCTACATTGTTCCTGGCTTGGGTGATGCAGGAGATTTGGCGTTTGGACAAAAAATTTAAAACTATGGAACAGACCTTATCTAGTGGACTCATACTTACTATAATTATTGCCTACTTCTGTTTTTTGATTTTAATTTCCTTATTAACAGGCAGAAAAGCGGATCAAGCAGGGTTTTTTATTGGTAATAAAAATTCCGCTTGGATAATGGTTGCCATTGGAATGATTGGAACCTCGTTATCCGGTGTTACTTTTATCTCCCTTCCCGGAGCTGTAGGTAATGGCGGCATGAACCAAAGCCTTTCCTATATGCAAATGGTCTTTGGTTACCTGATCGGGTATTTCATTATTGCCAGCGTATTGCTTCCCTTGTATTATAGACTTAACCTTACCTCTATATATACCTTTTTAGGCAATAGATTTGGCCGTGAAGCCCATTTAACGGGCTCTGCATATTTTCTTCTATCCCGGACTGTCGGGGCGGCATTTAGACTGTTTTTGGTGGCTGGTGTTTTACAAGCATTTGTGACTGGACCCATGGGTATTCCTTTTTGGCTCACTGTTGCAGCAACAATAGTGCTCATTTGGATCTACACATTTTCTGGAGGAATTAAGACCATCATCGTTACAGATACTATTCAGACCATTTGTATGATTTTAGCTGTAATTTTGACCCTTTATGCCATTGGAAACAGTATGGGAATAGGAATAACCGACATCCCTGAGTTTGTTCATAATGGCCAATTTGGTCAAATGATCTTCACGGATAAACTGTGGTCAGACGGAAATAATTTCTGGAAACAATTGATAAGCGGGGCCTTAATAGCATTAGCCATGACAGGGTTAGATCAAGACATGATGCAAAAAAACCTATCCTGTAAAACACTTAAGGATGCGCAGAAAAACATGTTGGTTTTCTGTGTATTGTTGGTTTTTGTTAATCTAATTTTCTTATACATGGGCGCTATGCTGTATGAATACGCTGCATTAGAAGCTATAATTGTTCCTGAAAGACCAGATCATTTATATCCAACCATTGCATTGAATCATTTAGGGCCTCTGGTGGGTGTCTTTTTTGTACTTGGATTGATCGCTGCGGCTTATTCCAGTGCGGATAGTGCACTTACTGCTTTGACAACGGCATTTTGTATTGATTTTTTAAAATTTGAAACATCAACTAAAACTGCCGAAGAACAAAAAAGAACTCGATTAATAGTCCATGTTGCCTTCTCCTTGATATTATTTATTGTAATCCTACTATTCAATGCACTACCAAAGGATAGCTCCATTATTAATCAAATATTTGTTGCGGCAGGATATACTTACGGTCCTTTACTGGGTTTATTTGTATTTGGCTTATTGTTTAAAGAATTAAAGCCCTCAGCTACCGCAATTATTGGCATTTGTATAAGTGCACCTATATTATCCTATTTGTTAAATGAGAGCCTAAAGAATACTTTTTCGTTTGGTTCTACCATATTAGCAGTAAATGGAGTTTTAACCTTTATCTTGCTCTACGCTTTCAGTAAAATTTATTCACTAAAACAACCACAACAATAATTAAGTAAAACCAATGCCCATTTTATTTCCATGTAAATTAGAACCAAACACTAGGGGTGTATATAACTATCTAGTAACATTTGCAGCTTCTAGGCAAGAAGAAGTAACGCTGCTATACACCTATGATGATTATTACTTAAGAAGGGTATTTGGTACTTCAAAAATCAAAAAATACGCTTGGAATAAAATGTTAGTCTATGCTAGAGAGCAAGAAAAACAAGTTCCCAATCACGTTATTTTAAAATTAAGATCAGGTTATCTAGATGATCAAGTAAAGTACAATCTTCAAAAAGACGCTTTCAGTATCCTCGCTGTAGGGCCTGAAAAGTTTCAAGAATTAATCAAACCCGCTTCAGACTTAGTTTATAAGGGTTTAAAGAAAAACAACTATCAAATACTTTGCCTGCCTGACCCAGATATTAAATATGCCGTACCTAAAAATATACTTGTCATTGGATCTAGTTTGACACATGCCGAAACAGAGGAACAACAACAAATTCTCAGCTTGGGGATTCAGAAGGAAGCCAATATCCATTATTTAGATGGACAAATCGATGGTGAACAGTGGAGTTATGAGAGTAAACCCTTGACCAGCACCCAAATGCTATTTGAAAAGACTTTTCCACATGAAGCTTATGAACAAGTGCTTGATCAATATATCAAGGATAAAAAAATTGACTTTATAGCAGTGTGTCAAAAAGGAATAGATGCATTTACGGATTGGATTAACCGTAAAGCAGATAAGAACATTAAAATGCCTGTGCTATTTTTAAAGTTTGATCAAAAACAAAAAGCGAAGAGCAGGTTTGATAGTATCCTAAGCAGGTTGCCTAAGACAAAAGCTTAATCCTTATTTACTTTATTGAATTGAGTTGGTACACCTAATCTTTCTATAAATTCCTGTTGATTTCTAATTAGTTTTTCGGTTAGAGTATATAACTGTTTGAAGTGCATTTCCATTTCGGATGCATCATCAGATAGAACAGGGTTGTTCTCCTTAAACATCTTTTTACAATTCACAATACTCTCGAAATAAGTTTTTTGCGTGTTAAGACGCTCTTGGTGGTGTTTAACTGCAAGAACTATGCGCTCTGACTCTTTTTTCCAGTCTCCAGGATTCATGGAAACATATTTCTCGCATATCTTTCGCTCCGTAAGATCAGCTAAAGGAACTGAAAATAATTTTGACATTTTAACCAGATTCGCAATCCTAGGCTCCGCAGTCCCACTTTCATAGGATGCGATGTTACCCCTATTTAAACCAATCATTGTTGCCAACTCCTCTTGACTCAAGTTCATCTTGCGTCTAAGAAATCGAATGTTTGACTTTAGAATGTCGCAATTAAATCCTTCTTTCATCCTTAATTATTGTCCTTAAATCTAAAATTACAGCTTATTGATAAAGAAAACAATTCTGTTTATAGAATTATCAATTAGTAAAACACACCAATTTCATTATGGTTTAAATATCAATATTTTTGTAAAAATTATTTTTTTTTCCTGTTTTGTAAAAATTATTTACAAAATTGTACTATATTGTAATTACGAATTTAAAATATTTGCAAAAAACGTTGTCAAAACTCTTTATAATGGGCATTACAGCTATAAATGACAAGATAAATAACATTGAATCTATTTTAAGAGCTTTTTCTCTTAAGTTAACTGGTAATAGAGTTGATGCTGATGATTTATATCAGGATACCGCACTCAGAATAATGGCAAATTCAGACAAGTATAAAGAAGGTACAAACTTCAAAGCTTGGGCAATTACCATCATGCGCAACATATTTATCAATAATTACCGCAAGAAAGTAAGACGAGGGGTAATGCTTGACCAGACAGACAATAACTATTTCATCGACTCTGGAAGTAAGGTTGTAAGGAATGAGGGAGAGTCTAACGCATCTTACAAAGAAATGTTAGCTATGGTAAGTGCACTTCCGCAAGAATTCAAAGAACCCTTCTGGATGGCTTATAAAGGGTATAAGTACGATGAAATTGCGGAAAAATTAGAAGCACCCTTAGGTACAATAAAGAGTAGAATTTTTTTCGCAAGAAAGAAACTCAAAAACATGTATCAAATAGCCAATCTCGATAGAAGAGCTTAATTTGAGTTAGTAATATTAACAAATTTGGGAGGATCACATATTGTGGTCCTCTTTTATTTTTTATACATTTAAACAATAGATGATAAAAAAATATATTTGAAATGATTCAAATCTCAAACGGTTCGGACAAGTTGGAGCTATTTAAAAGTCAAAAGCTAGTTGGATTAAAAGGACAACTAGACCACTTTAATAGCGACAAAATACTTCCCAACACCCCTACACTTCAGTATGGAGGTTTCAATTTATTTCAAGTTGAAGACAAGAAAAAGACAGACAGTATATTAGATCAACTTAGGAATCAAAAAGAAGTAGAATTGGGCACCCATGTCTATTTTACCAAGGATAGTAATAAACCCATCATACCTACAGGATTTCTTGTTATCCAATTTCACCCTTTAACCAACCAAGAAGAACAGCAAATTGTCTTGGAGGAGTTTGGACTAGAGCTTAAACATACCATCGCTTCAGACACCCTTTCAGCCAGCTGTACCAAGCAATCCGAGAACCCCATTAAAGTCTGTAATAAACTAGAAAAACTGTCTATGGTTCTTCAAGCAGAGCCAGATTTTGATATTCCAATGGAGAATTATGGTGAATTTCCAATGGACCAATTGCTTAAAGATCAATGGCAGTTTGAAAATACTGGCAGCATCTCTTTTACAAAAAGAAAAATGAAAGCAGGTGCAGATGCAAAAATCAAAAAAGCTTGGGAATTTATGGGGAACACTGGCTCGCCAGACATAAAAATAGCCATTATTGACAGTGGATTTGACCTAAATCACCCAGATTTCAAAGGAAAAATAACCTCCCCTTATGATATCACAACGAATAGCGCCAAACTAATAACAAATAGTAGCTTAGAAACGCATGGAACACCCTGTGCAAGCATAGCCCTAGCCAATGCAGATGCATCAGGACTTATAGGCGTTGCACCGAATGCTCAATTTATGCCTATTCATAAGCCAAGTTTTTCTTCCCATGACTTATTTGAGATGTTTGAACACTGTATCAAAAATGGTGCAGATATTATAAGTGCGTCATGGGGAACCATAGACGCACAGTTTCCACTAAATGAGTATAAAAAATCCATTATCCGAAAGGCAGCTAAACAAGGAAGAAATGGTAAAGGCGCTATTATACTCTTTGCTGCAGGTAATGAAGGAGCAAAACGAATTAACAATTTTGGCCATCTACCTGAAGTCATTACAGTAGGAGCTACTGATTCACGAGATAAGCACCCTTCTTATTCAAACACAGGACCCGAATTAACCATTTGTGCGCCCTCAGACGGTGACATCCCTGTTCTTGCAGCAAAAGCTTCCTGGGACTCCTCTAAATCGCTGAATGACTATATAAATGGCCCAAGCTCTTATAACCAATACAAAGCATTTGGTGGGACCTCGGCAGCTACACCGCTAGTTGCTGGTGTCTGCGCGCTTATACTGTCTGTAAACCCTGATTTGTACGCACATGAAGTAAAAGAGATTCTTCAAAAAACCGCGGACAAAGTGGGTAGTCAGGCCTCATACACTAAAGGACATTCCCATATATATGGATATGGTCGCATTAATGCACTAGAAGCGGTGAAAGAGGCTAAAAGAAGAGCCGAACGATCTAAGAAACGACAACAAAAGGAAATTAAACAAGACCATAATTCCGAAGTAATTGATGTGAAAACTCCAAAGATAGACCTTAACCCTCCAGTTATTGAAAAAGGTAATTGGACTATACAGCTAGGTGTTTTCTCAAAAAAATCTGGCGCAGAGAAATTTGCAGAGCAACTCATCGAGAAACACGATATTAAAATTAACATTGATGAAGTGGAGGGCATTAATAGAATACTGCATCGAGTAACTAGTCAGCGATTCCAAACTAAAGAAACAGCCAAGATATTTATGGCAGCCCTAACCAAAAAAGGGATTAATGGCTTTATTAAAAAACTAAAATAACCAGAATACTAGGTGTGGTTGGTATTCCAGCCAGAAGGAAAGTTTGAGTCAGAATCATCGGGTTTTTCCTCAAAAGGGTTTTCATCAAAGAACCGTTTTTTGGGGGCGGGATGTTCTTCCCAGCTGTACACCTTTTTCTTTTCAGGTAGCGCTGATTCTTTTTTCCTAAACAAGTAGGCAGTAAATACACCTACTAATCCCCCCATTAAATGTCCTTCCCAAGAAACACCATCTTGGTTTGGTAATACACCCACCCACAATCCACTATAAAGGAAAGTGATAATCAGGGAAATAATTATAGATGGTATAGACTTTCGAAAGACCCCAGACCAAAATAAAAAGGCTACCATGCCATACACTAAACCACTCGCTCCGATGTGATAGTTGGTTCTTCCAAAAATCCACACAAGCATTCCTGAAAACAAGAAGATAATAGTAAACGCCGGTTTTGCAATCTTAGGATAGAAAAACAACAGCATGCTAAACAGAATAAAAAAGGGAGCCGAATTAGAAAGGATATGATTTAAATCGCCATGAATAAAAGGAGCGAAT
Organism: uncultured Lewinella sp.; assembly: GCA_913056515.1. Classification (GTDB taxonomy): domain Bacteria; phylum Bacteroidota; class Bacteroidia; order Chitinophagales; family Saprospiraceae; genus AM-2324. The sequence continues at coordinate 28,608 of CAJXMP010000014.1, forward strand.
AATATCCCCTTTAAACCGTCTAGGTTTTGTGGAAGAATTCCCCAGTTCACAGGGGGAAAACCCAGTAAAAACGCTAACCAGATTAGGCCTAAAAACAATAAAGGTAATTGTATACTTCCTTTTAACCGTTGCGAAAACTTCATTTACTATAACTTAATTAAACCGTCTTTTCACAAGTTTAATAAACACTTTAGCTTTCTTACGTTTTTTTGGATGAATCCAACTGTATTGCTCGATTAAATGTACTGAAATATAAGATTTAGCTTCTTCAAATGAATTTAAACTATTTAATGCGCTCAATGCCTCTTTGAATGCTTGATTGTTTCCATCAAATAATTCATTGATAGTCAACATCCGTTCATTGATGCCCATGGCTTTAGTTAAATCGGAAATAGGTTGCTCACTTAAGCGATCCGATAGCTCATTTTGATTGTTATCAACATCTAAAATATCTTCATGCTCTTCGTTTAAAATTCCAGCGTCATGCTGAATGGTAGATACAGGTGCTGCCCCTTGTTCCTGAGGAGAAGATGGGACAACTTCCTCCATCTGATGATGTATAGCTTGTTCCACCTGAACAGGCTCTGGTTCTACAACAGTATCCTCCGGTTCAGTATCAATGGGCGCAGGAGTTTCCTGAACATGTAATACCGGTTCTGGCTCAACAGGGTTGGGATCAGGGGCAGAAAATATCTCATCATACGCTTGCTTTACTTGCTCTTTAGGCGTTTTTTTATTTGAATCTGATGTTGAATTAAGGTCCTTTGAGTCAAGCAAATACTCATATAGTGATACTAATTGTTTTTTTATCAACTCTTGTTCCAAAGCTGATATTTGATCATTAACTTGGATAGAGTCTGCAATAGCAACTAGCTTTGAAAGTGTTTTCTTAAATTTCTTGATATTCATATTAGTTAGGTTAATGCACCCAAATGCCTGCTGAGTAAGTAGAATTAGTTAAATAAACTCTTATACTCCAGATATATTGCGTGCTTATTTATACCCATGAATAGTACTAGGGATAAATTAATATTTTAAAATACATAAATTCATCATATCGATGAAATTCACTATTAATTGTTTTCTATGCTTTTCTTAATTATCTTGGATTAGATCACACTCACTCAATTATTTGAATATTTATACATGTTTTTAGAACCATACATAACCCAAGATCCCAAAAGTGGTTGGATAGAAATTATTTGCGGATCTATGTTCTCTGGTAAAACAGAAGAGTTAATCAGAAGGCTTAAAAGAGCTAAGATTGCCAATCAAAAGGTGGTTATTTTCAAACCAAGTCTAGATACCAGGTATGCTGATGAAGCTATAGTTTCTCACGACAATAATTTTATTCATGCTATTGGTATTCAACACTCCAGTGCTATTCTTGATAGCCTCGAAGACTATGAAGTTATTGGGGTTGATGAGGCACAATTCTTTGACTTGGAATTAGTGGCTGTCTGCCAAGAGTTAGCCCTTAAAGGTAAAAGAGTAATTGTAGCGGGTTTAGATATGGATTATTTAGGAAAACCTTTTGGACCAATACCTGCACTATTAGCCGTGTCAGAATATATCACCAAGGTGCACGCTATTTGTCCACATTGTGGCTCCTTAGCCACCCATTCGTACAGAACAGAACAAGCACCTTCAGATCTAGTTGTTTTAGGTGAAAAAGACTTGTATGAACCTAGGTGTAGAAGCTGTTATTCAAAAGCTGGTCAGCTAAAACTCAAAAAAGACAGCATCTCTAAAGAAGAAAGTGTTTAATGTATTTTATTC
>CAJXMP010000015.1 GCA_913056515.1 uncultured Lewinella sp.
AAAGCAAGGCAAAGGAAGCTGCAACGGCATAAATACGCCAATGCATTCTAATCACCTTAGGTGATTGACTTTCCTTGGACAATTCTTCTTTTTCCTGCTTAACCTGACTCCAAAACTGGTTTTGAAAGTCTTCAAAATATCCATCAGGAAGTTGATCTGAATCAGCCTTAGATCGATTCTTCAGATCTGCCAAAATAGGAGCGAGATCCTCTAACTCTTTTTTTATTTGATCGTCTTTCATGACCTATTCGTTAAAACTGTTTTCTAATATATGCTTCAATCTTTTTGACCGCATGGTGATAGGAAGCCTTTAGACCGCCCACACTGGTACCCAAGATCTCTTCAATAGCTTGATAGGTCAATTCATCATAGTAGCGCATAATGAATACCTCCTTTTGTTTTACCGGTAAGGTTTCTAATGCTTCTTTTAGATAAACTTCTGCCAAACTATTATCCGTGTAACTTGCTGCTTGCACAGTATTCGATATCCCAAGCTCTTCATCATCGATAGACAACGTACCTCGCTTGTTCCGCTTATTCAAAAAAGTAAAAGACTCATTGCTAGCAATTCGATAAAGCCAGGTTAATAAGCTTGAATCTCCTTTGAACTTGGCTATCCCTTTATAAGCCTTTATCATGCAATTTTGAAAAACATCATTCGCATCTTCATGTGTTCCGACCATTTTGCGTATATGCCAATACAAGCGTTCTTGATACGTATCAAGAATTAATTGAAACAACTTATCCTGCTGATCTCCAGCTACTAGTAATTGTTGTATCTGTTGTTCGTCTGTCATTGGAATTACGACCATGTTCTGCATACAAGTTACATGGTCATAGACGACAAAGAAAGCCTAAGGTTTAATTTGATGCTGATTTTTCTGCAAAAATTTTTAATCGACGGAGGTCTTCCGTCCATTGACGCTTCAAAACAGACCCAATTAGAAAGGATAAAATATTGAGATATTTAGGGAAAAATGTTGCTTTAGCTTCAACATGTAATCGACAAAGCTCGCTATGTTTAGCAGGTAGAATTTCATAATGTACTTCCACTTCCATCTGATCAGAATCCCACTTCAAGCCCAATGCTTTGTTGGATTCAAAGGCTATAACTTGCTCTTTAATAATGAGCTTACCCTTTTCATCTTTAAATATCAACTGTTGCCTAGCTTTTAGCTTGCGCTTTTTTATTCGACTGGGTTCAATAGCCACCAAACCATCCATCCAATCCTTAAGCTTAGCAGTGGTAGTCAAACAGTCAAATACATGCACTGCGGAAGTATTGATATCTGTCGTGTATCTATACCGCATCTGAGGCTTTTTTATTGATGATCAAAAACAAGCCCATGAAAAAGGCAAAAACCATAACTCCACGAGCGGTTTCTAACATACTTTCCGTTAAAAAAGAGACCAAAAACAAAGCTAATAAAGTCCAATAAAAGGGTTTGAGTTCGCGACTTCCATTGGTTTGCCAAAACAAACAAAATAGCCAGAAAAACAATGGTATCCAGCCAGCTCCTGCCAATAAGTCTAGATACTGATTATGTGCATTATATCGCTCCTTTAACGGACGGTCATAGTCCAGTTGTTTGTACATATCCAATTGCTCCGCCTGAAGATTAGCAACGCCTACACCAGTCCAAGGCTGTGCCTTAAATAAAGTCCAACTCGCATCCCAAGTCTGAAATCTAACATTCGAAATCTTTGCAGTACTTGATGTTGTTGGAGTACTTTGAAAAACATCCACTAGACGTTTACGCGTTGAAGGAATTTGGAATAAAAGAATCACCAACAACACTCCTCCCACTAATCCTAAACCGATGGTTTTGAATGTTCCAAGTTTATCTTTGACTAAAGGATATAAAAGTATAGGAACAAACAGAAAGTAATTAATCCATTGGCTACGCGATGATAAGAGCAGAATAAATACCGTGAATAAAGCCACAGCTAGCCAGCCTATCTGTTTTTCCAATTTAGTCAACCAGTCCTCCTTTCGATAAGCCAACAAGAATAAAACCACACCAATAAGGAGATATAAAGAGAAATAAGTTGGATGGAAATGTAAAAAGCTTCCCAGTTTGCTGTAAAAAAAGTTTTGCTCTCCACTTATTATCCAAGTATAGCTAGCAGCCACCAAGGTGTAAAGACAAGCTCCAATTAGGCCTAAAAAATACGCTTTTAATAAGGGCAGTAAACGCTCTTTAATGGACCAATCCACCAAAACAAAAACAAAAGGCAGAAAAAATAAGCCCATTTTAGTTTCCACTTTCCCTCCTATAGGCTCCCCCAGAAATAACGCAGGAAAATAAATCAGCAATGGAGTAGAAAAAGCTAAAATTTCCAGCATATAACGCAGATTAAAGCGCTTGTATATAGCTGGTCGAATCAAGCAGATGAGCAAACCGACTAAGCCAGAATAAGTAGCTATCCTAGGGAATAGAGGTAGACAAAAAGCAAACAGCAGCAAGGTCCAAAAAAGACTTTGCTGCTGTTGTTTATCATTCAAAAGCATGATTCAATGGTATTGAAACGACCTGGAATTAATCCAAGGTCTGCTTGATACTTCTTATTTCATATCCTTCAATCTTATCACCAACTTTGATATCGTTGAAGTTTTTAACCGTCAAACCACACTCCATGTTATTTCTAACTTCTTTCACATCATCTTGGAATCGCTTCAATGAAGTAAGCTCTCCAACTACACCCTCTTTAATAGGATATACGACGATACCCTCGCGAATCACACGGATTAGTGTATTTCTAGTGATCAATCCATCTCTTACAAAACATCCTGCTACAGTACCAACCTTAGAAATCTTATATGTTTCTCTAACTTCAAGATCAGCAACAACATGCTCCTCTTTGGTTGGCTCTAGTAAACCTTCAATAGCTGATTTCAGCTCTTCGATAGCTTCATAGATAATGGAGTAAGTCTTGATTTCGATTCCTTCATTCTCAGCAAGTTTTCTAGCAGAAGAAGAAGGTCTAACCTGGAAACCAATGATAATAGCATCGGAAGCAGTTGCTAGTAGTACATCAGATTCAATGATTTCACCAACAGCTTTGTGGATGATATTTACCTGTACCGTATCCACTGAAAGTTTGATTAATGAATCTGATAATGCTTCCACGGATCCATCCATATCCCCTTTCACGATCAAGTTCAACTCTTTGAAGTTACCCAACTTGATACGGTTACCGATATCGGCTAGCGTTGTACGTCTAGTCGCACGGATACCTTGCTCACGGCTAATCTGTGCACGTTTGTTCGCAATTTGTCTAGCTTCCTGCTCGGAATCCATTACTTTGAAGCGCTCTCCAGCTTGTGGAGCACCACTCAAACCTAGAACTAGAACGGGTGAAGAAGGTCCTGCAGATTTTACACGCTGACCTCGTTCGTTGAACAGGGCCCTTACTTTTCCGGATTCCTCTCCACATACGATTGGATCTCCAATCTTAAGTGTTCCTTTTTGTACTAAGGTCTTAGCTACATAACCACGACCTTTTTCCAATGAAGCCTCAAGGATAGAACCTACTGCTTTTCTATTAGGGTTTGCTTTCAACTCTTGAAGCTCGGAAACCAATAATATTTTTTCAAGTAGTTCTTCTATACCTAATCCCGTCTTAGCTGAAATATCTTGAGATTGGAATTCTCCACCCCAGTCTTCCACTAAGATATTCATGGAAGCAAGTTCTTGCTTAATCTTCTCTGGATTAGCTCCATCTTTATCTACTTTATTGATTGCAAAAACCATAGGCACCTCAGCTGCTTGAGCGTGAGAAATAGCCTCTTTGGTTTGCGGCATGATTCGATCATCCGCTGCAACAATAATAATAGCTATATCTGTTACTTTTGCACCCCTAGCACGCATAGCTGTAAAGGCTTCGTGACCTGGAGTATCTAAGAACGTAATTTTCTTTTTGTTTTCACCCACTTGAACTTCGTAGGCACCGATGTGCTGGGTAATACCACCAGCTTCTCCATCTGCAACATTTGCGCTACGGATAAAGTCAAGCAAGGATGTTTTACCGTGATCCACGTGTCCCATTACGGTAACAATTGGAGCTCTTTCCTCCAAATCAGCAGGATCATCGATATCCTCTTCTGTTTCATCGTCTTGATCTTCAGCACTGATGAATTCAATTTCAGTTTCAAATTCTTCAGCGATGATATTAATCGTTTCTTGATCCAATCTCTGATTAATGGATGCGATGATATCGTATGACATGAGTGCGGTGATAATCTCAGTGGCACTTACATCTAAAAGACTTGCAAAATCAGAAAGGGTAATAAACTCTGTTACCTGTAATTTTTCAGGCACCATTGCAGCTTCTCTAGCTTCTTGCTTTTCTCTTAAGCGTTCACGCTTATCCTTTCTATTTTTAACACTCTTATTCTTCTTACCGCCAGAATTGATCCTGGCCATAGTAGCCTTGATCTTGTCTTCGATTTCTTTTTTAGAAACTTCCTTAACCTCTTCTTCATTTCGGCCTTGGTGTCTTCTATTAAAGTTTCCTCTTCCGCCTTGTCCTGGACGATTTCCACCTGGACGACCGCCACCTTGTCCTGGTCGACCGCCACCAGAGCGATTACCTCCACCACGTTGGTTGTTATTACCGCCAGCATTAGAATTGTTTCCTCCGCCGACCGTTACGCGTTTTCTTTTTCGTCTCTTCTTCGGATCGTTATCTCCACCAGCAGTTTTCTTATCTGACTTAACTGCCTTTTTAGGTTTATCTTCAATAGCAATCTTTCCCAGAACCTTCAGTCCTCGTAGTTCAGGTGTTTTTCCACGGAAGGTACCTGGTTTTGCACTTGCTGGAGTATCCTTAGCCGCTGCTTTATCGTCAGCCTTTTCTGTTTTAGCCGGCGCAGTCTTTTCTTCTGCCTTTGGCTTAACTTCTTGCTTAGGTTCCTCCTTAGCTTTTGGCTCTTGAGATTCAGCCTTTACCTCTTCTGCTTTTTTAGTTGGCGCAGGAGCAGCTTTTTTCTTAGCTGCAGGTTTCTTAGCCTTTTCCTCTAAATCAATCTTTCCGACAATCTTAGTCCCTTTCAATTTGGGGCTTTCCACTTTCTCCTCTTTCACCTCTTTTGGAGCTTCAACTTTTGGCTCTTCTTTTACTTCCTGAACAGGAGCAGGTTCTACTGGAGTGGTGGGTTCTTTTGCTACTGGGGTAGGCGCTTTCTTCTCCTCTGTTTTAGCTGCCTCTTGGTTATTATTACCAGAAGGTCTTATACCAATTTCTACTTCTTCCGCTTGCTCTTTCGTTGCTTTTGAATCACCAAAACGCTTGATGAGCTTACTGTACATCTCATCATCAATTTTAGCATTGGGCTTGTTACTAACGGTGTATCCCTCATTCCCAAGGAATTCAACGATCGTAGCAGATCCAACATTAAATTCTTTTGCAACCTTGACTAAATTCTTCGCCATTCAGTTATACTACTTTTTTCCCCTAGCTTCTATTTCCAAAAAAACAATGAAGCCGGAAATTGATTAAAGGTGCCTCAAAACACCTTAATTTTTTGCTAAATTAAGAAAATATAGGGAATCGCACATCCAAAACACTAAGAATTGAATGTGCAAAACCATTAATCTTCAAACTCTGAAGCAAGTATAGCAACTACTTCCTTCACTGTTTCCTCTTCCAAGTCAGTTCTTCGAATCAACTCTTCCATTTCTAGGTCAAGTACAGAACGTGCTGTGTCACAACCGATATTCTTAAGCGCATCGATTACCCAACCTTCTAATTCATCGCTGAATTCGTCTAAATCAACATCGTCAATTTCATTAGGTGTATTTCTAAATACATCAATTTCAAATCCAGTTAATTTAGAAGCTAACTTGATATTTGAACCTCCCTTACCGATAGCAAGTGATACTTGATCTGGATCCAAATACACAGAGGCATACATCTTTTCTTTATCGAAGTCGATAGACAATACTTTAGCCGGAGTTAATGAACGCTGTATGTATAGCGAATCATTATTGGTAAAGTTGACAATATCGATGTTCTCATTTTTCAACTCACGAACTATACCGTGAATTCTTGATCCCTTCATACCTACACAAGCACCTACTGGGTCAATACGATCATCGTATGATTCAACAGCTACTTTTGCACGTTCTCCAGGTAGACGAACAATATTCTTGATAGTAATCAATCCATCTTCAATCTCTGGAACCTCTTGTTCTAACAATTTAGCCAAGAAGGATTCATCTACACGAGATACGACTACCACCGGGTTGTTGTTCTTCATCTGAACCTCCTTAATGATAGCACGAACCATATCCCCTTTTCTGTAATAATCCGCTTTGATCATTTCATTACGAGGCAATACAACTTCGTTTCCAGTTGCATCATCTAGGATGAAAATTTCACGCTTAAGAATTTGATTCACCTCACCGATGATCAATTCCCCTACGCGATCCGAGTATTTCTTGTAGATCTCATCTTTCTCTAGTTCCATAATTCTAGAGATCAATGTCTGTCTAGCGGCTTGGATAGAGCGACGACCAAAATGCTCTAAAGTCAATTCCTCATAACAATCCTCTCCCACTTCATAATCTTCATCAATAGATAAAGCTTCCGTGATCGAAATCTGACTTTGCTCATCCATCACCTCACCATCTGGTACGATGTTACGAACTCGCCAAAGCTCCAAGTCACCTTCTTTTACGTTAACGATCACATCAAAGTTATCGTCCGTTCCATACTTTTTACGGATCAGTGTTTTAAACACATCTTCCAATACTTTTATCAGAGTGGGTCTATCAATATTCTTACCCTGGTTAAACTCCGAAAACGTTTCTACTAAATTCATTGCAGCAAAATTTCTGAACTACTAAATGAAAATAAAATTAGAATCTGGGTTTTACTTTCGCCTGCTTGATTTCATCAAAGCGGAACGTGTAATCCACCATCTTCTTTATATTCTTCTTACCCTCTTTGAATTTTTCTTCACGGGTAATAATGAATGTCTCTTTTTCTACCTGAATCAATTCCCCAACTACAGGCTTTTGTCCATCTTGACGCACCTCTAAGTCTCGACCAACATTTTTGACATATTGACGATGTAACTTAAGCGGCTTACCAATGCCTGGGGAGGATACTTCTAGGGTATATTTTTGACCAAACCATTGCTCCTCGTCTAAGACAGCCTCAATATGACGACTCATCTTTTGGCATTGTTGAAAGGTAATACCCGTATCACTATCTAGGTAAATCTCCAATCGGCTATCTCCCTTGATGTGCATTTCTACAAAAAAGCATCCCTCAAATAACTCCTCCTCCAACTTCGCGTCTATCAGTGCTTTGATCTTATCTTCCACTATGTATGACCAGATTTATTTAGGTATAGGTACAAAAAAGAGGGAACTAAATCGTTCCCTCTCCATTTCTTACACTGCAAATGTATGTTATTTTATTGGTTCTCACAAGAAAAAAGGTCAGCTATTACACATTCTTTCGCAATCGAGCAACAGGGATATTTAATTGCTCTCGGTATTTGGCTACCGTGCGTCGAGCTAAGTTATAGCCTTTCTCTTGTAATAAGTCTTTCAGTTTTTCATCCGATAAAGGCTTTTGTTTATTCTCCTCCTGAATTAAATCTCTTAAAGCAGATTTGATTTCGGTGGTGGAAACATCCTCCCCTTCCACATTTTGCATAGACTCCGAGAAGAAATACTTCAAGGGTTTAGTACCATATTCTGTTAGCACAAACTTACTATTGGCCACCCGAGAAATAGTAGATTCGTCTAAACCTGTTAAAGCAGCAATATCCTTTAGCTTCATGGGAGCCATCTTTTTTTCATCCCCCGATCTGAAATACTCAGCTTGGATTGAAATTATAGCCTCCATGGTATTTTGTAAGGTTTGTTGTCGTTGCTTGATGGCTTCTATAAACCATTGAGCAGAGTCAATTTTTTGCTTGATAAACTGAACCGTTTCTTTTTCTTTACGCGCTTTCTTGCCTCCTGCCTTTTTATGGGACTTTAATAATTCTCTGTAGTGATCTGATATATGCAGTTCTGGTAGATTACCTTTTGTTAAGCTCAACATCAACTCACCATCTTTCTCCCGAACGATAAAATCTGGTGTGATGGTTAGTTGGACCGTAGATTGTACTTCGCCTAAAGTAGCTGCTGGTTTTGGATTTAACTTAGTGATCTCTTCAATAACCTGACGCATATCCGCTTTCTCTAAGTCATACTCCTCCATCAGTTTATCGAAATTCCGCTTGGAAAATAAATCAAATCGATCCCGAACAATTAACATAGCTGTTTTCCAATACCGTCGTATCTGGGGCGCTGATTCCTCGTTCTTGAGTTTATATTTAAGTTGTAGCAATAAACATTCCTGTAGATCTCTAGCACCAACACCTGGTGGTTCGAATGCTTGGATTGCAGTCAACATTTTGGCAATCTTCTCCTTGGGCACATCTAAGTTGTGCATAAATAACAGATCGTCTTGGATAGCTAATAAATCTCTTCGGATATAACCATCTTCGTCAATACTACCTACTACTTGAGCTGCAACCAATCGATCTTCCTCAGTAGGCAGATCCAATTCCACTAATTGAAGTCGAAGGCGATCAAAAAGGGATTCTTTCAATGCGATGGGCATTTGCCGTTCTTCTTCTTCGCGAGTACTATTATCTGCGGCTTGTCGATAAGTTACTGGATCATCCTCTAGGTATTCATTGAGGTAGTCATCATACTCCACTTCTTCTGTACTATTCTCCTCTTGTGGTGCATCTTTATCCTCGTAATTGGATTCTTCTAGAACTGGATTGGACTCTAATTCTTCTTGCACACGTTGACTTAAGTCGGCAACAGAAAGCTGTAGCAATTTCATCAACTGAATTTGCTGCGGGGAAAGCTTGAACTGCATTTTTTGCTTTAAACCTAATTTCTGGCCGGCCATTAACGTTTTTTTGTTTAAAATAGAGTTTCCAAATGGGGGTGGAATCTTATTCATCCCTATTGGAAAACAATATGACAATTTTTTCGATCATTGAAAAACCTTGTTTTTAACAATAGAAGTATAAATGATGCAAATCAAAGAACGGATACAACAGCTTAGACAGGCCATGGCGGCACAAGACATTGATGCCTTCATCATCCCTTCGGGAGATCCCCATCTGAGCGAATATGTAAGTGAGCAGTGGAAAGTTCGAGACTATTTTTCCAATTTCACCGGTTCAGCTGGCACCTTGATTGTAACTCAAGACCACGCTGGCTTATGGACAGATAGTAGATATTTTACCCAAGCAGAGCATGAATTGGCAGGGACAGGGGTACAATTACATAGACTAGGACAAAACCGAGCACCCATCCAATGGGATTGGTTAAAAAGTCAGTTGAAAAAAGGGCAACGTATTGCGTTAAGCCCTTGGCAGCACACCTTTGCTGGTGCAAATCGTCTGAAAAATATGTTTGCTGCACATGAAATACATGTAGTGAGTGCTTTTGATCCTATTGATACTATCTGGACCAATCGACCAGCCGCTCCTGCTGAACCCATTTATCATTTAGACTTAAAATATAGCGGACAAGTGCGCAGTGAAAAATTAGCCCTGCTTACTAATGCTATAGAATCCAATCAAGGCGATTACTTCCTATTGACTGCATTAGATGACATTGCTTGGTTAACCAATTTGAGGGGATCCGATGTGGAGTGCAATCCAGTTTTCTACAGCTATTTTCTAGCTGGGAAAAATGGTCATGTACTTTTTGCCAATAGATCATGTCTAGCAGACGGCCTAGAAGCGGCATTAGCAAAGGATAATATCCGAGTAGTAGATTATAAAGAGGCTATCTCCTTCTTTGGTACTGTTGAAGGTACCGTTTTGGCAGACTTAAATCAGGTCAACCTACCACTAGCACATGCTATGGCAAAGGCTAGCTTGCAAGCCTGCAAAAATCCAGTTCCCTTGGCAAAAGGCATCAAGAATGAAACAGAGTGTAGGAATGTAGAAACAGCCATGCAAAAGGATGCGGTGGCCCTGTGTCGCTTATATATGTGGTTGGAGGACATTTTAAAAACACAAACCGTTACGGAAATTGAAGTAGCGGACAAGCTACATGGCTTCCGAAAAGAGCAGGAACTTTTTGTAGGAGATAGTTTTGGTGCTATAGTAGGCTATAAAGGGAATGGAGCCCTACCACACTACCGCGCTTTACCTGAATCCTGTGCATCTCTTGAAGCAGAGGGTGTACTATTAATTGATTCAGGTGGTCAATACTTAGATGGAACAACGGATACCACTCGAACAGTAGCCTTAGGCCCTGTTCCACAGGAAGCCATCACCAATGCAACACTGGTACTAAAAGGTATGATTGCTTTGGGTCATGCCAAGTTTCCAAAGGGAACTACTGGGGTACAACTCGATATACTAGCCCGTCAGTTCCTCTGGCAGCAAGGGTTGAACTATGGCCATGGCACGGGTCATGGAGTAGGCTCCTTTATGAATGTGCATGAAGGTCCACAAAGTATCACTACATCACCTGTAGGTCGAGGCACAGAAGTCTTCCATGCAGGTATGATTACATCAAATGAACCGGCCTATTATGAAGAAGGTCAATACGGTATTCGAATTGAGAATTTAATCCTGTGCGAAGCAGCTCAAGAGGAAGGATACCTACAATTCAGAGATGTCACCTTATTCCCGTTTGATCGAGCACTAATCGATGAAACGCTTTTGACAGCATCCGAAAAGGTATGGATCAATGCCTACCACAATAAAGTCTATGCTGATGTGGAAAGTCGATTGACAGATGAGGAGCGCGTTTGGATGCGGGAAAAATGCTTTAATTTTTAGGACATGAAAAAAGGCGAATCAAATGATTCGCCTTTTTTATATTCAATGACTATTACATATTCCGCCTATACTGACCGCCCACCTCATACAAGGCATTGGTAATCTGTCCTAGTGAACAGATCTTACCTGCTTCCATCAAATAGGAGAATAGGTTTTCATTTCGGATAGCCGCTTGTTGAAGATCCTTTAATGCTTGTTCAGCTTGTGTTGCCTTACAAGTCTTCAGATTTTCAACCGTTCGAATCTGATCTTCCTTCTCTGCTTCAGTAGCACGAATGACCTCATCAGGAATAATCGTTGGTGATCCATCTTTATTCAAGAAGGTATTTACACCAATGATTGGGTAATCACCATTGTGCTTTAAGGTCTCGTAGTACAGTGACTCTTCTTGGATCTTTCCACGCTGATACATGGTCTCCATAGCACCAAGTACCCCACCGCGTTCTGTGATGCGATCAAACTCAGTCAATACCGCTTCTTCAACTAGGTCAGTTAGCTCTTCTATGATGAATGAACCTTGTAAGGTATTCTCATTCTTCGCCAATCCAAGCTCGTGGTTGATGATCATCTGAATCGCCACTGCCCGTCTTACCGATTCCTCGGTAGGAGTCGTGATGGCTTCATCATAAGCGTTTGTATGTAGTGAATTACAGTTGTCATAGATGGCATAAAGCGCTTGTAAAGTCGTTCTAATATCATTGAACGAAATCTCTTGAGCATGCAGGGAACGACCAGAAGTCTGAATATGATATTTCAGTTTCTGTGAACGATCATTACCTCCATATTTATGCTTGATAGCCTTCGCCCAAATCCTTCTCGCCACACGGCCGATAACCGCATATTCTGGATCCACTCCATTGGAGAAGAAGAAGGATAAATTCGGTGCAAAAGAATCGATGTCCATTCCTCTTGCCAGATAATATTCCACAAAGGTAAAGCCATTAGCTAGGGTAAAGGCCAACTGCGTAATTGGGTTGGCTCCGGCCTCTGCAATGTGGTACCCTGAAATGGAAACGGAATAGAAGTTTTGAACCTTATTTTGGATAAAGTATTCCTGAACATCTCCCATCAGTTTCAAGGAGAATTCTGTGGAGAAAATACAGGTATTCTGTGCCTGATCTTCTTTCAAGATATCCGCCTGAACTGTTCCACGAACAGAAGACAAAGCCTTCTGCTTGCATTGCTCATAAGCGGCTTCATCTAGGATCATATCTCCCGTAAGCCCTAAGAGCATCAAGCCCAGCTGATCATTATTGTCAGGAATGGCCCCTTTATAAGAAGGTCTTTCCAATCCTTTATCATCGTATAGTTCTTTTTTCTTTGCCTCTACCTTTGCTTCCAAGCCATGCTCCTTGATATACAATTCACATTGCTGATCGATTGCCGCATTCATAAAGAAGGCACAAAGGGTAGCCGCAGGTCCGTTGATGGTCATAGATACAGAAGTCGTCGGTGCACACAGGTCAAAACCAGAGTACAACTTCTTCGCATCGTCCAAACAACAGATACTCACTCCAGAGTTACCCACCTTACCGTAAATATCTGGGCGGTGTGCTGGGTCCTCTCCGTACAGCGTAACTGAATCAAAGGCCGTAGATAAACGAGCTGCTGGCATATCTGAAGACAGGTAGTGGAAACGCGTATTGGTACGTTCTGGTCCACCCTCTCCAGCAAACATTCTGGTTGGATCTTCTCCTTTACGCTTGAATGGGAATACACCCGCTGTGTAAGGGAATTCTCCAGGTACATTTTCCTGCAAACACCACTTCAAAATCTCTCCCCAATCCTTATACTTTGGTAATACTACTCTTGGTATCTTGGATTGAGCTAGTGATTTAGTGTATGTTGGAACCCTAATTTCTTTATTACGAACTTTATAAATGAATTCATCTGCAGAGTAGGCAGCTTTTTTCTCTTCCCAAGCAGCCAATAAGCGTTTACTGTCACCATCTAAATCTAACTCCAAAGACTCCTGCTGTTTTTTCAGGTGCTCTATAGTATTAGCCAGCTCAGCGGTTTGTTCTTGTGCATTCAAAAGTTGTATAGTTTGTTCTAAGCCAAACAACTTCCGTGCAATCTCCACCTGTTGTTCCACACGCTCATCATAAGATCTATTGTTTTCAGAAATCTCTGATAAATAGCGCGTACGTTTGGGTGGAATGATATAAATCTTCTCCGATTGCTCCTCCGAAAGCACATAATTTGATTTCAAATCTGCTCCAGTGCGTTCAGTAATCATATCCATGATACGCTTGTACAGATTATTCATCCCGGGATCATTAAACTGAGAGGCGATAGTGCCAAATACAGGCATGGTATCCAAATCAGAATCCCAAAGATTATGGTTGCGCTGATATTGCTTTCGCACATCTCTAAGCGCATCCAAAGCACCACGCTTATCGAACTTATTCAAAGCAATGATGTCAGCAAAGTCCAGCATATCGATTTTCTCTAATTGCGTAGCTGCTCCGTATTCTGGAGTCATCACATACAAGGACATATCGGAGTGATCAATAATCTCTGTGTCCGATTGACCGATACCTGAAGTCTCTAGAATAATCAAGTCGAAACGAGCGGCTTTCAGTATATCCACGGCACTTTGCACATGCTTGGATAAGGCCAAATTAGACTGACGAGTCGCTAGTGAACGCATAAATACGCGCTCATTGCTAGCTGAATTCATTCTAATTCTATCCCCTAATAAAGCGCCTCCTGTCTTCCGCTTGGAAGGATCCACAGAGATGACTGCAATTCTTTTTTCAGGAAAATCCAATAAGAAACGTCTGATTAGCTCATCTACCAAACTGGATTTACCTGCGCCTCCTGTTCCTGTAATACCCAGTACTGGAACCGTTTGCGTTTGTATTTTTTCCCGAATCTTTTCCATCCAAGCATCAGATACTTCTGGATAGTTTTCCACTGCTGAGATCAACTGTGCTAATTCGGTTGAATTTTTATGTTCGATTGTACTCAAATCTGCCACTTGATTTTCACCAACAGGGAAATCGCATTTTTGTAATACATCATTGATCATACCTTGAAGGCCCATTTCTCTACCATCATCTGGGGAGTAGATCCTAGAGATTCCATAAGCGTGTAAATCTTCAATCTCCGAAGGTAAAATAGTACCTCCACCTCCACCAAAGATTTTGATGTGGCTAGCACCTGCTTCTTGAAGCAGATCGTACATGTACTTGAAGAATTCATTGTGCCCACCTTGATAAGAGGTAATCGCAATACCTTGCACATCTTCTTGGATCGCTGTTTTTACGATTTCATGGACGGAGCGGTTATGTCCTAAGTGGATGATTTCTGCACCTGAACTTTGCATTACTCGACGCATAATGTTGATGGCAGCGTCGTGCCCATCGAAAAGAGAGGCTGCAGTAACTAACCTTACCTTATGTTTAGGTTGGTAAACTAAGGGTTTATTCATAAATGGCTTATTTTGATTAGAGCATTGGTCTGCTGCAAAAATACTAAATAAAATTTATCTTCAAGCTATTCAAGGACTTTTGTCCATGTAAGGGTTTAGTCAAAAGTTATAATAGATGCTTTGGGCCAAAAAAAGTAAAACATTTAAAGAGAGTTCCTTTCTGCTTTGCTTCCAAACAGATGATCCTGTCATACGCTATGACGAACACCCTTTTTATAGGCAATTTACTTCTGCCGGATTGAAGGCTGTTGACTTTGTTTTTATGGAAAAAGATCAACTAGTACTCTTAGAACTCAAGAATTATGGGCAATATGCGCCAAAAGCCCTTTATCCGCCTGCGGATGAATTAGCATATACTTTAGTAGAAAAAATGCGTGGCAGCAGTACTGGTTTAGCGGCTATCTTTGCCTACTTCAGAACCAGGAATCCCAAAAGACTACTTTTTAAGTTTCTGGATCGAATGCCTTTTTTTATTCAACGACAACACCCCTGGTATATAAAAGCAAAGGCCTTTGAGGCAGACCGATGGTTTTTCCTTTTAGTTATCGGCTTTCCAAAAGGTGAATCCAGTGAGGTAAAGCAAGATTATTGTGATCTACTTACGAAAACTTGGCAATCCCTAAGTGAAGTACCTTTACAAATTATTGTAGAAGACTCTCAAGAAACCTTTGAAGCTTTAGACCTAAAGATCTTATAAGCGCAACCCCAAGTGATTTTTCTTCGTCTTTATAAGGAAACCCTTATTATTATCATTAAAAAAGAGCACCATGCGTCTACTTTTTCCACTTTTACTTTTAATCGGCTTTTCAAATAGTCTTTTGGCCCAATGCGACTTTGAGGCTACCGTAGAAGGAGACCTCATTCTTTGTCCAAATGCTAACGGACAACTTTTTACTCAAGAATATGAAGCTTATCAATGGATGAAAAGAGCTTATAATGAAACGGAAGCCACTCCAATAAACGGAGCTACTGAGCAATTTCTAGATGTGAGTTCAGCTAATGACGTAGGTTATTACATTTCTGTTGAAGTTACTCTGGATAATTGTACGGAGATGTCTGAAGAAATCTTAGTAGATAGTTGGTGGTTTCTACCGGTTACTGTAGCTAGTGTTGGGGATTTTGAAATTGGTAATATGGGTGAGGCCATCATTTGCTCTGGTGACTCTATGTTTTTTGAAATAAATCTACCTTATGATACCAACATCATTTGGTACAAAGATGGTGCAGAAATAGTTGGTGAAACAGACTCTAAATTAGTCGTTCATGAGGCTGGAGCCTATACCGTTCAAGGAGCACCATCCATCTGTCCGGATTATACTCAATATTTAGGTTTAGACTTAATTGTTGAAGTCGTGAATTGCACCAATACAAAAGAGCAACCGGCAGAAATCGCAAAACTGAGTTGTTTCCCAAATCCTGTTCAAAAAGAGTTGCACATCACGTCCACTCATTTAATCCAACGAGTTCAATTATTAGACCTGACCGGTAAAATCTTATTGGATCAAGCCCAGCATCATTCGAGCTGCAGCTTAAATATGGAAGGAACTCCAGCTGGATTGTACTTGCTTAAAGCGCATACCTCGGCTGGTATCCAAACTCAAAAAGTCTTTGTGCAATAAACACTAAGGTTTTACTAACTGAAGGAATTGTCGAATGGCTTCTTGATTCTTGTGGTATACTTCCAAATTTTGGATAATCTCGTTATACTCCAGCTGACTCAAGTTCAAACTAATGGGCAATTCCTCCAGTTCTTCTTCATTGGTGCAAAGGAATTGAATATGATGTAACATATCTGGACCCAAGAGTTCACTCAAATATCCCAGGTTGTTATCATTTTCAAAATTTTGTAGGGCAACTATATCCCCTGCTAAGGCTAGTGGGTTCAACAATCCTTCCAAGACACCAATATTATCCAAAGAGCCTACAGATGTATCTCGCTCAAAAGCGCGCAATTCTACAACGACCACGCCAGAGGTGTTCTCCTTGATCCAGTCCTTAAATACATGAGCAAATCGAATACAGGTTTTCAAACCAAAATTATCCCGAAGGCCAGCATCTAATACTTGTATACCTGGATCAGAAGGCAGATTTACATTAGGAAGCACATAAGGAAAAGAAGCATTCATGCGAACTGCAGATGAAAAACGGAGATTGGATGCTTGTTGATCCTCAAAAAGCAAGCCAAAATCTACTCCATCATAGAAAGGTTCTTCTGTTATGGTCAACTGATTCGGATTAGCCATCATATAGGATACCCCTTGAGCAGACAGATACAATAAGCGGCCATCATTAACGATGGAAGGACTCATGAGCAGCATTGGAATCTCTGCTGCAACTTCAGCCGATTGATAAGCAGTAATGGGCTTATCGAATACATTTCCAGTTACGGTATTGAGCCTTTTTTCGAAGGCATACGCCCGGTCCATAGGTTGACGCTCACCATAAACGTCCTTTTTTATGATAGGCAAGAACAAATCTGTTGAAACATAAGAAAATAACACTGCATTCAACAGGTCTTCTTTCAGATTCAGCAAGTATTGTTCATCTCTAAGATCTATTGTAGTATCCCTAAGAGATTGTTCAAATAAAGCCCGGAAATAGGCTTGCCCTATCATACCACCGGAGGCACCAGTCATCAGCGTTGTGTGGTGCATCAATTGCCCTTCAAGTAAGCTATCCAGTTGCTGCATCACATGGAAAGACCAAACGGCAGATTTGAGTCCTCCACCCGATGAACTAAGCATAACTAACTTGGGCTTTTCCCCTGCTTTTACTACTTGCTTTGCCTTCCAATTCTCCAACATCTGAATACCTACAGCTTTATCTAAAGCCATCTGCTCGGCATTAGCTTTCTCCCTGAATTGATCGACAGAATAATCCGCTTTGGTATTGTAATCTAGACCGTAAGCAACGACAGAATGATTAAAAGTCTGTTGTTTACTGATTTGATTCCAAAACAATAAAAAAACTAGGATAGCTAGAAATCGCCACTTGGCAAACCAATAAGAAATCGCCCCAAATAATGATAGGATAAGTGACATCAACAAGAACACACTAGCCGCAGCTGGAATTTGGAGGAAGGATACTTCAGAAAAAATACCAGATACAAATAAAATAACGATACTTAATAGTTGAATACTGATAATATTGGAGTGGTTATGCTTGAATATTTTCAACATCTCCTCTTCTGAATAGTGGGTAACATCACGTACTGGACGAACCTTACCCCGCTCCGTAACAAAAAACTCTACTTGCTTTTGAGCATCTCCCTCTTTAAATCTTCTAAATACTTGCGCGAGTTTAGTCTGCGCAGTTTTAGAAGATTCTACCTTCTTTTGAATGTTGCTGAGCACCTTAATTTCTCGATTCAAGTCCTTGTTGGTGTATCGAAAATACAAGGTGAGTACACCTAGTATTAAAAACATACCGACCAATAGTCCTCCAATATGTATGAAAATCTGAGTAGTGCTGAGTAGCTCCATATTTTTCTCAAAGGACCAAATGGAGTATACATACAACAAAAGGAATACAAATGGAAAGAAGAAATTATTGAAACTAAACTTAATAAATGGTCGCTCTAATGTGGCCAAAAAAGGAAATCTATGGGAGTGCAGAATATAGGTGGTCAAGTTCCAATTAATGATTAACCAACCTAATGTAAGCCCCAGGAAGACAAAGCTTAAAAAACCTGTTTCTCCTAAATATATAGGCTTCAAAAACAAAAAATGAAACCCATAGGTTCTACCTAGCTGGCCGAAGATAATCAATAGCAGAAAGGCAAAGATAGACAGCAAAAACAAGTTGTGCTGCAAGTGAGCCAATCCCAACTGAAAGGGGAAGGATCGGAAAATGCCTTGTAGGGTACTTTTAATTTTCTGCATGTATCCGTTTCGTGAACCTTATTTATTTTTCTCGCTGAATATAGATTCTAATTTTTGTTCTAATGCTGGTCCTCTCAATTTCAACGCAATGATTTTTCCTTCTTCATCTAAAAGGACAGTGTGGGGAATAGAGCTTACGCCATACATCTGTCCAACCGCATTTTGCCAACCCTTCAGATCAGACACTTGCGGCCAAGTCAATTGATCTTTGGCTATGGCATCTACCCAGCGTTTCTGGTCCTTATCCAAGCTGATACCAATGATTTCAAATCCTTGATCCTTATACTTTTCGTATACTTTAACCACATTTGGATTCTCTCTACGACAAGGTCCACACCAAGATGCCCAAAAATCTAGCAATACCACCTTTCCTCTATAATCCTCTAAGCTTAATGCCTCACCCTCTGGTGTATTCTGCGTAAAAAGTGGTGCATCTCCACCAATTCTATACGCATCCATTCGCTTGATCTTAGTTTCTAGCATGGTACGAATCTCAGGAGAGGTATTTTCAAATTCTTCTAAAAAGCGCTGTGCTATCACCGAATAATTACCGTGTTTCTTGGCCTCTAAACCTGCCAAAGCACCTCCAAAAGCTAACACCCTCGCTTTGGGATTTTCTGCCCGATAAACTTGGGATAGAATGGCCTTTTCATTGTCCTCTGGGGTTAGGGTGTAAGAGGAAACTAACTCTGCAAACTCCTTATAAGCCTCATATAACCAAGAGTTATTATACACATTTGGATCATTGAAGTCGATCCCTTCAAATCGTCTATTGACATAATGCAAAAGATCATTTTCAAAATCTCCTGGATCCACTTGGAACATTGGATAAGTCATCAAGTCATAACATACCCCATAAAAAGGATCAATGGCTGCAAAGCTGTCGCGCAATATCTTTTCGTCTTCCTCTATGCGCTGAAAAATCTCGCCAATACTGGCAACCTTAGCGGCATCGGTGCGAACTCCATGCCACTTCTGAACCATACTATTTCGCTTTTTATTAATCGCTCTCAGGTCCTTCGTTGCAGCTGCATATTGACCATTAAAACTGGATACATCATACCGCAGTGCACGGAATGATTTTTGATTCAACAAAAACCGTTCTTCTATCCCCGGCTTTAATACTATCGGCTTCATGTCCCTAGTATTTGTACCTACATAGAAGAATCGAACACTATTCAGTTCTACCTCAACACGTGCGAAACTATCCATTACAGGTACCGCCGCTAACTCTTCAAAATTAAAGCCGTTAAACTGCATGACTTTGAATCCCTTGACTGCATTGGTCTCAAAACGAATGGTAAAGGCTGCCTTTGAAACAGCATCATCTGCTTGAGCCCATAGGGAAGTACTCAACAAGGAAAAAATAAAAAGTTGGAGTAATCGCATGTTATCAGTTATTTATTTTATTCAAAAATTCTTCTTCGGTCCAGATCTCTACCGTACCGAGTGCAGTAGCTTTCTTCAGCTTTGAACCGGCTTTTTCACCAACCACTAAGATATCCAAATTCGAACTAACCGCTGAAATATTTTTAGCGCCTGCTGCTGCTGCCAGCTCTTGTGCTTGCTTGCGGCCGACTTGAACCAATTTGCCAGTAAACAAAATAGTTTTACCCACCAGGGGTGCATTGGCATCAACCACCTTAGGTCGATCCTCTTCTGTTTGCTTTAAATTGACTCCGAGCTCCTCCAGTTGCTCCAATAACTGGATATTAGTCTCTTGACTAAAGAATTCCATTATATTCTCAGCAACAATTGGTCCGACATCTTTAATATTTGTAAAGTGTTCTATCGTCCAATCTTTCAAATCAAGCACATGATCGACCTCTGCCGCAATCAGACTACTGACCTTTTTACCAAGGTGATGAATACTCAAGGAATGCAGCAAGCGGTGAATTGGATTTTGTTTCGCCTTTTCAATGGCATCCCGCATTTTTTCTACCGACTTCTCCCCAAATCCTTCTAAATGCTTAATCTTTTCGTAATCTAAGCTATATACATCAGCTATGCTTTGAATCCAACCCAAGTCATAGAACTTTTCGACAATAGTCTTACCAAAACCATCAATATCCATGGCTGGTTTGGATACATGGAAGATGATTTTCTGAAGGGTTTGAGCTCCGCAGACACAATTTGGGCATCGCCAAGCTGCTTCCCCTTCTGTTTTAACGAGTTCAACCGGTTCCTCAGTATCATTCACTGGACATACTTTCGGAAATACTACTTTCACCTCCGAACCGTCTCTAGCATCCTCAATGGCTTTTACGATATATGGAATCACATCTCCAGCTCGTTCTACCAGAACTGTATCGCCTAAATGCAAATCTTTGGACAGGATAAAATCCTCGTTATGTAGGGAAACTGAGCTTATAGTTACACCTGCCAAGAATACAGGTTCCAACTTGGCCACTGGCGTTATAGATCCTACTTTTCCTACTTGATATTCAATATCCTTTAGGGTGGTTGTAGCTTGTTTTGCTTTAAATTTATAGGCAATGGCCCATCTAGGGTGATGGGCAGTATATCCACATTTATCTTGAATAGCCTTTGAATTCACCTTGATAACCATACCATCAATCTCGTATGGATAGGCTTCTCTTTTAGCCTCCCATTCTGCACAAAATGCAGCTACCTCGTTGATGTTTGCACAGACTTTTGATACATCCATGGGCACTTTGAAACCAAGATCATTCAATAACTCGATAGCTTCAAAATGGGTAGGTAAGTTATCCAATACATCTTGTCCTTCGCTGTTTGCAGCGTAGCCTAACTGATAAATAAAGGCATCCATACCACGTTGGGCAGCCTCCCTAGGATCTTTCATTCGAAGTCCGCCTGTCGCTGCATTACGCGGATTTGCAAATAGGCTAAGTCCTTCAGCTGCTCTGCGTTTATTAATTTTCTCAAAATTATCTTTTCGGATTAAAACCTCCCCCCTTAGCTCTACTTTGGCCATACCTTTAGATAGAAAATCAGCTTGTAGTGGGATAGATCGCATCACCCTTGCATTGGGGGTCATTTCCTCTCCTTGACTACCATTACCTCGAGTAGCTCCTCGAACGAGTTTATTATCCTCATACACCAAAGCCACTGAGCCACCATCAAATTTTGGTTCAACTACATACTCAATAGCCTGATCCATTGGAATTAAGGCTAACTTATGAATCTGCTCGTCAAAATCTTTTAAATCCTCTGCATTGTAAGAATTACCTAAAGACAACATGGGAACAAGGTGTTCAACTGTGTCAAAATCTGGACTCAAGTCTGAACCTACACGCTGCGTCGGTGAATCTGGATCAACAGCATCTGGAAACTGAGCTTCTAAAGCTTCCAGTTTTTTGAATAATTGATCATACTCAAAGTCTGCAATCACAGGTTGGTTGTTCACATAATAGCACCATTCATGAAATCGAATACAGTTGGCCAGATCCTCCATATCAATTAGACTGAAGGAATAGTTCGGATTCAAGAACGCTTTAGTCTTTGACAGTATTTTCGGTGTATCTGCTGAATCAAACATGTGTAATGCAGTTGATTAATGGTTATGTGTAAAGTGTAAACAATAATTTAAAGGCTTTCACTCAAATAAAGATCATTTTTTTGGCTCTCTTGGACAATATAAGCACAAAAAGGGCCTTGTCTTTTATATCTTTAGCCCAATATTCAAAACCTAATCCTTCAATCCAATAATAAACGGAAATACTTTATGGAAAACTTAAAAGGAATCATTGAGGCGGCTTGGACTGACAGAAGTTTACTGGAGCAATCATCTACACAAGATGCCATTCGTCAAGTTATAGCCCAATTGGAAGTTGGTGCCTTACGTGTAGCTGAACCCAGTGGTGATGATTGGAAAGTCAATGAATGGGTTAAAAAAGCGGTTGTTTTATACTTCCCTATTCAGCAAATGGAGACTATTGAAGTTGGTCCTTTTGAATTTCACGACAAGATTCCACTAAAAAAGAATTATGCTGAACTAGGCGTTAGAGTAGTTCCTCATGCTATTGCACGTGCTGGCTCTTTCTTAGAGCAAGGGGTCATTATGATGCCGAGTTATGTGAATATTGGTGCTTGGGTTGGTACAGGAACCATGGTAGATACCTGGGCAACAGTTGGTTCTTGTGCCCAAATTGGAAGGCATGTTCACTTAAGTGGCGGTGTTGGTATTGGAGGCGTATTAGAACCGCTTCAAGCAACACCTACTATTATTGAAGACAATTGCTTTATTGGTTCTAGGTGTATTGTAGTGGAGGGTGTACGTGTGCGGAAAGAGGCAGTTTTAGGTGCAAATGTTGTACTAACTAAGTCTACAAAAATTATTGATATAACTGGTCCAGAAGAAGTTATTTATACAGGGGAAGTTCCTGAACGTTCGGTAGTTATTCCAGGCACCTATACTAAATCCTTTCCAGCAGGAGATTACCAAGTAGCCTGTGCCTTAATTATAGGAAAAAGAAAGGCCAGTACAGATAAAAAAGTGTCTCTAAATGACGCACTTAGAACACATAACGTAGCCGTATAAATTAGAATTATGAATGTGATAAAATATAGCTGGTTTGCAGTGCTTCCAATACTTTTTTTGATGGCCTGTGAGTCAAAAACTCAAGAGACACAACAAGAAGACAGTCTTCAGATCAATGACCCAACTGGGCTTCAGATGATTAATGCTGCATTGGAGAAGAATCCAAACAACCCAGACTTGTATTATACCCGAGGTGAATACTTCTATCAAGCGGAAGGTTTTGACGAAGCTATCCTGGATTTTAACAAAGCTATCCAGTTAGATTCCTTTCAGACTAGATATTGGCATGGATTAGCGAATACTTATATGGATTATTATCGAGAGAAGCAGGCCTTGCAAACCATGCAAATGGCTTCCTTTTTATTTCCAGATAGTATCTACACTCAACTCAAGTTGGCGGAGACCTATTTGATTCTAAAAGATCATACAGAGGCCCTTAATGTGGTATCAAAAGTTAAAAACTTCAACCCAAATAACGATGAAGTACACTACTTAGCTGGATTGATTTTTGCAGATAACCAAGAGTTAGATATGGCAATTACGAATATGCAAACCTGTGTAGAATTAAATCCATCCCATATAGAAGCGTGGTTCGAATTGGGCAATCTTTGGTCTCAAAAGGAACAAGGAAATGACCCTGTGCTTTATTATAATAATGCATTGCGGATTGATTCTACTTACCTAGAGGCTCTTTTTGCCAAAGCAAGAACGCTTTACAATCAAGGTAAATATGCCGAGTGTTTAGATACTTATTACACTATGGGTAGAATGTATCCTACAGATGAAAGTTCTTTCTATAATGCAGGACTAGTACTCATTGCGCTAGAAGATTATGATGCAGCTTGGGAAAAATTCAATTTCTGTGTAGAGCTGAATCCCGTTCTAGTCCAGGCTTATTATAATAGAGGATATTGTGATCTTCAACGAGGTAACTTAGAAAGTGGCCGAGCAGACTTAGAGCAGGCCTTACGCTTTGATCCTGACTATGAAAAAGCAAAAGTATTATTGAGTGAAATTCAATAAAAAAAGGAGCTGAAATTCAGCTCCTTTTTTTATCCCCATTCATCATCGAGGTCTACTGGTTCACCTTCCACATCCTCCTCATCAAATTCATTATTCGGTGTTCCTTCATTGATGAGTTTATATACTTCACAATCCAGTTCTATTCCGATATCTCCCTGAGGGATATTGAATTCAACATCTGGACCAAATCCTGGCATAGAATCTTGTTCGATTAGTCTCAATACTTCTCCGAAAAAAGGTCTGGCCATGCGCGCGCCTTGTCCATCCACAATACTGGTAAAACGAATCCAACGATCGTCTCCACCGACCCAAGTACCGATGATTAAATTAGGCGTAATACCCATAAACCATCCATCCGTAAAATCATTAGTTGTCCCTGTTTTGCCGCCTAAGGGTGTTTTAACTTTATGTTGGTATCTGACTACATCTTCTGCAGCATACCTAAGCATTTCAACCATGACATAATTCTTATTCTCCGAAAGGGCTTGCTGTGGTATAGATTGATCCGTATATATTACTTTACCATTCGCATCTTCTATTTTTAGGAGGTAAATAGGCTTAGTGTACATCCCTCTGTTTGCAAAAGCGGTGTAGGCGCCTGCCATGTCCATCACAGATAAATCCGAAGCACCTAAGCAAATAGAAGGAGACCTTGGGATTTTTTCTTCATTAATACCGAGCTGACTGGTCAAGTTAAGTACTAAATCAACATTACCCAATCGTTTCATTAAGTTAACAGATACTGTATTCAAGGATTGCTTGAGTCCATCTTTCAAAGATATTTTCTCACCTGAATATTCACCATCTGAATTCGCTGGAGTCCACGGTTCTAATAGGCCAAATTGTCCTTCGTCTGGGAAGATAGTCTGTGCTCTATCATATACTTCCATACATGGAGATATACTCAAGTTATCAATAGCAGAAGCATAAACAAATGGCTTAAAAGTAGAGCCTACCTGACGATCTGAGGTTACGTGATCATACTTAAAGTATCGATAATTGATTCCTCCTAACCAACCTTGTACATATCCCGTTTTAGGATCCACAGCTAGTGAACCAATTTGTAAAAAGTTGTGGTGATACAATAGGGAATCCAACGGTGACATAATGGTATCTTTAATGAAGGAGCTGTTTTCATAGGTAAACACCTTCATTTCCACGGGCGTGTTGAATGCCTTTTCACTAGCTTCCAAAAAGGCTTCGTGTTGTTTTTTATAAGCCGCCCAAGAATCAGATTTCATGGTAGCCTTATAGTTTTTAACCATCTTCTTGGAGATGTACTCCTTTTTCAACAAGCGCTCCAATTCCTTTCCTGTTCGCTCTTCCTGCAGCATCCTTCTGATATCTACAGGTCGCAACAAGGCCCCTTCATTCTCCTTTTCAACAGCTGCAGTCACATCCGCCATCATGCTGTTACGCATTCGTTGATATCGGCCAGATTCTTGCACCATTCTATTCCGTTTAGACTGTCGCGCCTTCATCGCCACATCAGTAGTCTCTTCCGTTCTAAAATCCCATGGACTTTGTCTTTTATACTTCCAGTGTTTATTGAATCTAGCCTGTAAATTCTTCATATGACTGACCATCGCCGACTCCATATGTTTCTGGATAATAGGATCAATAGTTGTATAAATTTTTAATCCATCCCTGTAGATGTTGTATTTCGTGCCATCCGGTTTTCTATACTGATCTTTATTGAGAATTCGCTGTACTTCTTTAGCCAATTCACCTCTAAAATATTGCGCCGTACCGTCATTATGAGTGGTTGTTTTGAAAGTAGAACCATCATAAGGAATCTGACGCAGTGAATCGTATTCCACTTTGGTCAAAAAACCTTTACGAACCATTTGAGACATCACCACTTCTCTTCTTTTCACCGTGGTATCTCTTTTCCATTTTAGTTGAGAAACGGGATTAAACAACGAAGGATTTTTCAACATCCCCACTAACATAGCGGCTTCCTCGACATGTAATTCATTCTGTGGCTTTCCAAAATATACCTCAGAGGCCGCTTGAATACCATCTCCATCATTTAAAAAATCAAACTTATTGAGATACATTGCCATGATCTCACCCTTAGTATACTTGCGCTCTAACTGAATGGAAATAATCCACTCTCTAAACTTCTGCATGGCGCGATCAAACAAATTCCTAGATACATTATCTGTAAAAAGCAATTTGGCTAACTGTTGCGTAATCGTAGAACCACCTCCACCGCTCTTATCTCCTTGGATAACTGTCTTCACAAAAACCCTACCCAGCGCTCTAAAATCTATCCCAGAGTGCTCGTAAAACCGCTCGTCTTCCGTAGCCAAAAGTGCCATTTCGACATTCTTTGATAAAGAATCGTAAGGAATTTTTACTCTGTTTTCAATGAAAAATCGACCCAAGACTGAGCCATCTATTGCAAGCACTTCAGTAGCCAAAACACTCTTCGGATTCTCCAATTCCTTAGTATCAGGTAAGTCACCAAATGAAAGGATGATAAAGAAGGCAAAAAATCCAATAATACCCAATGCGATCAGCATCCATAGGCGCTTGATATACTTTCTAAATCTTTGCAGTTGAGTACGACGTAATTCATCCTGAGTAGGTTCTACTGGCTGCATATCTCCCTCTTGTGGGATCTGGTCATCTGGTGGTAAATGGTCTATACTCATGAATGAAGCGTTTTTCGTGCTACAGTGAAAGTAAAAGATTGTATTTCAAAAATCGCAATAAATATGTGAATGCTAAAATAAATATTGAAGTATTTGATTCTTTAAGCCTTTGAAAGTCCTGAAATCACATCCTTTTACTAATAAACATTCGATTCGTGTAAAAATTATACCTTAATGCTTAAATTATTACAGATAATCGCAATAAAATTCTTTTACCTTTGCGATTCAAAATGTGTTTGAACACCATTGCCCATGGCTAAGACTAAACAGAATCAAATTCAATATAAAAAAGGTAAGCTCAGTAACAAGCAACTGATTGCCCTATATGAAGGTCTACTTAGACCTAGAATGATCGAAGAAAAAATGCTCATTTTACTTCGACAAGGAAGGATTTCTAAATGGTTTTCTGGAATTGGACAAGAAGCGATATCCGTTGGTGCTACTATGGCACTAGATGCAGATGAGCTCATCTTTACCATGCACCGTAATCTAGGCGTATTTACGAGTCGCAATATGTCTATGGAAAGCCTATTTGCACAATGGCAAGGTAAGGCTGCAGGATATACCAAGGGTCGAGATCGCTCTTTTCACTTTGGATCTATGGAGCATGGGATTGTAGGTATGATTTCACACCTAGGTCCGCAATTATCTCTGGCTTCGGGTGTAGGATTGCATCATAAATTGAATGGTGAACCTAAAGTTTCCCTAGCTTTTACAGGTGATGGAGCTACCTCACAAGGAGAATTTCATGAGGCCTTGAATGTGGCAGCAGTATGGCAATTGCCCGTTATTTTTGTTATTGAAAATAACGGTTATGGTTTATCCACTCCTGTCAACGAACAGTATCGCTGTAAAGAATTGGTAGATAGGGCTAAGGGCTATGGCATGAAAGGGTATAGTATCGATGGTAATAATATCATTGAGGTGTACACGACCATTAAGCGATTAGCTGCCTCCATGCGCAAGCATCCAGAACCGGTATTCATAGAGTGTAATACATTCAGAATGCGGGGTCATGAGGAAGCATCGGGTACCAAATATGTACCTAAGGCGCTTATGGATATGTGGGCAAAGAGAGATCCTATTCAGAATTTTGAGGATTATTTGTTGCAAGAGGGGATCATTGATCAAAGCTTTATCGATGAGCTTAGAGCCTCCATCAAAAAAGAAATCAATCAAAAGGTAGAAGAGGCCTTTAATCTGCCTGCCATTGAAGCTGATCTAGAAACTGAATTAGAAGATTTATATGCGCCATATACTTATAAAGCTATTGTTGCTGATCCAACGAAGACCACAGCGCTTCGTTTTGTAGATGCTATTTCTGCAGGATTAAGACAAGCCATGGAAAGGCATGATAATTTGGTTCTAATGGGTCAAGATATCTCCGATTATGGCGGCGTATTTAAGATTACAGATGGTTTTAATGAAGCCTTTGGAAAAGATCGAGTAAGAAATACTCCACTGTGTGAGAGTGCTATCATTGGGGCAGGTCTGGGCTTGAGCTTAAAAGGTAGCAAAGCCATGGTTGAAATGCAGTTTGCAGACTTCGTAACCTGTGGTTTTAATCAAATTGTGAACAACTTGGCCAAACTTCATTACCGATGGGGGCAAAATGCTGATGTGGTTATCCGAATGCCTACTGGAGGTGGGGTTGGTGCAGGACCTTATCATTCACAAAGTAATGAGGCTTGGTTCTTCCATACACCTGGACTAAAAATTGCCTATCCTTCCACTCCGGAGGATGCAAAAGGACTAATAATAACTGCCTTTGAAGATCCAAACCCGGTTATGTTTTTTGAACATAAAGCCCTGTATCGTTCTATCACTGCTGATGTGCCTGATGAACCGTACACAATTGAGTTTGGAAAAGCTCGTATGGTAACTACTGGTACTGACTTAAGTATCATCACTTATGGTATGGGTGTACATTGGGCAGAAAAAGTGTGTGCTGAATTAGGTATTCAAGCAGATATTGTTGATTTGAGAACCTTGCTTCCACTTGATTACGATGCGATTAGTGCTACGGTGCAGAAAACCAATAAGGTGATGATTTTACACGAAGACACTTTACTTGGAGGTATCGGAGGTGAATTGTCTGCACATATATCTGAGCATTTATTTGAGCATTTGGATGCTCCAGTCATGCGTGTAGCAAGTCTGGACACACCATTCCCATTTGCTGCTGCCTTGGAGGAACAATTCCTTCCAGTTCAGCGACTAAAAGAACAATTGGAAAAACTAATGAGCTATTAAGCTCCGATAAATAATTGAATTATGAACTTAAAAGATCTTATTGCGGTAAGTGGTATTTCAGGGGTATTTAGAATTGCTGGGAATAGAAACAATGGATTGATCATTGAAGATCTAGATACCGGAAAGCGAAAATTTGCACCTGCACGTAAGCATCAATTTACTCCTTTAGAGTCTATCGCCATTTATACAGATGATGATTCTACAGAACTAGCAAAAGTATTTTCAAACATGCTGGAGCAATTTGAAGATAATCCTCCAGTGAACCCGAATGGTAAGCCTGATGAGTTGAGAGAATACTTTGCGGATGTACTACCAGATTTTGATCGTGATCAAGTCAGCTCGGGAGACATTAAAAAAGTAATCAAATGGTTTAATTTCTTGAAGGAAAGAAACCTACTTTCTTTAGAAGACGATGCACCTGAAACTACAGAGGCCGTTAAAGAAGAGGAAAAAGCATAAGTATTTAGGCAGTTCGTTTGAGCTGCCTATTTTTTATATACCTCAACTAAGGAATTGTAAGCTGATAAAGCAAAAAATACTTCTTCGGGACTAACTTCCACATTTATTTCTACTCGTCCAATAGTCCTCAATAAGGCCATTTTGATTACGCCAATAGTATTCTTTTTATCCTTGACAATAAAGGCGAAAATATCTTCCCAATAGTGTTTGGGAATAGGAATAGCCTTAAAGACCTCGAATATATAGCTGGTTATTTCTTCT